>CAUZOL010000054.1:0-28129 GCA_963581435.1 Planctomycetota bacterium
TTCCGGAGAGTTTTCCGTGCTACGAATTCTTGCCGTGCTGTTTCTCGTTTCTGCCTGCATTCCTGTTGTACGGGGCGACGACTTGCCGCGCGGCGTCGTCGATACGCAGAATCCGAAAGACATTCCGCTCACACCGGCGGAATCGCTAAGCCGCATCACCGTGCCGAAGGGGTTTCACGTCACGCTGTTTGCCGGCGAACCGGATTTGCGGCGGCCGATTGCGTTCGACTTCGACGACCGGGGCCGGTTGTGGGTTATTGAGAATTACTCGCATCCCGTGTGGAAGGCCGAGGGCGGTTCGGATCGCATCCTGATTCTGGAAGACTCAAACAACGACGGTCGATTCGACAAGCGCACGGTCTTCTGGGACAAGGGGCGGTATTTGACGGGAATCGCCGTCGGGCATGGCGGCGTCTGGATTGCCAACACGCCCGAGTTATCCTTCATTCCCGATCTCGATGGAAACGATGTCCCGGATTCCAAACCGATTGCAATGCTCGATGGGTTTGAGATTTCCAAGAACAACGTGTTGAACAATTTTCACTGGGGACCGGACGGTTGGTTGTACGGTGCGATCGGTCTTTCGACACCCTCGCTGGTCGGCGTTCCCGGCACACCCAAGGATGAACGGACTCGCATCACACGCGGGATCTGGCGATTCCATCCGATCCACCACGAATTCGAGTCGGTCGCCGAGGGGATGGTGAATCCGTGGGGGGCCGACTTCAACGAGTACGGCGACCTGTTTACCTCGAACACCGTCATCGCGCACCTGTGGCACATCGTCCCCGGCATGTACTGCCAGCGCCGTGCCGCCGAAGCCGACAACCGCTACGCTTACGGTCGCGTTCAGTCGATTGCCAATCATTTGCACTGGGGCGGTGGCGTGTGGCAAAGTTCGCGGGAGGCCGACGATCATCACTCGGTCGCCGGCGGCGGCCACGCACACTGCGGCGGTATGATTTACCTCGGCGACAATTGGCCGAAGAAATACCGTGGCACGTTCTTCACCAACAACCTGCACGGCAACCGAGTCAACAACGATCGGCTCGTCCCAAAGAATTCCAGCTATGTCGGCGTACATGCCGACGATTTCCTGTTCGGCAACGATCCCTGGTTTCGCGGGATGTCGATCAAGTACGGCCCCGACGGCGGCGTTTACGTTTCCGATTGGCACGACATCGGTGAATGCCACGACAGCGACGGCAGCCATCGCAGCAGCGGCCGCATTTTCAAGGTGGTCTACGGAAAGCCGAAACAGCGAACCGTCGATCTTCAGAAGCTGAGCGCACTCGAACTCGCCGAATTGCATCTGCACGCCAACGATTGGTTCACGCGCCATGCACGGCGAATTTTGCACGAACGCGCAACATCGGGACAGGACGTGTCCGCAGCGCGAAAGCGGCTGCGCGACATCTTGAAGAACGACAAAGATGAGCTGCAGAAACTGCGTGCACTGTGGACGTTGTTCCTTATGGATGAATTCGAACAGTCGGAACTGGTAATTTTGCTCAAGCACGACAGCCAACACGTTCGCCGCTGGGCGGTTCGATTGCTGGTTGATCAACAGTATCCCGGTGCCGCAGCGTTAACAGAAATGACGCGGTTGGCGCGCGACGATGATTCACCCAAAGTTCGGTTGGCGTTGGCATCGGCCCTCCAACGACTGAAGCCCAAACACCGTTGGAACATTGCCCGGGCGTTAATGAGCCACGCGGAAGATGCTGAAGATCATTACCTGCCGTTGATGATCTGGTACGGCATCGAGCCGCTGGTCAACGCGAACAATGAGGCCGCACTGAAACTTGCGACCTATGCAAAGATTTCACTATTAAGGCGACACATTGCTCGCCGGACTCTGGATATCGATTCACCTCCCACCGAACGGGTCGTGCGGGCGGCATTGCGTAGCACGGACGCAAAGGTTCGTCTCGATTTTCTCGCAGGCATGCTCGATGCGCTGGACGGAACGGGCGGTCAACGCGCCCCCGCATCGTGGGCATTCCTCTATCGGCAGGTGGCTGCCAGTTCCAATCCAGCCTTGCGTTCCAGCGGTGTTCGTCTGGCGACAATTTTTGGAGACAAGAAAGCGATTGCCAAGCTTCGGCAAACGGCGCTCGATGAACGGTCGTCGGCCGATGACCGCCGCGATTCGTTCCGTGCGCTGTTGAAATTAGACAGCGGTTTGCCCGTGCCGTTGCTGCACGAGTTGATCGCCAAACCATCTCCGTTGCGGCGGGATGCGATTCAGGCACTCGTTATTCGAAACGAACCATCGACGGCCAAATTCTTGCTGGGTCTGTATCCCAAGCTTAACACGGCCGAGCGACAGGATGCCATCGGCGTGTTGGGTACGCGACAGAAGTTTGCCGTCGCGTTACTAACCGCCATCGAGAAAGACGCCGTCAATCGCCGCGACGTCTCAGCCTTCGCCCTGCAGCAGCTACGGTCGTTCAGCGACGCCGGGCTGAGAAAACGCATCGATAACCTGTGGGCCGACGATGCAAAACAGATCAAGAAGTCGGACGAGATCACCCGCTACAAACAACGGATGACGGCGGACTATCTGAAAACCGGCAGCGTCGCTGCCGGCCGCCTTGTGTTCGAGAAGACATGCGCGAAGTGTCACGTGCTGTTTGGCGACGGTGCGACAATCGGCCCCGACCTGACCGGTTCGGGCCGCAAGAAAATCGACTACGTGCTGAGCAACCTGGTCGATCCCAACGCGGTGATCGATCCGAAGTACCGCCTGACAAAAGTTCTGACAACCGACGGTCGCCTCTTCAGCGGCTTCGTCATCCTGCACGATGACAAATTCATTAAACTACGGACACAGGAAGCTCGGGTCAAACTCTCGTTGAACGACGTCGAAGAACTACGAACGTCCAAGACATCGATGATGCCCGAAGGCATGTTACGAACCTACAGCGACGAGCAGGTGCGCGATTTGTTACTGTATCTGGCAAGCGACGAGCAGGTGGCCCGTTCGGCTGGAGGCGCGGAATAGAATAACGCGAGTCGATTCGTTATCTTTCGACCAAACAACTTCGTCCCAGCCAACTCGGTTGGATTCGGTCTCAGTGTTCCGCCACTGATGGGTGAGTCATGCAACCAACAGAAGCCAAGCCCAGCTGGTTGTCGGTAGTCACGTCGATCTGTATCGCAACCGTCGGCGGAATCGCTTTCGCGTTGTGCTTCTTGCCAACATGTCGTGACAACGGCGAAGTCGTTGAAGTGTACCTGGCTGCCCGCGCCATTGGCGCAATTGGCGTTACCGCCGTTCCCGCAGGACTTGTCGCCAGAAGAATGAACATCACGCAACCAGAGATGGTGGTGATCGCATTGTTGTATTTGAGTTCCTTCGTCTTGCCGTCGTGCTACAGCATTGTGGCGTCGTCCTATGGCCTCGGCGTATCCGCGTTCTTGTGGAGTTTCTTTTTACTCACGGATGGAAATCCTGCTTTTGTTGCAAACCCGCTGTGCTGGTTTGCGTTTTACCTGCTATCGATGCAACGCTGGGCCATTGCTGCTTTGTTGGCATTGGTTGCTGTGTCGCTTGGATGCGTCGGCGGGTTTTTGTTGATTGGGGTGGAGCACAACGTGTCACTCGCCCCGACACCCCTGATATTCAAATTGAGTAGTGGCTACTATGTCTGGTTATCGAGCCTATTCCTGGTCGGCGCTTCGGCGGCAGTTCGATGGCCGATTTCTGTTCGAAACGCAGTCACGCCGGAAGTCGAGCGCTGAGTAGCAACGATGGAGTAGACGACGGTTCGCCTACTGAGCGCCTCCCCCGAAGAACGGAAACATTTGTATGCAACAGGTTGAACAATTTCTCGATGCCAACGCCGACCGGTTTGTTGATGAACTGACGGAGTTTCTGCGGATTCCCAGTGTGAGTGCCGACCCGGCTTATGCGGCCGATGTGCGCAGGGCGGCGGAGTTTACGCGGGACCGGCTGGTTGACGCCGGGCTGACTGTCGAACTGATTGAGACCGACGGGCACCCGATTGTGTACGGCGAATGGCTGCAGGCTGCCGACGCACCGACGGCAATGGTTTACGGGCATTACGATGTGCAGCCGGCCGACCCGATTGACCAATGGATTTCACCGCCTTTTGAACCGACGGTGCGAGACGGGCGAATTTATGCTCGCGGGGCGACCGACGACAAAGGGCAGATGTTTACGCATGTCAAATCGGTCGAGGCCTGGCTGAAAAGCGTTGGCAAGTTGCCGGTGAATGTCAAATTCATAATCGAGGGTGAGGAAGAAGTCGGCAGCGGCAATCTGGATATCTTTCTGGCGAACAATAAGGAGAAGGTGGCCTGCGACATCGCTGTCGTCAGCGACACCAGCCAATATGCGCCCGGCATGCCGGCCATTACCTACGGTTTGCGGGGAATTCTGGCATGTGAAGTCACGCTCAACGGCCCGTCGCAGGATTTGCACAGTGGCATGTTCGGCGGGTCGGTGGCAAATCCGGCCAATGCGCTCGCCCGCCTCATGGCAACGCTGCACGACGAACAGGGCCGAGTGCAGATTCCGGGCTTTTACGACGGTGTCGAACCACTTTCTGAGGAGGAACGCACGCGATTGGCGAACCTGCCGTTCGATGAGGCGTCTTACCTGGCAGGATTGGGCGTCACTGCAACATTCGGCGAGGAAGGTTACACGACTTTGGAGCGGCGTTGGGCGCGGCCGACCTGCGACATCAACGGCATTTTCGGCGGTTACACCGGTGCAGGACCGAAGACAATTGTGCCAGCATCGGCGACCGCGAAAATCAGTTGCCGTCTGGTGCCGAATCAAGATCCGCATGCGTTGACGGAAGCGTTGCGTAAACATCTTGAATCGAATTGTCCGGCCGGCGTGACGATGGAGTTTTCGGCCTATCACGGAGGCGAGGCGTTGGTGTTTGCGACCGATAGTCCGTGGATGAAAGCGGCTGCCGTGGCCATCGAGCGGTCGTTCGGGACGGCTCCGGTGTTGATTCGCGATGGGGGTTCGATTCCCGTCGTCACTACCTTCCGCGACCTGCTGGGAGTCGATACACTCCTGTTGGGTTGGGGGCAGGACACCGACAATTTGCACAGCCCCAACGAGCGGTTCAGCCTGGACGATTTTGCGAACGGAATTCGGGCCAGCGCCTATTTGTGGGATGAGTTGGGGCGTCGATAGGCTGCTCGTTCGCTGCGAAACCGCAAGCGGTGTCGATGCGCGTTGGGATACATTCACAATCTGGTTCTGGTTGAAGATTTCATATGCTTGATTTGCAGTTTATTTGTGACAATCGGGATGCGGTGGCCGAGAACTGTCGGAATCGTGGGGTTGAAGTCGATATCGACAAGCTCGTGGAATTGCGCGAACGGCGCAGCGGGCTGATCCAAGACGGCGATCGACTGCGGCACGATCAAAAAGCAACGTCGTCGCAAATCCCGAAAGCGGCTGCCGACGAAAAACAATCGCTCATCGCGCGCGGCAAGGAACTCCGCGGATTGGTCGGCGAGAATGAAGTCGAGCTAAAACAGTTGGAAGCCGACTTGCGCATCGAGCAGGCGCGAATTCCCAACATGTCGCACCCCGATGCGCCGGTCAGTGCGTCGGAAGAAGATAGCGTCACGCTGCGAACGTGGGGCGAAAAGCCGCAGTTCGATTTCAAGCCGCTCGATCACGTCGAGTTGGCCGAGAAAAATAATCTGTTGGATCTCGAAGCGGGTTCGCGCGTCGCTGGCAACGGCTTTTATTTCTTGAAGAACGAGGCCGTTCTGCTCGAATTGGCGCTGCTGCAATACGCGGCGGCGAAAGTGCGTGCGGCGGGATTCGAGTTGTGCACCACGCCCGATCTGGCCCGCGATGACGTGCTCGAAGGTATTGGTTTTAGTCCGCGGGGACCGGAAGCACAGATTTATTCGGTCGAAAACAGCGACCTGAGCCTCGTGGCGACGGCGGAAATTACGCTCGGCGGCATGATGAAAGATCAGGTCATCGACGCTGCGGATCTGCCGATCAAGCTGGCCGGCATCTCTCATTGTTTCCGCACTGAAGCCGGCGCATACGGCCGCGCGACGCGCGGCATTTATCGCGTGCATCAGTTCACGAAAGTCGAAATGTTCGGCTTCACCACGCCCGACCTTGAAGCCTCGAACGCGTTTCAGGAAGAGGTTGTCGCCATCGAGGAAGACATCTTTCAGGGGTTGGGAATCCCTTATCGGGTTATCGACACCTGCACGGGAGACCTCGGCGGGCCGGCGTACCGCAAGTTCGACCTCGAAGCGTGGATGCCGGGACGCGGCGAAAATGGCGAATATGGCGAAGTGACATCGGCGTCGAACTGCACCGACTATCAGGCCCGACGGCTGAACACACGCTGCAAGTCGGCCGAGAAAAAAGGAACGCAATTCGTCCACACGCTCAACGGCACCGCGGTGGCGGTCACGCGGGCAATTGTCGCCATTCTGGAGAACTATCAGCAGGCCGATGGCAGCATCATTGTTCCGGAGGCACTGCGCCCTTGGGTGGGACAAGAGCAAATAGGGTAACTGGGCCGCTGACTTGGTGGTCCAGAATCCCCCAACGGTCCTTCATCGAGTGGCGTAAGTACTGACATCGGCCGGTTTGCGCCGTTTCTGCTTGACCAATTCGGCCCTGCCACAATAGCATGCACCCGGTTTCTCTGCCGTGAGTATGAATACGAAGCCAATGAGATCACGCCGTTCTTCCAATCACCGCGCAGCCAGGAAAACAGGTCATCTGTGAGTATTTCTCCCGAAGAATCGCCGACTCCCGCCGAAAATGAAAACGAGACCGAGGCGGGCACAAATGATGCCGGCGCGAATGATGCCGGCGCGACAGAGCAGCCGCAGGAGGGGTCGACACCGACCGACGGACTGCCGGAAGTTGAACCGCTGACGCCGGAAATTGTGGAAGATGAGGCACTGCGCGGCGACTTCATGCTGAGAGCGTTCATACTGGTGCTGGCCGCATTGGTGGCCTGGACCGAAATCGCCGAAACTTCCACACTGGTGCATGTGAAAACAGGGCAGTATCTGGCCTCGCATGGAGGGTTGCCGCCGAGAGTGGACGTGTTCTCCTTGACGGCGGTGGGACGACCGTGGGTCAATTTGAGTTGGCTGTTCGATCTGACGCTCGCCGGCGCGGTCGCCATTGCCGGCGTGAAGATGTTGACCTTTCTCAAGGTCCTGATTGTCGCGGCGACGTTTTTCCTTGTGACCCGATGTGTGCGGCCCGATGTTTCCACCTGGTGGGGATCGATTGCCGCTGCGCTGGCGCTGCTTGCCTGCCACCCGTACTTTACGGCCCTGCCGGAAGTTGTCACGCTGCTTGGATTGGCGGCCGTGTTGTGGATTCTGTATCGATGGCGAGATGCCGAGTCGAACCGCAACCTGATTTGGTGGCTGGTTCCCACGTTCATATTGTGGGCCAACCTCGATGGCCGCATGTTTTTGGGGTTGAGCCTGCTGGCGCTATACGCCATTGGCGATCTACTTGGTTCTCTCATCGGCGTTTCGGGGCTGGCCCAATCGGAACGGCGCCGCCAACTGTGGATTGTACTTGCCGCCTGTTTGGTCGCGGCCTGCCTGAATCCGTTCGGCTGGCAGGCATTGGCCGAACCGGCACGCTTGTATGGCATTGAGTACCCGGCGTTCCGTATCAATTTCGCGACCAGTACCGACGTGGCAAATTTCCAGTATTTCCCGCTGTTTCGCTGGCCAGTGATAGAGCGACCGCACGTTGTTGCCGGTCTTGTGCTCATGGCGGCGGCACTGGTGACGCTGGTGTTGAATCGTCGCCAATTCGATTTGGGCCACGCGTTTGCCCTGTTCGGATTTGCCGGCTTTGCTGCAATGGCCAGCCATGAGTTGGCCGCTGCCGCTGTTGTGGCGTGTGTGGTTGCGACGCTCAACGGACAGGACTGGTACCGGGACCGCTTTTCGCAGGTTTATTCAGTCGAGGTCAAGGAGCGATTATTCTCCAGTGGCGGGCGAGCGTTGACCGTGGTGGCGATGTTTGCGATTGCATTTCTCGCTGCCAGCGGCCGACTTAACGACCCGGCCGGTCGAAGAGTTGGCTGGGGCTTTCACCCCGAGTTGCAGTCGACAATTACCGGTCTGAAAAACGACACAGAGGATTCGTTCGACGATCACCCGTTTAACTTCAGAACCGACCAAGGTGATTTGCTGATCTGGGTGGGGCAAAAGCCGTTTATCGACAGCCGACTGTCACTATTCACAGGAACCGGCCCCGATGACCTGTTGTCGATTCACCGCAAGACGCGCCAGTCGTTGCGAAGTCGAGGGCCAGGCCAACCGTTCAGCGGTCGCAGCGAGATCTGGAAACAGACATTCGATCGTTTTGAAGTGACACACGTGTTGCCTCGATTGTCGGGGCAAGATCCCGATTATGCCACTTTCCTCAGCCTCCAGCTTCCCGATTGGACGATAACGCGACTTGGGAGTATGACGGCGTCGGTCTACAGGGCCGATATTCGCGAGAAGAATCAGAAGCTTGATGACTACCTGACAAAGCGGTCGCTGAACCTGATTGATGAAGCGTTTCGGGGAGAGGTCGAAGAATTGAAGCCGCGCACAAGTTGGCCTCAAACAAGCACGACCTACCAACGGATCCTCTCCAGTCCCCGCCATGTGCGGCCGGTAGCGGCTCAAAAGTCGCTGCATTTTGATCGCTACATTCAACAATTCCAGGACCCGGCAAGCGGGCAAATTCAAGCTCCGCACGAACTGGCCGCTGCAACCGCGCACCTCGCGATCCGTTTTGCCAACCAGGCTTTGGCCGAGAACCCGGAGAATCCGGATGCGTTTCAAGTATTGGGAAATGCATACATGTTTTTGTCTAAGTTAGAATCGTCGATTGTCGGCAGTGAGAACTACGATTCGTCGAGACGATATCGACAGACGATCGCCGCGTTCAATCAGGCGATCAAGATCGAGCCGGACAGAGCGGCGGTGCAGCTTGGCCTCTTTCTCGTCTACAACAACAACAAGAAGCTTCAGCTCGCACGGCGTGCGCTTCAGCGATTCGAGGAGTCAACCGATTTTGAATCCAACAAGTCGGAAGTCGGGCAAGCACAGCAGACAGGAATTTTAGAGGCGCAGATACGTCTTACGACTGAGGTAGAAACACAATTGAAGCGAATCGACGTCGAAATTGCGAAGGCAAGTTCCGGAGCGGAAGGCGTCGATATGTTCCGTGTCGCCCAATTTGCTTACGGGCAAGGATGCGTGTTGCGGGCGATCGAATTGCTGAAGCAGGATCCCACGGCAATCTCCGAACGACCCGAGATACGAATTTTCTACGCCATGTTGCTGCACGAAGCCGGTCAAGTACAGGAGGCCGCAGACATTCTGCAAAGCATCGAGGGGATTGCCGGTCAGGTTGAATTGCCGCCGGACTGGCAAAGTCTCGCCGCCTGGGCCAGCTTAGCCAACGGGAATTATGAAGGCGCAGTTTCCCTATGGACAAGCGCGGATGAAATGGCCCGGCAACAAGTCCAACCGTTGCTGGTACCGCTGGCCGTAAACGGACCAAGCATTTCCTGGACGCCGTCCCAATCTCAACTCATCGCCAATGCCATTGACAATGTCGGTGTCGCCGCGGCACGAATTCAATTCGATATCGGGCTAACCCATTTGGAAGCCGGGCAGTTTAAACAAGCGACCAATTGCTTTCAGAAAGTCGTCCAATTGAACCCCACTTTCGGAAGCCGACGGTTGGCCGAGCTCTATTATTTCCTGCTGACAGAAAAGCAGATCGAATCGCCGCTTCCGCTCGACCGCATTCCGCTCGACCCCGGCGACATGTTCGCCCCCGAAGAAGCCACGACGCCGGCTGAGACGGACAAACTACAAAACAAATAGTGTTTGGTTCGCGTCACAGCCCAGTTAGCCCGCCATAAATACAAGGCGGGCCGGTGATCTGACACTGCGCGAAACATTTGAACGATCATTAGCCACTGCAGGTCGGCCGCCGGTGTATTCACCGGCGGCTAAATGAATATGCCATTCAGCGCTGCAGCGGTCGATATTGAATTCGGTGGGGCTGATCGGCCTCATCTCCCAGTCGCGCCCTGCGCTGAATATCGTACATTTCGTAATTGCCCTCGAACCAGACCGTGCGGCTGTTTCCTTCGAAGGCCAGAATGTGCGTGGCAACTCGGTCCAGAAACCAACGATCGTGGCTGGTGACCATTGCGCAGCCGCCGAATTCCATCAACGCGTTTTCGAGCGAGCGCAGCGTATCGACGTCGAGATCGTTCGACGGTTCATCGAGCAAAAGGAGATTGCCTCCCGTCCTCAACAGCTTCGCCAAATGAACCCGGTTGCGTTCGCCACCGGAGAGTTCTCTAACGAACTTCTGTTGATCGGATCCTTTGAAGTTGAATCGCCGCACATAAGCCCGCGCGTGAATTCGTGAAGAACCAATCTCAAGATGCTCATGACCGCCGGAGATTTCCTCGAACACGGTCTTGTCCGGATTGAGTGTGTCGCGTGATTGATCGACGTATGACAGCGAAACGGTCTCCCCGATTCGCAGCGTCCCGCTGTCCGGCTGTTCCTGCCCCGTAATCATCCGAAACAACGTCGTTTTACCCGCACCGTTCGGTCCAATCACGCCGACAATGCCGCCGCGGGGAAGATCGAAGTTGAGATCCTCAACCAGCAGGTTGTCGCCATACCCTTTCACGAGATTCTCTGCCCGCACAACAAGGTCGCCCAGCGGGGGGCCGGCAGCAATCTGAATATCGGCCGCATCGTCGCGGGCATCGTACTGACGATTGGTCATCTCTTCGTATCGCTGCAGACGCGCCTTATTCTTGGTCGCGCGAGCTTGAGGCGACATTCGCACCCATTCCAATTCCTGCTTCAATGCTTTGCGGCGGTTCGACTCGTGTTTCTCTTCCACCGCCAGCCGTGCCTGTTTTTGCTCCAACCACGCTGAGTAATTCCCCTCGTAGGGATATCCGTGTCCCCGGTCGAGTTCGAGAATCCAGCCGGCCACGTTGTCGAGGAAATACCGATCGTGCGTGATCGCAACGACCGTCCCGGGAAAATTGTCCAGAAACCGTTCCAGCCAGCCAACCGACTCGGCATCCAAATGGTTGGTCGGCTCATCCAGCAACAAAAGATCGGGATTCGTCAATAACACCTGACAGAGAGCAACACGGCGTTTTTCACCGCCGGAAAGATTTTCGACTTTGGAATCCCCCGGAGGCAACCGCATCGCGTCCATCGCAATATCCAGTGTGCGATCAAGTTCCCACAGGTTCGCAGCGTCAATCTGATCCTGTACTTTCGCCTGTTCATCGAGAACGTCTTCCATGTCCTCCGGCGAAAGATCCTCGGCCAATTTCATGTTCAATTCGTTGTATCGATCGAGAATCGCGCGAGGCTCTGCCACCGCCTGCTGAATGCATTCGTCAACTGTCAACTCATCATCAAGCCGCGGCTCCTGAGGAAAGTAGCCAATCCGTGTTCCTTTCGCAGGCGTGGCCGTCCCAATAAAATCGGTATCTTCGCCGGCCATAAGCCGCAGCAGCGTGCTCTTGCCGGAACCGTTGTCCCCCAGCACACCGATTTTCGCGCCGGGAAAGAAGGACAGCCAGATTTCGTGCAGCACCTCTTTCTCGTCGTAGATTTTCGAGAGGTCTTCTATGGTAAAAATGTATTGTCGTGACATCGTCGGTCGCCGTGCGCTTTCGGTTAATTTGAAACAATCGGCTCGCTCACACTTGCTGTCGGCGAGTTGAAGCTCCACATTCTATAGACCGCACGCCGATAGACAAGAGGGCGGCATTGCCCCGTGTCTGTGTGATTCCCAAAATACCAGCCCGCAGCGCTAGCAAGGGTAATTTGCCAGAGCCGTTCAAACCCTCGCCTGCGCTGCGGGCTGGTTTTTGTCTGATTTTGACGATTGAGACGTCTGCACGAAACAGCCGCACTGGGCTTACCTGCCACTGCTTGTATAAAATACACCGGAAGCGAACGAGTACGCGGCGATCACAATCAACCGGATACTTTATGTCCCTCATCAATCCCGCCATTCTCTATGGACTCGGTTTGGCCGCGATTCCGGTTCTGCTGCATTTTCTGCTGCGATCCAAACCCAAAAAGCTGCTGTTCCCGGCACTGCAACTCATCGTCATTCGCCGCAAGAACAACGTCCGCCGCATGCGGCTGCGGCACCTTTGGTTGCTGTTGCTGCGAATTCTCGTCATCGCGCTGCTGGTTTTTGCCATCACGCGTCCATCACTTCCGGCAGCAAATTACGGTTTGAATCGCGGCGAAATACTGACGTTACTCGCCATTCTCGGGGTCGCTGCTGCGGTCTATTTCGGCGTGGTCCACTTCTGGCGGCGAAAGCGTCTCACCAATCACGACTTCGCTTACCGCCGCACGCTGCTTCGCGGCGGAACCGGAATTGGCCTGCTGCTACTGTTCACCCTGCTGGTTGCCTGGCCATATAAGAACCGCGTGTTGGGTGAACTGACTGCCCCGGCTTCCAATGCCGCTGAAAACGTACCAGTCGCCGCAGTCTTCCTGTTCGACACCAGTCTCAGCATGGGCTATCAGCAGGAGAACAAGACACGGCTGGAGCGCGCCGCCGAAGTCGCCGTCGATCATCTCAGTAACCTTCCCCCGGGTAGCCGCATCGCGGTGGCCGACACATCAAACGACGAGGAGATCCTCTTTCAGGCCGATCTGGTTGGCGCCAAATCGCGTATCGACGCTCTCGAAATCCACCCGGTTGCCGTTCCGCTCAACATTCGGGTCCGCAACGCACTCGACGCCCAACTCACCGACCGCGAGTTTCAGTTTGCCGAGCAGGAATCGATTCCCGAGAAATTGCGCCGCGACAGCCATCTACGCGAAGTTTATCTTTTCACCGATTTGTCGGCCCACGGCTGGAAAATGAACGCGGCCAGAACGCTGCAGGACACGCTGAAAGAATACGAATGGGCCAACGTCTACATCATCGATGTGGGAATCCTTGAGCCGACCAACTTCTCCGTTTCGGCCCTTGAACTGTCCAAACGAGTCGTTCCAATCGGTGGCGAACTGATCGTGACGGCCAATGTCGATGGCGTGGGCAAGGGAACCAGCAGCGAAACCCGCATGCTGGAATTGTACCTGGAAGATATGGACGGCAAACGTGTTCCAAAGGGGCGGCAGTTGGTTCAGCCAGGCGACTCGGTCGAATTTCCCGTGCGCGGTCTCCGCGCCCCGATGAGCCGCGGTGAAGTCCGTCTCGTTTCCAGCGATCCGCTCGACGGGGACGACGTTCGTTACTTCACGGTCGCCGTTCGCCCACCGCCGCAAGTCCTGGTGGTCTACGAGAATTACAGCGAGGCACTGTTCTGGATCGAAGCGTTGGCACCGGGCAATCTGAATCAATCGCAGGCGCGATACCGCGTCAAGCCGCTACACGTTTCCAAGTTCAAACCCAGCGACATCGCCGGCCCGTCCGTCGTTTGCCTTGTCAACCTGGCAACCCCGTCGGTACCTGTCTGGAATGCGTTGGGTGAATTCGTCGAGGGTGGCGGCGGGCTATTCATTGCCGCCGGAAACCGCCGCGTCGATCCCGTTGCCTACAACCGCGACTCCGCTCAGGACATTCTCCCCGGCAAACTGTTGGCCCGGCTGTCCTTCACTCCGGCCGAGCGACTCGATCTGGGTGTCCTCGAACACCCCGTTCTGAAGAAATTCGACACGTTCGGCGGTGCCGCCGAACTCTCGTCGGTCGAAGTCCATTGGTATTGGCGCGTCAAGCCTCACAAAGCCGCCTCAGTGGTCATTCCCTACTCCGATTGGAGAACCGATCCCGCGCTGCTGGAACGCGTCTACGGTAAAGGTCGCGTACTGCTTTTCACCACCGCCATTGGTCGTGAGGAATGGGCCGACCTACCAGCGGTTCCCAGCGGCTGGCCCTATGTCGTTCTGGTCGATCAAATCACGAACTACCTCGCCAGGCAACGAATCGGCACGTTGAACTACACCGCCGGCGAAACGATTTTGGTTCCGCTCGATCCGGAACGGCCCGTCAATCGTTACCTCATGCAGAAACCGGGGACGTTTCAACAACTTCCGGGTGCAGTAGCGGAAGGCAGTGAGAGTATCTTGATCGACGATGCCGACCGACTGGGCAATTACACTCTCGTCGGTTCCGAAAAGAAATCAACCTTTGCGACCGGCTTCAGCGTGAACCCCGATCCCAACGAAAGCGACTTCAGGCGGCTCGAAGAACCTGAATTGAACAGGCTGTTCGGTGAAGGCCGATACGACGTCGCGCGCGACATCGATGAACTCACCCGCCGCGTCAGTCAGGGACGACTCGGGCAGGAGGTATTCCCGCTTGTCCTCTTCCTTGTGCTGGTTGTCTTTTGCGGCGAGCATTTCGTGTCGAACCGCTTTTACAAAGCCGAACAGAAACCGGAACACAAATCGAAATGAATTGTTGATCCCACGGGACGCGGCCCGTGGGCTTTGCCGCTAAATTCTAATCCGAAATCACATGCGTCTTGTATTTCAACCAATCTGGTCCTGGCCTACGGTCGTTGTTGCCATCGTGCTGTTGGTGGCGATGGTGCTGGTGATGTATCCGCCGCGGATCCGGCATCTGCCGCTGCTTTTTCGCCGGCTGTTGTTGGGGTTGCGGTTATTGGCTGCGATTGTGCTGGCATTGGCGATGCTGCGACCGGCACTGCAACATCGGCAGCCGGATACCGACAAGCCGGTGCTGTTCATCGGCGGCGACGCCAGTCGGAGTATGGGCATCAACGACGGTCCCGGCGGCATCAGCAGACGGCAGCAGTTGCTGAAACTACTCGCCGACGTCGATCCACAAATCAAGGCTCTCTCAGAGACGATTGAAATTCGCTACTTCAACTTCGCCGACAAACTCACCGGTACCGAACAGTTGACCGACATTGCTGACGGCGACCAGACAGCGATTGGAACGGTTCTGGACGAGCTGCTCACCGAAGCCAGAAGCGAACGCGTCGTTGGCGTCGTCTTCATGTCCGACGGAGCGCAGCGAGCACATTCGACGAACGATGCCGATCCTCGTGACCGCGCGCGTCGCCTGGGACAGAATCGCGTCCCCGTTTTTGCCGTCGGCTTTGGTGGTTCCGGGCTGGCCGATACCGGTGTTGATATCGCCGTCGAAAGCCTGCTCGTTGCACCCGTCGTCTTTGAAAAAAAGTTGGTCCACGTCGATGCAACAATCCGCGCCCGCGGAGCCGACGGCCGACAGCTGCAGGTTCAGCTGATTGTTGAAGACCGCAACGGCAAGCTTCACACGCAACCGGGTGTGATGGTCACGCCCGACAAGGAAAGCAACACCACGCCCCGGTTATCCCCCACCGTCAAATCAGACAGCCAACTAATTCCGGTCCAATTGTCCTTCGTGCCGCAGTTTGCCGGTGAATACAAAATCGGTGTGAAGGTGACGCCGGTCGATCGCGAGTTGCTGACGGCCAACAACGAGCAAGTCACCATCATCAAGGTGCGCACCGGCGGAATTCGCGTAGCCTACTTTGATCAGCCGTTACGTGCGGAGCAAAAGTGGATCAGGAACATTAACACGTCGGACAACATTCAACTCGATTTTCAGCCGATCCGTGTTGGCCGGAAGAATCGACTCGAGCACATCGATGCGGAGTTGTTTCAACCGGGACGATACGACGCCTATATTATTGGCGATGTGCCAGCCCGTTGTTTTGAGGAGCAGAAGAAGAACTTGCTTGACCAGTTGGCGGCCCGCGTCAACGAAGGAGCCGGCCTGTTAATGACTGGCGGGCTGCATACCTTCAGCCCCGGCGGTTATGCCGAAAACGAAGCGTTCGTTGAATTGTTGCCCGTCGTCCTCAGCAAATACGATCGCCGTGGACGGAACGAACTCGACCTGACGCAGCAATATGACAAGCAGATGAAAATGATGCCCACCGCCGCGGGGCTGCGGCACTTCGTCATGCTGCTCGACTCGCCTGAAGCTGCTAACCGCAAACTGTGGGAATCGTTGCCGACCCTGCAAGGTGCCAACAAACTACAACACAAAGAAGGCGACCTCAGCGATGTGCTGGCGAAAGCCGAAACCGGCGAGCCGTTGCTCATCGGCCGATTTGAAGGACCACGCGTGATGGCATTCGCTGCCGACACGACTTTCCTGTGGTATCTCGGCGGCAAAGAAGAGGCCCACCAGCGATTCTGGCGGCAGATGATTCTCTGGCTCACCGGAAATGAGCAGGGCGACAGCAACGTCTGGGTGCGAATCGACCCTCGAAACCTTGCGCCAAAGCAGCAGGTTGCTTTCACTTTTGGTGCGAAGAACGAGGACAATCAGCCGATTCCTAACGCCAAGTTCGAAGTCACCGTGTATGACCCCGATGGTAAGGAATCCAAAATCCCCGCACGCAAGAGCGGCAACCAGAATATCGCCGAATTCCGCAACACCGACAAACCGGGCGACTACTGGGTTCACGTGCAGGCGGAATACCGTGTTGTCGAAAACGGCAAGGAGAAAACAGTGAAGCCCGAAGGCTGGTCGCGTTTTATCGTCGAAGACCGCGACCTCGAAATGGACAACCCCGCCGCCGACTTCGAGCTACTCAAGGACATTGCCTTATCGACCGGTGGTACGTTCATCCAGCCCGAAGAGTTCAGCAGCTTTCTTGAAAACAAAGCCATAGAACCCACCGACCACATCAGCAAACTGCGCCAGACTTCACTGTGGGATAACTGGACGTTTTTGCTGTCGTTTGTCGTGCTGATGTCGGCGGAGTGGTTTGTGCGAAAACGGCGTGGGTTGGTGTGACGAGCAATTCCCACGGGGCGCTGCCCGTGGGCTTTGCCGGAACATGTTAGAACGCGGTTATTGCATTTTTGCGCGGATTGCTCGACCGGGATAGGGGGCGGTGAGTGTCTCCACCGGTGTGCCATCCTGCACGATGACTGTGCCGCCGACGATCACGGTTTCCATGCCGACGCAGTGCTGGTGCGGTTCGGTCATTGTTGCTCGGTCGGAAATTGTTTCCGGATCGAACACCACGACATCGGCGACTGTGTTTTCCTTCAACACACCGCGATCGGTCAAACCAAATCTCGCGGCGGCGTTCCCGCTCAATTTGTTGACTGCCTGCTCCAGAGAAAACATCTTTTCGTCGCGGACGTACGGCCCCAATAATCGGCCCGCTGATCCGTATTGGCGTGGGTGAATCGGACCGTCGGGCTGATAAATGCCGTCGGTCCCCATCATGTATAAGTCGTGCTTCAAAAACGGATGCACCAACCGGTCGTCTCCTTCAAGGAACACAAGTAGCACGGCCATCCGCTCTTCGAGCAACAGGTTCGTCAGCGCTTCGGCATCATCCAGGCCGGTCTGTTCGATGTACTCGCTCAGCAGCGTCCCCTGATGAACGGCGTTTTCTTTGCCCGCAACCCAGGCAATGTGAATCCGATCCAACGGCAGCCGGTGAAGTTTCAGTCCCGCACGAAACTGGCTCGCAATGACCGGGTCGCGCAACTTGGCACCTGCTGCCAGCGGACCGTCGGCCCACGTGTCATACGGCACCAGATAAGTCAACATTGTCGAGCCGGGCTGGTAGGGATATGCATCGAACGAAAAATCGACCTCGTGCCGCGCTACGCCATCGACGTACTCCAGAATCTCATCGACGGCAGCGGCATCGGCCCCCTTGAAATGTGAGATGTGCACTTTCACGCCCGAGCGTCGCCCGATCTCGACAGCTTCCTTCAGTGCCGTCATTGTGCCGCTTTTGTACCGCATATGCGTGGCGTACAGGCCGCCAAACTCCGCCACAACCTTGCATGCTTCGACCAACTCATCGGTGTCGGCGAAGCACTGTACAATGTAATCCAGACCGGTCGAAAGTCCGACGGCCCCCTGCTCCATTCCCTGACGGACAACGTCCTTGATTTGCCGCATCTGGTAGTCGTCGACCGATCCGCTGCCAAAACCGCAGGCGAGACTGCGCACGTTGGCATACGGCACATGCGTTGCCGCATTTTGCACGTTGCGGCCTTCGAGACATTGCATGAACTCGCCGAGGCTTTCCCACCCTTCGTAATCGCTCAGCTGCAATCCATCGAGAGCCTTCAGATAGAAGATCCATTCTTTGGCCGTCTGTGCGTTCACCGGCGCATAGGAAATTCCGTCCAGTCCGATGACTTCCGTCGTAAATCCCTGCAAGGTTTTCGACGGAACATGCGACTGCTTCAGCAACCAGCCGTCCATGTGGTTGTGGACATCGATAAAACCGGGGGCGACAACTCGACCGCTCGCATCGATCACCATCGCGGCATCGCCTGCCGACAGATCTCCAATTGCCGTCACACGATTTCCGCTGATGCCCAAATCGGCCTTTGTGCGCGGCGTTCCAGTGCCATCGATCACAGTGCCGCCCTGAATCAATACATCGAAAGACAATTCCACTCTCCCGCTGGTTTATCGGCTGACTACCCATCAGGTGTCCGAGCTTACCAACTGCAGTATGAATTCGACAGAGGCACACACACAGACCGGGTACGGGCCTGTCAGAGTTTCACATTCGATTGAGTGGCATGGCAGCCCGTCGCTCCGACGGCGGAGAACAACAAGTTCGAACTGCAAACTCTCCAAACTGCGGCCAGCGGTGGAGCTTGGAATTGCGAGCGGCGTGCTGCGAATTCATCGCGAGTCTGTAGTGCAGCCAACTCCCGCCGTCGGAGCGGCGGGCTACGTGGCAAGCCAGCATCTAGTTCACTTCGCCCAATTCATCCCGGTGTTTCACTGCTCATCCGACTATCGTCGCGTCGGCTTTGGCTGCGAGCTACAATGGTGCGCGTGCCAGTCTGGCCTCCGTCCGAAACATGCGGCCCCGCCGTTCAACTAAGTGCAAATTCCGATGAAAGCGATAGCAGTTAAGCCCGGCTCGCCGGGCAGTGTCCATTTGAGAGAGATCGCAAGACCCTCGGTCGATGACGTTGCCAATGAGCGTGGTGTGCTGATTAAAGTGCTGAAAGTGGGCGTCGATGCGACCGACCGCGAGATCAACGATGCGCTTTACGGCGCAGCTCCCCCCGGTGACGACTTCCTGGTGCTGGGACACGAAGTGTTTGGACAGGTTGTTGAGGTGGGAGCAAGTGTGACTCACGTGCAGCCGGACGATTACGTTACTTGTACCGTTCGGCGGCCGGGTCAGTCGATTTACGACCGAATCGGCCGATCTGACATTACAAGTGAAGAAGTTTACTACGAGCGAGGTATCAATCTGCGACATGGGTATCTGACAGAGTGTTTTGTCGATGACGCCGAATTCGTCGTCCGCGTGCCGGTGGGACTGAAGCATCTGCACGTGCTTGTCGAACCGATGAGCTGCGCGGCCAAGGCAATTGATCAGGCGTTTGAAGCACAGAAGCGGCTGCAGGTGTGGGAACCACGCCGCGCATTTGTCCTCGGTGCCGGGCAAATCGGACTGTTGGCAACCCTCGCTCTGCGTCTGCGGGGACTGGAAGTCTATACGCTGGCGCGAAAGCAGCAGCCCTGTCTGAAAGCGGAAATTGCCGAAGGTCTGCAAGCGACTTACGTGAGCACCCGGGAAACATCGCTCGAACAACTTGCCGAGCAAGTCGGCAAGCCCGACATCATCGTCGAAGCAACCGGCAACAGCGGCGTAGCATTCGAAGCGATGAATGTGCTGGGACTCAACGGCGTGCTGGTGTGGACCAGCATTACCGGCGGCAAAGAACTCGTCGAAGTCCCTTCTGATCAACTGAACCTGCAGTGGGTGCTGGGGAATAAAATGCTGATCGGTTCGGTCAACGCCAACCGTCGGCATTTTGAAATGGGCATCGCCGACATGGCGTTGGGTGAAGCAACCTATCCCGGCGTCGTCGAACGTTTGCTGACAAATCCCGTCGAAGGACTCGACAATTATGCCGAGATGATGCGGTTACTGGTCGAAGAACCCGATGCACTAAAAGTCTTCGTGAACGTGGCCGACGCGTGACCCAAGCGTTTTTCAATCCGCGATCATCGCTGGACGAAATACAGCCCGGCATAGATCTTGGGATCGATCAGGAATCCCGATTGCGATTTCTCTGTTAACCAGTCGTCGATCGTTGCCAGCGGAACTTCGTGCACCACAATGTCTTCACTGTCGTCACCGCCGCCCGGGCCAACGCGCGATAACCCGGTCGCAAGAAACATCGTCACAATTTCGGTCGAGAGTCCGGCCGATGACGGCCCGGCCGTCAAGTGGGTCAACTCTTCCGCTTGAAAGCCGGTTTCCTCTATCAACTCGCGTTGGGCGGCGGTGGAAAATGCTTCTGTCGGGTCTCCTGGCAAATCGCCGGCGAGTCCCGCCGGCAGATCGATCACTCGCGCATTGACCGGCTTGCGATATTGTTCCGTCAAAACGAGCCGGTCTTCAAACAACGGTACAATAGCAACAACCCCCGTCGCGCCATGTCGCTCCGCGTATTCCCAACCATCGTCCGAAATCAGCCGAATGTAACGGCCATTGAACAGAATTTGCTTTCCACTTCCGCCTGTGTGTCGGTCCGGCATGATGCTCAATTTTTCCTGCGACTGAACGATTCAATTGGCGAGCTTGGAATCGGGGTCTGCCGACGTTTATGATAGTGGGATCAGAGAATTGTCGAAATGCCATCGCGATTCAACATCCATTGCCCATTTTCAGAGGAACGCTCCGTGTCTACACGCCGCATGATAATTGTTTCGTTGGCCGCCCTTGGCCTTTGCCTGCCGTCTCTTCGTGCCGAAGCTGGAAAACCGGACAAAAAGGCCCGCGTGTTATTTCTCACGCAAAGTAAGGGATTTCGGCACGGTTCGGTCAACCGCAACGGACGCGATCTCGCGCCAGCAGAAATTGCGATGAAGCAACTCGGCCAGCAAACCGGCCTGTTCGAGGTGCACAGCACGCAAGACGCCGCCGCCGACTTCACCGTCGAGAACTTAAAGAAGTACGACATCGTGATGCTGTACACCACGGGCGAACTCCCCATTTCCGACGAAGCCCGCGAGTATTTTGTCAACGGGTGGCTGAAACAAAAAGGTCATGGCGTCATTGGCTTTCACTCGGCGACTGATACCTTCCGCACGACAAAACCAGAGCACAAGTGGTATCAGGAAATCATCGGTGGCACGTTCAACGGTCACCCGTGGGGTTCGGGATCGAAGGTGACCGTCTCCGTTCACGACACCAAACACCCCGCCATGCAGCCGTTCGGCGAGCAATTTGAAATCCAGGACGAAATCTATCAATACATCAACTGGGTCCCGAAGAATGTGCACGTGCTGATGAGCATCAACATGGCCGAGACGGAGATTAAGAAACCGTATCACGTGCCGATTGCTTGGGCACGCGAATGGGGTGAAGGACGTATTTTCTACAACAATCTCGGCCACCGAAATGAGACCTGGACCAACAAGACATTCCTCAAATCGACCGAAGGAGCCGTGCGGTGGGTGATGGGGTTGGAAAATGCCGACGTCACACCGAACCCGAAAGTTTCGCAGGCACAGGAAGAGAAAGCCAAGGCCGATGCAGGGAGCTGACAGCTTGACACTGTGGAAACCATTGCCTGCTTACGGATTGCTGGTGATCGACGCGAACGCTCGTGCTGCGAATTCTTTCGCACCGCTGGATCAAATGGCAAGGGGTTCTGTGCCCCTTGCCTGCGATCCGAGTGGGTTCGCGTTGAAACGGTTCGCCGGGAGCGTGCGATGAGCCAGACGCCGTCACCTGCGATCAGCAGCGACATCGCCGCCTTAAAGCGGCACGGCGCGACTGTTGAAGTCGGCCCAAACGGCAATGCGGTCGGTGCGGTCCTCCGCGAAGGCAATATCAGCGATGCGGAGTTACAGCATATCAGCCGACTGTCAGGGCTGACTTGGCTGGATCTCTCACGGACGGGTATTAACGACGACGGTATGCGTCACCTGGTGTCGCTGCGAGAGTTGGAGGTTCTCTACCTCGCATACACGGCGGTCACCGACGTCGGTCTCGCGTATTTGCGAGACCTCTCAAAACTGGAGCAACTGGGCCTGGTCAATGCAGCGGTGACCGATGATGGGATCGACATCCTCTCCCGACTCAGTCAGCTCCAGGTGCTTGACCTGACCGGCACCACCATCACCGATAAGGGAATTGATCGACTTTGTTCGTTGCAGAAACTGGAATGGCTCGATCTGACGGGAACGTCAGTAGCCGACGGCAGCCTCGCCGGCCTGAAATCGCTGCCATCTTTGGAATATCTCGACCTGACGGGAGCCGGCATCACCGATGAAGGGCTAAAGCATCTCGGCGAGTTTCCCAGCTTGAAGGATGTCTACCTTTACGGAGCCTCGATAACCGACGTCGGCACTCAGTGTCTCACCGCACTCACCACGCTGGAAGTTCTCTACTTGACGGCTACCAGAATCAGCGACAGCGGACTGAAAACACTCGGCAAGCTCGAATGCCTCGAACAGCTAGGGCTGATTGGCGGCGAGATAACCGACGAAGGCCTCGGTCACCTCGAAAGCCTCAAGAACCTCGTCCAACTCTATCTCCGCGACACCGGAGTGACGCAAGCAGGAATCGACCGGCTGCAAACCGCCCTGCCCGACTGCCAGATCATTACGTGAGCGCGTAAAAAAACCCGGTTTCTTGAAGAAACCGGGTCTCTGATTGCTCATCGTGTTCGCGCTATTCGCTGCTCACCGGCGACGGCTTGTCGCTACGGAAGGGCGATGCCGGCAACCCGTTCTTGTTCATCAGATTCGGATTGGCCAGCTTGTGCCAACCGAAGCGAACGGCCTTCGGCTCGGAAACATCCGGGCTGGAAACGACAATCGTATTTTCGTCAATCGACGCCGTCGCTTCGACAAACTTCCCATCCTGCCCGGCAATTGTGAACGAATCTAACGCCTTGCCGTCACGCGCGGCCAACCCGGCACCCACGTGATCGAAGTAGACGCGAATTTTTTTGCCTTCGGCTTTCATCACCTTGTACAACGGTCCGGAATAGACAAGGTCCTTCTGGCCGTAGTCCTTGGCCAAAGCCCACAACGCCAGACGCTTGCCGGCATCCTGCTTGTTCTGCGGATGAATGTTCATCAAATTGCCAACATCGGTGACGACAGCCATTCCGGTATGCGGTAGCGAAAGCACATTCGTCTGGGCTTCCCACAACACGGGCAACTCGCCCGGTGCATCGTTACCGTACTGATACGGTGCAATCTGCACGAAGTAGAACGGCAGCTCCGGTTTATTCCAAATCGTTCGCCATCCCTTAATCAGCGCCAACATTTTCTGCTCGTACAGCAAGCCATCCTTGCGATTCGATTCTCCCTGGTACCAGATCGCGCCACGAATTGCGTACGGAACGAGCGGGCTGATCATTCCGTTGTACAGCGCCAAAGAACTCTGATGGTTGATGACTCCCTTGGCATTCTTGGTGGGAAATTTGTCGAGATTGTCGGCAATTTCCTTCAACGCGGGAACCTGCTTGAAGCCTTCCGGCGGAGTCCACGGTTCGATCCGCGTGCCACCCCAGTTCGATCCAATCAGACCAATGGGAACGTCGAGTTCCTGCTGCAGATGACGACCGAAGAAATAGCCGACACCAGTGAAGCCGGCGACGGTTTGCGGGCTGCAGACCTTCCACCCGTCCGACGGAACGTCCGTCTCCGCTTTGTCCGACGGCCGGTGCGGAATCTTGATGTGCCGAATGTTGGGATGCTTGGCCGCCGCAATCTCTTCCTTTGCGTTGGTCGATCGACTGACGGGCCATTCCATGTTCGATTGTCCGGAACACAGCCAGACTTCACCGAACAGGATGTTCTTCACGTTGACGGTGCTGCTGCCAGCCACTGTCATTTTGTATGGTCCGCCTGCCTTCGTCGCGGGCAGTTTGACCATCCACTTGCCTGTTTTGTCTGCCTTCGCCGACATCTTCGATTTGCCGAGCGTCACCGTCACTTCCGTCCCTGCTTCGTCCCAACCCCACACGGGGACCGCTTCGTTTCGCTGCAACACCATGTTGTCGCCAAAGACGACGGGCAACTTCACGTCGGCCCGTGTGATGGAAGCCAGAGCGAGCAAGCAGAGCGCACACGCTCCCGCCATCAATCGAATTCGTTTCATTTCGCCTTTTCCTCATCGAGTGGATTATGCGTACCCAGATTTCGCTGTCACAATTGGCAAAACGCCCGGCCGCAACGGGCCTAAACCGGTCGCCATTAGGCAACGTACCCTGCCGAAAGAGTTGCCGCAAGCAGAACGTTGGGTTGAGAATGCCATTTCGCGCTGGCGAACCTCGACGGCAGTGGCCGTGTCTGCTACACCAAGATGCGTGAGAGACATTTAGCCGCGACCGCAGGAAGCGCTCCCTACGCTCGCGGCTAAACTTGTTGAGAGAATTCATCACCAACTTCTTACGTCCCCAGCTGGCTTCACATGCCTGACCTCCCGACAACCGATTCCACACAGCAGCCCGCCCCACCAGCGGGTAGTTTTGCGGAATTCTGGCGCGTCGCCTTGCCGCTGATTCTCAGTTCGGGCTCGCTGTCGTTGATGCTGTTTATCGACCGCATGTTTCTGACCTGGTCAGACTCCACGGGAGCAGCTTTGGCCGCCGCGACACCGGCCGGCTTATTGCATTGGACCGTCATCAGCGTCTTCATTGGCACGGCGCTCTACGTCAACACGTTTGTGGCCCAGTATGAAGGGGCAAAACGGAAAGACCGAGCCGCGGCCGCAGTTTGGCAGGGTCTTTATCTTTCATTTGCCGCCGGCGCGGGTTTTGTGTTTGCACTCCCGTTTGCCGAGACCCTGTTCGGCTGGATCGGACACGAGCCGCGCGTGCAACAACTGGAAGTATCCTACTTTTCGATCCTCTGCCTCGGCGCGATTCCGATCACAATGACTGCCGTCCTCTCGTCGTTTTACAGCGGACGGGGCAAGACGGTGACAGTGATGTGTGTGAACATGTTCGTCGTCGTGGTCAACGGCATACTCGATTATTGTCTCATTTTCGGCACCGGTCCATTTCCGGAAATGGGCATTCGCGGCGCCGGAGTTGCAACAGTCATTGCAAACGTTCTCTCCACTGTCCTCTTCTTTGCATTGATGACGCGCCGCTGCGAGCGGGTCGAGTATCGCTTCTGGCAACGATGGCAGTTCGACCGCGAATTGTTCGGCCGCTTGCTTAGATACGGCCTACCGACCGGTTTTCAGTTCTTCGTCGATATTTCGGCCTTCTCCTCGTTCATCTTTCTGGTTGGCCGACAGGGAATGCACCAGCTTGCCGCGACCAACCTCGCCTTCAACGTCAACACGCTGGCGTTTATTCCGATGGCAGGCTGCGGGACTGCGGTGATGACGCTCGTCGCCAGGCGAATTGGCGAAGGCCGGCCCGAAATCGCCGTCCGCACCACGTGGCTGGCTGCAGGGGTTGCCGGTGCCTATATGGGAACCTTTGCGTTGATTTACCTGTTTCTTCCCAACGTCATTCTGTATCCCTTCACCTGGAAAATGCCGCCGGATGAATTTGCCGCCGTGCACAGCCAGGCGATCGTGTTGTTGCGATTTCTGGCGGCGTTCTCTGTTTTCGATGGAATGGCAATCGTCTTCGGGATGGCTGTCCGTGGAGCCGGCGATACCCGGTTCCCACTGATTTTCACACTGTTAACGGGTTGGCTGCTGATGGTCGTTCCCACATGGATTTGCTGGAAGTGGTTTGACGGCAGCCTGCTTGGAAGTTGGACCGCCTGCACCGTCTACATTTGCGTCCTCGGAATCGGCATGATGTTCCGCTTTCGATCTGGTCGATGGAAGTCGATGCGCGTGATTGAACTCGGCCCAACTACCCAGACCGATGTGATTGAAACTAAAGAAACACACGAACGATCAGACTTGGCAGTCGAGACAGTGTAGCGGCGAATCATTCCACGGTAACTCAACTCATATCGCGACCAACATCACCGACAACGGCTTCACATATGAGCAACACGGACACACTGAAACTTGAAGGCAACGGTATGCAAGATGCGTGGTCCATTGCAGACGACGTGACCTATCTCAATCACGGCTCATTTGGGCCGTCACCACGAGTTGTTGAGCAGGCGAGACAAGAGTGGACGGATCAGCTCGAACGCCAGCCAATGAACTTCTTCCTGCGGCAGATGGAAGAGGCCCTCACCGAAGCACGTGAAACTCTGGCGGCATTTGTCGGGGCTGACGCTGACGATTTGATTTTCGTCGACAACGCGACATACGGCATGAACATTGTTGCGGCCAGTGTTGAATTGAAGGCGGGCGATGAAGTACTCGTGACCAATCACGAATACGGAGCGGTGCTGCGAGTCTGGCGTCGCCTTTGCAAACAAACCGGCGCAAAATTGGTCGTCCGTAAATTGCCTCAACCGTTTGTATCGGCAAATGAAACAGCCGCCGATTTCCTGGACGGCGTAACCGACAAGACAAAGCTGATCGTCGTCAGTCACGTCACATCGCCGACGGCACTCACTTTGCCGGTGAAACAGATTTGCCACGGTGCGCGACAACGCGGAGTGCAGGTTTGTGTTGATGGCCCGCATGCCATCGCAATGACGCCGCTCAGTATTCGCAAACTCAATTGCGATTACTACGCCGCCAGTTGCCACAAGTGGCTTTCGGCACCGTTCGGAACCGGGTTTCTGTACGTTGCCGGCCGACGTCAAGCGACTGTGAAACCGCCCATCCTGAGTTGGGGCGGCAGCATCAGTGGGAAAGCGCCCGATTGGAAGGACGAATTCAATTGGGTCGGCACACGCGATCCGGCTGGCTTTCTGGCAATTCCTGCGGCCATCAAATTCCTGGAAACGACCGGGATCGATCAGTTTCGACAATCGACTCACCAGATGGCAGAGTATGCGCGCCGCCAGATTGATGAGTTGTTCGGCATCGGCGACATTCCAGCGCCGGACAGCATCGACTGGTACGCTTCGATGATCGCGCTGCCGATCACAACGGGTGACGAGGAGCAGCCACGCGAGGGACACCGCGATCCGTTGCAGGATGCGCTATGGGAGAAGTTTCGCATTGAAGTGCCGATTGTGCATTGGCAGCAACGGCGATTCGTGCGCGTCTCCTGCCATTTGTACAATAGCCGCGCCGATATCGATCAACTCACCGACGCTTTGCGAACGTTGATCCAATGACTTGAGGCGTGGCCGTTCAATTTCGCTTGCGGTTTCGCAAGCAATTCAACATTCCGACGCTGCGAAACCGCAAGCGGCTAATCTCGTGTCGGCGGGAGACCGGCACGGGATTCAATCTTCCGGTATCAACTCCCGCGCGACCTCGAACACGTGGTCCAGCATCTCCTCGGTCAATCTGCCGGTAAACGTATTCTGTTGGCTGGGGTGATAACTGCCCACCAACCACTGACCGGTGTTGAATTGCACTTTCGCCGCGTGGCCGAATTTCGGAATGGGGCCGCTGTACCAGCCCGCGGCGCGTGCTTTGTCAATTACCGCCCGCCAACCGATTTGCCCCAACGCCAGAAAGACTCGCACCGGCAGCAAGGCCGCCGTGCGCTCGAACCATTCTTCGCAATTCTGAATCTCTTCACGCGTCGGCTTGTTCTGCGGAGGCGCACAGTGCCCAGCAGCGGTGATTGCGCAGTCGATCAATTCCAATCCGTCATCGCGGTCGGTTGCGATCGGTTGATTGGCAAAACCAGCCCGGTAAAGTGCGCCGAACAACCAGTCGCCGCTGCGATCGCCTGTGAACATGCGGCCGGTACGGTTCGCTCCGTGTGCCGCCGGCGCAAGACCCACAATCAATATTCGTGCCTTGGGATCGCCCATGTTGGGAACCGGCTTCCCCCAATACACCCAGTCGCGATAGGCACGGCGTTTCTCTTTCGCGACCGTCCGGCAATGATCCCGCAGCCGCGGACAGCGTTCGCACGCGACAATTTCAGCATTCAGGCGATCCCACTTTCGCATTTGACTCTTACCCCACATTTTATTTCGTTGCCGCTAACATACGACATCGAAGTCCAAATCGTAATCGATTACGGCCGCTTGAACCGCTTCATTCGT
>CAUZOL010000055.1:0-28086 GCA_963581435.1 Planctomycetota bacterium
CGCAATAGCCATCCTTGGCCTCCCTGGATCATTCGTAAACAATTTGCTGGATGGCACTCCTAACAAATCACGGCTTTCTGAGCGACATTAATTTCTCGAACGGTCCTAACGCACCGCACCGCCGTTCACATTGATGACCTGCCCGGTAATGAACGCGGCATCCGGGCTGGCCAGGAACCGGGCGAGTTTGGCGACCTCTTCGGGAGTCCCCCAACGGGCAAGCGGAGTTTCACTAACCACGCGCTGTTGCCAATAATCGCTTGCCGTGTCTCCCCAGGCGGTTTGGATCCAACCGGGGGCAATGCAGTTGACGCGCACCGAGGGAGCCAAACTGAGGGACAAGGAACGGGTAAAGCCCATCACGGCATTCTTCGCTGCCGCAAACAACTCGCCGCTATCGCCACACATTCCACGGTCGGCCTGATCCCAACCGATGTTGAGGATCACTCCCCCTCTGCCCTCTACCATTCTACGACCGGCGTTTCGCGCCAGCCGCATCGTGCCGGCGACATCGACCGAAAACAGCTTCGCGAGTTTCTCGTCGAATTCCAGTTTCGATTCCTCACCGGTCAGCAGATCGGCACCGGCGTTGTTAACCCACACGTCAACTCCGTCCAGAGAATTCCAGGCATCCTCAATGAACCGGATTGACTCATCGGCTTGGCCGAGATTGGCAGAGAGGACTTCCGCACGGCGGCCGATGCCACAGATGCGGGCGGCAAGTTTCTCTGCCAACTCCAACTGACTGCGGCAGTGAACGACCACATCGGCCCCGGCGCACGCCAGCTCCCAAGCTATGGCGCGGCCAATTCCGCTTGAAGAACCGGTCACGACAGCACGTTTCCCATCCAGATTGCCAAACGATGATTCATGCATGGTCAATAGTTTTCTGCAACATGAGAATTCTCAGCCGAGTGAAAACCCCGAATTGGCTGGCTCGCAGAGACACGGCTTTCTTGGCTGCACTCGCTGAATCAACCGGCGGAACTTCGATTTCTGTCCCAAAACCAGCCGTTGTTGCAGGATAACAGGTGGAGCTAAGTAAGTATCTCCACGGCTCTAACTGAGCGTTAGAGATCCGTCAATCAACCTGAGCGACATTGGCTGGTAAAAGTTGATGCAAGCCAGAATCTCACCGGGTGTCGTGTGTCTCTTGCAAATCAAAAACTGCCTATTGTCAGCGAATCGTTTAAATTATCATGGAAATTGTTGACGATTCACTCTGGTCCGATAATAATAGGACGCAGACGCGCTTGCGAGACGTACGCCGAGCGATGTCATTTCAGCAGTCGATCGTCGAGCAGCACTGTCAATTCACATCTCTGCGAGCCTATCTGCACATCTAAGTTCCGTTGCTTGTTTCGCCTTCATGCGAAACGTTGAGCACCAGTTCCAAGTTGTTTACGAATTATCGCACTATGTTGCGACAGATTGAAGGTCTACTGATATCGCATCCATGGAGAGGGTGCGGAGCTGTTTCTCTCTGAAATTGGAACGGTTCCAGTTGAAAAGTGCGGCTTTGCCGCAATTTCTGTGAAAGGATTGGGGAAATTGTCAGACATTAACGCTGGGTCCGAACATGTTGACGGAGCCGATCAGCAACGGTCTGACCAGGAAAAAGGTCAAACGAGGAATATGATTACATCAAACGTAGTTGAGCCAGAAGCCAAAAAACACGCCAAAACATTTCCGGTCCTGCCGGGTGAATTGGAGCGGGGTCTCGTCCAGGTATTTAAGCTCCTTTCCGACGAGACACGACTGCGAGTTCTGCTGTATCTCGCTCAGGAAGGGGAACTTCACGTTACCGCCCTCTGTGACAAACTGGGACAAAGCCAGCCGGCAGTCAGCCATCACCTCGCGCTCTTGCGCGTCGCCGGTTTGATTGAAGCCCGCCGCGACGGCAAACACAACTTCTACTCGGTGCGGAAGATTCACTTCCACCGAATTATTGGAGAACTGTTTTCCAACATCAGCGATCCGGACAACGAAGTCCGCTTCGAAGATTACGTGCTGACGCAGAATTAAATGACCGCATGCGGCAAGTACATTTAGCCGTGGGGCTTGCCCCGCGTGTGTCGAACGGTTGCCCCGTCAGCGCGCCCCGCAAGCGGGTCGGCTAAATAAATCGTTCCAGACCCAGACCGCCGAGATTCGGCGGTCTCTTTTTTTTGCCCGACGGCTCTGCTAAAAACGGCCTATGTCAAAAAGTCACACAAATCGACCGGCTAAACTTGCGCTCAGTGACGGCACCGTTTTTTCCGGGTCGGCTTTTGGGGCTGAAGGCGAGGCATACGGCGAAGTCGTTTTCAACACCAGCATGACCGGTTACCAGGAAATCCTCACCGATCCGTCCTATTGTGGGCAGATTGTGACGATGACCTACCCGCTCATCGGCAATTACGGTGTGAATCCGGAAGATGTCGAAAGCGGGAGCCTGTCTCTGCGCGGGTTCATCTGCCGCGAACTCTGCCGAACACCCAGCAATTTTCGCTCGACGATGCCGCTCGATCAATATCTGCGTGAAGCGGGAATAATCGGTCTCGAAGGTATCGATACGCGAGCGCTGGTTCGCCGCATCCGAATTCACGGCGCAATGACGGGCGTGATTTCGACGACCGATCTCGACGATAAGTCGCTGGTCGAAAAGGCACAAAATAGCCCCGCACTCGTCGGGCAAGACCTCGTCAAGGAAGTCGTGCCGGAAAAATCCTCCACCTGGACCGAAGGACTGACTGAATTGGCAACGCCGTTCGGCAGTTCCTACGAATCCGCCACTGCAGAAACGGCAACCGGCAACGGGCAGCCGCATGTCGTTGCCATCGACTACGGAATGAAGTGGAACATCCCGCGGCATCTCACACAAATTGGTTGCCGGGTCACAATCGTGCCGGGAACAGCCAATGCCGAGGAAATTCTGGCCGAGAAACCGGACGGCGTTTTTCTCGCCAACGGGCCGGGCGACCCCCGTCCGTTAACGCATGCTATCGAGACGATTCGCGAATTAGTTGAGCTGAAGCCGGTCTTCGGCATTTGCCTCGGGCAACAACTGCTGGGGTTGGCGCTCGGCGGCGAAATTTTCAAACTGAAATTCGGACATCGCGGCGCGAATCAACCCGTGCTGAACGAGGCGACTGGCGGCGTGGAAATTACGGCCCAAAACCACGGGTTTGCGATCGAAGAGGAATCGCTACCGGCGAACGTCGAAGTGACTCACATCAACCTCAACGATCGCACGGTCGAAGGCTTGCGGCATCGCGAACTGCCGGCCTTCGGTGTGCAATACCACCCCGAAGCCGCCGCCGGCCCGCACGACAGCCACTATTTATTCCGCCAGTTCTACGACTCCATGACCAAATAAATCAACAACCACATAAGCGCAAAGCCCACGGGCCGCGTCCCGTGGGACCGATCCACCACCCGCACACAATCCACCAAACAGGAAACAATCCCATGGCAACACAACGCACCCTAATCCTCATCAAACCCGATGGCATGCAGCGCCGCCTCGTCGGAAAACTCATTGCACGGCTGGAAGACAAGAGCCTCAAGCTCGTCGGCCTGAAACTGATGCAGATCACGCCGGAACTGGCGAAGCAGCATTATGCTGAGCATATCGAAAAACCGTTCTATCCCGGTTTGGAGAAGTTCATCACGTCGGCCCCGGTCATCGCAATTTGTGCAGAAGGTCCGAGCGCGATTTCCGTCGTGCGTGGCATGATGGGCTCGACCAACGGCGCCGAAGCCCCTCCCGGCACCATTCGCGGCGATTACGGAATCAGCCGGCAATACAATCTGATGCACGGCAGCGACGGCCCCGAAGCGGCCGCGAAAGAAATCAGCATCTACTTCAAGCCAGAAGAACTCATCGACTACGAAGCCACCCTCGGCGGCTGGGTCTGCGCCGACGACGAGAAGTAATTGACGACCAGAATCTTGAAATCACCGTTGAAACCGGCCTGCCTCGATCAGTAGGCAGCGAAGTTCAATGTTATCCGGCGCGTTGAATCGCAACAGGAATTCCGTTGCTCGTCCAATGGATGTGCGCGGAACAATTCGAGCCTCTTCGAGCTGGAAGTGTTCGCCCCAGGAATCAGCCCTTGGGTTGAACAGCCGCTCGATGTTCCCCGTCGTGCTGTCAATGGACGATAGGTTACTACCCTGGAATCGATTGCATTCAAAGCACGCCCAAGCGAGATTGCTCTCTTCTGTCGCACCACCATGCTGGTTCGCAACGACGTGATCTGGCTCGTGAGCGAGAAACGTGTCTTCCTGGTGGAACAAACAATACTCGCAGCGTCCTTCGGCTCGCTGCTCAGCTTGCCTGCGCAGTTTTGCAGGAACACGTACGCTCATTGCACCGGCTTCGATCGCAATCTCGCTTTCACAAGTCGCATGAGTGTCTCCGCAATATGAAACTGCTCCAGATCACTTTCGTCTTCCACGGAGAGACGGCCAGCGGCTGATTGGTCCAACAGGTCTCGCGCTCGTTCCTGCACAATGTCGGATGGTCGAAATGCGAGAATCTCTTCGCGAGTTGGAGCCGATGCAAACAGATCGGCAATCTCCTCAAGGACTCTCGATGTTGATTCGACGGTAGACATCGGGTTCGCTCCAAGACGCGTTTATAGTACGAACGGCCAGAGTCCATTATCGATTACGATTCATCCACGTCAATATGACCTGAAGCATCGAGACGGCGGGATTCTCGCCCGACTTGGTGCAGTGAGGGTTCGTAGTGACCGGATTCATCCGGTTTCGATCGCGCGGTTGGTACCAATTCGGTGAATGGCGTGTGCTGCGCGCTCGGACCGCGTGAAGGTGGTCACTACGAATTTCCCTTAAAGCACCGCCACGCCAGGTTACTTCGCCATTGCGCGTTGCACGGCGGTTCCCATGTCGGCGGGGCTTTCGGCTACGGCAACTCCGGCTGCTTCCAGTGCTGCAATCTTCTCGGCCGCCGTGCCGCTACCGCCGGAAATGATTGCGCCGGCATGTCCCATGCGTTTGCCGGGCGGGGCCGTCACTCCGGCAATGAAACCGGCGACCGGCTTGGTGACGCGTTCTTTGATGTATTCAGCCGCCTGCTGTTCGGCATTCCCGCCGATCTCGCCGATGACCAACATCGCCTCGGTGCCGGGATCGTTCTCGTACAATTCCAGCAGGTCGATGAAGTTGGTGCCGATGATCGGATCGCCGCCGATGCCGATGGCCGTCGATTGCCCCATGCCAACGTTGCCCAACTGCCAGACCGCTTCGTAGGTAAGGGTGCCGCTCTTGCTGATGACGCCGATGGTGCCGGGATTGTGAATGTAGCCGGGCATAATGCCGATCTTGGCCACGCCCGGCGTAATCACGCCGGGGCAATTCGGTCCGACCAACCGCACCGGTTTGCCGGCGAGATATCGTTCGACGCGGACCATGTCGAGTACCGGAACGCCTTCGGTAATCGCCACAATTAACTCAATGCCGGCATCGGCCGCTTCCATAATAGCGTCGGCACAAAACGGCGGCGGCACGAAGATCATCGACGTATTCGCGCCGGTCGCAGCTATCGATTCCTCAACCGTGTTGAACACGGGGAAGCCATCGACTTCCGTCCCACCTTTGCCGGGCGTCACGCCGCCAACGAATACGTTGACACCGGGCTGACATTCCTCGGCATACTCCCGGCACTTCTGGCTGTGAAACAAACCGACCGAACCGGTAATGCCCTGGCAGATGACGCGGGTGTCTTTGTTAACGAGAATGCTCATAGACCTGTCGTTCGTTTCTAGAGTTACCGCCGCCGTTCCGCAGAGTGTGTTCAAACCCCTCTCCCCCGGGGGGAGAGGGGTCTTAAGTTATCTACTGTGCCAGCGTTCCGACCACTTTTTTCGCCGCGTCGGTCAAATCGGCTGCAGTGATGATGTCTTTACCGCTTTCGTTCAGCATTTTACGAGCCAGTTCGACGTTGGTGCCTTCCAGACGCACCACCAACGGCACGCTGAAGCCGATCTTGTCGTAGGCGGTTAACAGCGCTTCGACAATCGTGTCGCACTTCATAATGCCGCCGAAAATGTTGACTAGCACTGCTTTCACGTTGTCGTCCGAAAGGATGATGCGGAATGCTTCGGTCACCTGCTCGGCGTTGGCTCCCCCCCCAACGTCGAGGAAGTTCGCCGGTTCGCCGCCGTGCAGTTTGATAAGATCCATCGTACTCATCGCCAGCCCGGCACCGTTCACCAGACAGCCAATGTTGCCGTCGAGGTTGACGTAACTCAGCCCGGTATCGGCGGCCTTCACTTCCGCTTCGTCTTCTTCCGATAGATCCCGCAGTTCCGCGAAATTCTTGTGGCGGAACATCGCGTTGTCGTCGAACGAGACCTTCGCATCGAGCGCAATTAAGGTGCCGTCGCCGGTGACCACCAGCGGGTTGACCTCCGCAAGGCTGCAATCGTTGTCGAGGAAGAATCGGCAAAGTTGCGGCAGAAAACGTGCCGCGTTGCGAACCGCCTTTCCTTCCATCCCCAAGCGAAAGGCGAGTTTAGTCGCCTGGAACGGATGCAGTCCATAACCGCCGTCAATCGGTTCGTGGAAAATCTTTTCGGGCGTTTCGGCCGCCACTTCCTCGATCGCCATGCCCCCTTCCGAGGATGCCATCAGCACGGGGCCGCCCGATTCACGATCGACGACAATACCCAGATACAATTCGTCCTGAATGTCCACGCCTTCTTCGATCAGCAGCGTGTTGACAACTTTGCCCTCGTCGCCGGTTTGAATGGTGACGAGCGTGTTGCCTAGCATGCGGGACGCATTCTCGCGTGCCTCGTCGGCCGATTTCACCAATACCACGCCGGGTTGATCGGGATGTTCCTTGAATCGCCCTTTGCCGCGACCGCCAGCGTGAATTTGTGTTTTGACGACGGCAATGGCGCCGCCGAGTTCTTCAAACGCTTTTGCCGCCTCGTCTGCCGACTTAACGACAATGCCGCGCGGCACCGGGACACCGGCCTCGCTTAGCAACTGTTTTGCCTGATATTCGTGGATCTTCATGAGATTCCCTGCGTGTCCTCATTCAATACGCGACAACGCTATTTCAATCGAGTCGCCATAATAGCGGTGCCGGACTACGGAATCTAGGAACCAGTTGATCGATCTCGTACCACGACCACACACCATTTAGCCGCCCCGCTTGCGGGGCGTGACGCAGACACAGATACCCAGTCCACACGGGGCAAGCCCCGCGGCTAAATGAACCTGCGCGTTGCGGCGACTTGTCGGTGTTGTAAAAATGGGGGGAGTGTCCTCAATTCTGGAGAAACTTATGCAAGCGTCGATTTGTGTTGCTTTCGCTGTTGTCCTTGGAATTCTCGCACCGGTTTCGGCTGAAGAGAGTTACGACCTCGTCATCCGAAACGGTCGCGTGGTCGATGGCACGGGGAATCCGTGGTTTGTGGGCGACGTCGGTATTCGGGGTGATCGAGTCGTCGCCGTTGGCCGCAGTCTGCCGGGTTCGACGAAGCGTGAAATCGATGCATCCGGACTGGTGATCGCGCCCGGATTCATCGACATCCACTCGCACTCCGACTATTTGCTGCTGGAAGACGGCAACGCGCAAAGCAAGATTCGGCAGGGCGTGACGACGGAGATTCTCGGCGAAGGCGGTTCGGCCGGACCGAATCAGGGAAAGTTGGCACCGCGCAAAGCCGATGTCGCCGGCCAAACCGTTTCGTGGACCACACTTGGCGGCTACTTCGAGACGATTGAAAAAGCCGGGACGTCAACAAACGTCGCGTCCTACGTGGGCAACGGCACCATTTGGCGTTGTGTGATGGGCAATTCGTTCGATCGACCGACGTCGGCCGACATCGAGCGAATGAAAGAACTGGTCGACGAAGCGATGACCGACGGTGCGTTGGGACTCTCCAGCCAGGTGATGATGCCCCCCGGCTCGTTGGCAACGACCGATGATCTCGTCGAATTCTGCAAAATCGTCAAACGGCACGGCGGCATTTACTCGACGCACATTCGCAACGAAGGCACGGCAGTCTTCAAGTCGGTGAAAGAGGCCATTGAAATCGGCGAGCGGGCCGGCGTGCCGGTTGACATCATTCACCTCAAAATCGCCGACCAACAATACTGGGGCCGCATGAACGAAGTGATCGCACTCATCGAGGCGGCACGCAAACGGGGCGTCAACGTGCAAGCCAACGTTTACCCCTACACCCGTGGCAACAATAATCTGGTCAGCATTATCCCGCCGTGGGCACACGAAGGCGGAAAACAGAAACTGCTCGAACGCCTCAAAGACAAAGAGATCCGCAAGAAAATCAAACGCGACGTCATCGGCGGCCTGCCCGGCTGGTACAACCATTACACGGCAGTCGGCGGCGATTGGAGCCGCATGCTGATCAGCGCCAACAACAGCTTCCGCGGGCTGACGATGGACCGGGTGATGAAGATTCGCACCAAGGGCCGCAAGGATGCCGACCTGCTGGAAGAACTTTTCGATTTCCTGATCGAACAAAACGGCTCGATCGGCACCGTCTACGCGCACCACACCGAAAAAGATATGAACCTCGCGCTCAGCCAACCGTGGTGCTCGGTCGGCTCTGACGGTTCGGCTTACGCGATTGAGGGCCGTCTGCGGCGAGGCAACCCGCATCCACGAAACTTCGGCACGTTTCCCCGCGTATTGGGCGTTTATGTGCGCGAATCGAAGCTGCTCACGCTCGAAGATGCCGTCCGCAAGATGACTTCGCTGAACGCGGCCAAAATCGGCCTGCACGATCGCGGAGTGTTACGGGCGGGCCAATTCGCCGACGTGACCGTGTTCGATGCCGAGCGAATTATCGACAAGGCGACATACACAGAGCCGTTCCACTATCCCAACGGAATTCGGTACGTCATCGTCAACGGCCAAGTCGTACTCGAATCGGGCAAGCACACGGGCGCACGACCGGGTCGGCCGCTGCGGCGCAAGCCGTAGTTGCGTATGTGAACTCCCGCCAGAAACCCGGTTTTTTGAAAAAACCGGGTTTCTTTGCGCGACTCTTCGCAAGCGGGAATTGCGCCGTTCAGTTGTCGGCGTCTCATCGATCTTTATACTCAGTATTCGCCTCCCTCCGGTACAAATAACCAAGATCAATACGCCCGATGGCTCAATCCGATATTGTGATTCGCGGAGCACGCGAGCATAACCTGCGCGACGTCAGCCTGCGGTTGCCCCGCAACAAACTCATTTGCATGACCGGCGTCAGCGGGTCGGGCAAGAGTTCGCTGGCATTCGACACGCTGTATGCCGAGGGGCAACGGCGGTACGTCGAATCGTTGTCGAGTTTCGCGCGGCAGTTTCTGGGCCAGATGCCCAAACCCGATGTCGATGCGGTCACCGGGTTGGCACCGTCGATCTCAATTCAGCAGAAAATGCGCGGCCGCAATCCGCGCAGCACCGTCGGCACCATCACCGAAATCTACGACTACCTGCGCGTGCTCTTCGCCCGGGTGGGACAGGGCCAATGCGAACGATGCAAGAAACCCATCGCCGCCCAGTCGTCCGATCAGATCATTGAAGGCATCGCCCGCCTGCCGGAAAAAACGCGGTTTCAAATTCTGGCCCCGGTCGTGCAGGGACAAAAGGGGGAATATCGCGACCTGTTCGATGACTTGCTGAAACAGGGATTCCTCCGTGCCCGAGTCGATGGCGACGTCGTCGAACTCACCGACAAACTGCAGCTTGACCGCCAGATGCGGCACAACATCGAGGTCGTCGTCGATCGCCTCATCGCCGGCAAATCAAACCGCTCCCGTCTGGCCGAGGCCGTCGAAGCCGCCCTGAAACTCTCCGGCGGCACACTCTTCGTCACCCCGGAGGGCATCGTCCCGCAAGAGAACGACGACAATCGTCAATCGTCAATCGACAATCGTCAATCATCTGACCGCCTCTATAGTTCCCATTACGCCTGCACCGATTGCGGTATCAGTTATGAAACGCCCAGCCCGCAACTGTTCAGTTTCAACAGCCCGCAAGGCATGTGCCTCGACTGCACCGGCCTGGGGATGATGCACACATTCGTCGTCGATCGGCTCATTCCCGATCCGAAAAAGACGATCCAAAAAGGCGCGATCGAACTGCTCGGCCCGGTCCGCAAGATCGGGCGCTGGCGGCGGCACATTCTACAGGCGGCCGCCGACGCCATCGAAGACGATCTCGATCTGCCATCCGGTTCGCTGCTCAAGACGCCTTGGCACGATCTCTCCGACGAGGCACAACAGCTGTTTCTTTACGGCATGGATGACCGGCATATCACCTTCAGTTGGGGATATTCCGGCGGCATCTGGAAGCACGGGGGAAATTGGAACGGCGTCATTCCCGATCTGCTCGACGACTACCGCAAGACCGGCAGTCCCATGCGCCGCCGACAACTCGAAAAGTACATGGAATTCGCAACCTGTGCGAGTTGCGGCGGCGCGCGATTAAACGCACAGGCACGCAACGTGCGTCTTGCGTCGGCATCGTTGTCCCAGGCGAGCGGGGGGTGTAAACCCCCTGATATTCCAGACAAATCGAAGACGTCGAAGTGCTCGAACGCATCCGGGGGTTTACACCCCCCGCTCACCGAACTGAACCTGCCCGAGTTTTGCGCGTTGCCGATTTCCGATGCTGCGGTGTTTCTCGAACGCCTTGAATTGGACGACACCGGGCAATTCATCGCCGGCGAAGCGATTAAGGAAATCCGTGGGCGGCTTGGGTTCCTGTTGCGATGCGGGCTTGATTATCTCTCGCTCGACCGCTCGGCCCCAACGCTGTCGGGCGGCGAAAGCCAGCGGATTCGGTTGGCCGGACAAATCGGTTGCGGGTTGGTTGGCGTCGTCTACATTCTCGACGAACCGTCGATCGGTCTGCATTCCCGCGACAACCAGATGCTGCTCGACAGTCTCTGCGATCTGCGCGATCAGGGGAACACGGTCATCGTCGTCGAACACGACGAAGAGACAATGCGGGCAGCCGATCACATCGTCGATTTCGGCCCCGGTCCCGGTATCCGTGGCGGCGAGGTGGTCGTCGAAGGCTCGCTGAACAAAGTCCTGAAACACAAACGGAGCATCACCGGCGCGTATTTGTCGGGCAAACTGTCGATCCCGATTCCCACTGAACGCCGCAAGTCGGGGAAGCAGAAACTGAAGGTTGTCGGCGCGCGTCGCAACAACCTCAAGAACATCGACGTCACGCTGCCGCTGGCACAATTCATCTGCGTGACCGGAGTCAGTGGTTCGGGCAAGAGTTCACTCGTCAATGATATTCTCTGGCCCGTTCTCAACCGCGATTTGAACGGCGGGAAAGGTTCGCCCGGCCAACACAAACGTGTGAACGGGCTGCATCACCTCGACAAGGCGATCGACATCAATCAATCGCCCATCGGCCGCACGCCGCGCTCGAACCCGGCGACGTATGTGAAGGTGTTCGATCAGATCCGCAATCTGTTCACCATGCTGCCCGAATCGAAGATTCGCGGCTACAAACCGGGCCGATTCAGTTTCAATGTCGATGGCGGCCGTTGCGAAGCGTGTGAAGGATATGGATCGAACAAGCTGGAAATGGACTTTCTGGCCGACATCTGGGTGACGTGTCCCGTCTGCGCGGGCCATCGTTTCAGCCGCGAGACGCTGGAAGTGAAATATAAGAAAGCCAGCATCGCCGACGTGCTGGAAATGGACGTGCAGGAAGCGCTCGAACATTTTGGCAACGTCCCCAAGATTCAGAAACTGGTGAAGGCGCTGCATGATGTCGGGCTTGATTACATCAAACTCGGGCAGCCATCGCCGACACTTTCCGGCGGTGAAGCGCAGCGGATCAAGCTCGCCCGCGAGTTGGGCAAACGATCGACCGGCAAGACGATTTACATTCTCGATGAGCCAACCACTGGCCTGCACTTCGCCGACATCAGCAAGCTGCTGGAGGTTCTGCATGGCTTCGTCGAAGACGGCAACACGGTGCTGGTTGTGGAACACAATTTGGATGTCATCAAGACGGCCGACTGGGTGATCGATCTTGGTCCCGAAGGGGGCGCGGGCGGTGGTCAGATTGTCGCCGCCGGACCGCCGGAAGAAATCGCCGCGAATCCCGATTCGTACACCGGTCGCGCCCTCGCGCCACTGTTCGGGGCGAGCGGGGGGTTTAAACCCCCTGATCCGTCGCGCGACCGTACACGCTCGAATGGTGGAACAATCAGGGGGCTTACGCCCCCCGCTCGCCAATCCAGCACGCGCGACATTGTTGTTCGCGGTGCCGCACAGCACAACCTGCAGCAAATCGACGTCAACATTCCCCGCGACAAAATGAGCGTCTTCTGTGGTCCGAGCGGCAGCGGAAAAAGCTCGCTGGCAATGGACACGCTGTATGCCGAGGGACAACGGCGGTACGTCGAATCACTGTCGGCCTACGCGCGGCAGTTTCTCGGCCAGATGCCCAAACCGCGTGTCGAACACATTCACGGCCTCTCGCCGGCCATCGCCATCGAACAAAAGACCACCAACACCACGCCCCGCTCGACCGTCGGCACCGTCACCGAAATCTACGACTACCTGCGGATTCTCTTCGCCAGACTCGGCAAGCGGTATTGCCCCGACTGTCACATTCCGATTGAAACGCAGACGACCGATCAGGTGATCGACAACATTCTCGCGCTGGCGGCGGGTACAAAACTCGTGCTGCTCGCGCCGCAGGAAGTGGAAGTCGGCCAGAAGTACGAGCGGTTGTGGGAACGACTGAAAGCCGACGGTTTTTTGCGCGTGCGGGTTAACGGCATCATTTGTCGGCTGGAAGACGTGCCTCAAATGGATCGCCGTCGCAAGCACAATGTGGAAGTGGTGATCGATCGAATCACCGTCAACCGTCGCTCGCGCTCGCGAATCGCCGATTCGGTTGAAGCCGCACTCACTCTGGGTCACGGCGTAATGTTCGTCGCCCACTGCGACGATTCGCGTCCCGAAGACGAGTGGCAAGTTGATCCCTACAGTTTGCACTTCTCCTGTCGACAGTGTCACCGCAGCTTTGAGGAACTGACCCCCAACCACTTCTCGTTCAACAGTCCGCTTGGCTGGTGCGAGTCGTGTGAAGGATTGGGTATTGAGTACGGCACGAACCTCTCGTCTCTCATTTCTCACGAGCGGGCCACTTTGCTGAACGATGCCGTCGCCGCCTGGCCCAGCGTGGCCGATAGCCCACTGTTTCGCCGAATGCTGCACAGCATGGCCGACCAATTCGGTATTCCGCTCGACGTCCCGTTCAATCAACTCGACTCGGTCCACCGCCGCATGGTCCTCTACGGTACCGGGGAACGATGGATCAAGTTGAAGTCGAGCGTCGAGAGCCGAGAGTCGAGAGACAAGAAGGCGAAGAATCGAAAAGTCATCCCGCAGTCTGTGCATCGAATGTCGTTTCAATACAAGGGCTTGTACCCCGCCATCGATGAAGCATCGCGGGTGTCGTACGTGCATCGTCGGCAGTTGTATGAACTCGTCGGCGAGACGGCCTGTTCAACCTGCGACGGCAGTCGGCTGCGTGACGATGCCGGCGCAGTTCGCTTTCGCGGCAAAACGCTGGCCCAGGTTTGCGATCTCCCGCTCGATGACGCGTTGGTGTTTCTCAAATCGATACGACTGAAGGGCGACGATCGTAAAGTGGCCGGCGATTTGCTCGATGAAGCAACCAGCCGTTTGTCGTTTCTGGTCGATGTCGGTTTACATTATCTGTCGCTGTCACGGACGCTGCCGAGCCTTTCGGGTGGCGAAAGCCAGCGCATCCGATTAGCAGGGCAAATCGGGCGTGCACTGACCGGCGTGCTGTATGTGTTGGACGAACCGACCATTGGCCTGCATCCGCGTGACAACGGTCGCTTGTTGTCGGCACTGACCAAGCTCCGCGATTTGGGCAATACACTGGTGCTGGTCGAGCACGATCGCGAAGTACTCAACGCGGCCGACCGGCTGTTCGACTTCGGTCCGGGTGCCGGACGGTTCGGCGGCACGCTCGTCGGTCAGGGAACACCAAAGCAGTTACAGAAGAAAAAACAGTCACTCACCGGTCAATACCTCGCCGACAAACGAGAAATCCCCGTTCCCACCACCCGCCGCATGGAAATCGAAACGGCGAGCGGGGGGTGTAAACCCCCTGATGAGAACGATGAATCGATACCCAACAACCCACCCGGCGGCGGTTGGCTCGAACTCCTCGGCGCGCGGCAAAACAACCTTCGCGACGTCGATCTGAAAATCCCGCTGGGAACGTTCACCTGCATCACCGGCGTTTCCGGTTCCGGAAAGAGTTCGCTCATCGAAGACACGCTCGCACGTGTCATCGCCAAACGGCTACACCGCGCCAACGAAACACCCGGTCCGTTCGTGGAACTGCGCGGCATCGAGAAGATTAATAAGGTCATCGTCGTCGATCAACAACCGCTCGGCAGCACGCCCGCGTCGAACCCCGCAACATACACCGGCGTCTTCGATCACATTCGCGATCTGTTCACGCGGCTTCCCGAGGCAAAAGTTCGCGGCTATCGGCCGGTGCGGTTCAGCTTCAATCGGTCGGGTGGGCGTTGTGATGATTGTGAAGGCAACGGCCAACGCTGCATCGAGATGCACTTCCTGCCCGATGTGTGGGTCGAATGCGAAACCTGCCGTGGAAAACGGTACAACACCGAGACGCTGGCAGTTCGCTACCGAGGCAAATCGATTGCCGACGTGTTGGAGATGTCGATCGGCGAGGCCCACAAGCTCTTCGAAAACATTCCCAAGATACGCCGATATCTGGCAACACTGTGTGCCATCGGTTTGGATTATCTCACGCTGGGACAATCCGCGCCGACGTTATCGGGCGGCGAGGCGCAGCGGGTCAAACTGGCGGCGGAACTCGCACGGCCCAACACGGGCCGCACGCTGTATCTGCTCGATGAACCGACCACAGGCCTGCACTTCGACGACATCGACAAACTGCTCAAAGTTCTTAACAGTTTGGTGGAACTCGGAAGCACGGTCGTCGTTATCGAACACAATCTCGACGTAATCAAGACGGCCGACTGGATCATCGATATCGGCCCGGAAGCCGGCGACGAAGGCGGCTCAATCGTCGCCGCCGGCACCCCCGAGCAAATCGTCGAACATGCTCAACAATGGAAAAAGGCGAGCGGGGGGCGTAAGCCCCCTGATCTGGCAGCGCGATCGAAAGAATCAGGGGGTTTACACCCCCCGCTCGCCCAGTCGTTACGTTCACACACCGGCGAAATGCTGGCACCGGTTCTCACATCAAGCGGCCGTAAGGAACGAGAACTCTTCGATGCCGACGAAGCCGGCCGAAAACGCAAAGACGACATCGATCTGCGACAGGTGGGTCGGGGCGCGAAGATGCCGTGGCAAGCCGATGGTCGCCGTTGGCACACCGCTGATCGCGTCGCACACAACGGCAGCCCATGCAATTGGGAAGGAACGGCGCTCGAACTGGTCATCGACCGGCTGGAAAACGTCGATGATCTGAGCGCGGTCAACTGGAGTGAACGCAGCGTTGTTGAAGTCGCCGGCGAGACCGGTCGCGGCGGTGCGGCCGGTTCCACCTGGTTTCTGCACGCATTGACCGGCGATGAATGGCTGTTGACGCTCAAGTTTCGCGTCCGCCGCAACACGTTCCGGCAGGAAGAACTGCGGCAGCGATTCGATTTGAAACCGCTCGACGATCTCGACGAGCTACCCGTTTATGGACGCGGAGCGCGTGTCAAAGCCAAGAACCTGAAAGGTCCATGGCAGGAAGTCAGCATCACGGTTCATTGGTTGCAGGAGATCGACACGCCCGAGTTTTCTAAGTTCCTGAAGGAGGCGTGCGATTCATATCTGGGACAGATCCACATGGCAAAATTGAACCCGGCCGATCTGACGCCGTGGAAGATGCTCGGCCGGAAGTGGCATGTTTCGCGGAAAGGTTTCCCCAGCAACAGACGCGTGCCGTGGGATGCCGATCTATTGGAAAAGCTGTTCGACACACTCGAATCGGCATTGCCCAACGCCGACACCGATTACGGCAACAAGCAGGTTGTCTATTTCCGTCTGAACAACGCGCAAAGCCCGCCGGCCGCGTCCGGCCGGACGGCTCAAGCCAAAAATATCCCAATCGCAACAGTGCACACCAAGCGCCGCGGCGGTGTCGATCTGTCGCTGTATGCCGAACCGGGCCGATATGCGCTCGGGCGTATCGCCGGCTTGGGCAGCGATCGCGAAATTACAAGCGACAAGAACGGCAAGGAAGTCGTCAAGATTCGCTTTGATGACGCGGCACAGGTGAAGAATGCGGAGTTCCGCAAATTCCTCAAACAGCACGCGAAACAGTAGCCGGTCGCTGCCACATTTAGCCGCGGGGCTTGCCCCGCGTGGGCCGAATGGTTGCCCAGTCGGCACGCCCCGCAAGCGGGTCGGCTAAATTCAATCGTGCGACTTTGGCGGACGACATTATCGGCCGGTTACGAGTCGGCTGATTTCCTTGAACTCTGACGCGGCGGCGGTCTCGCACCACTCGAACAGCACCGATTCCGTGGTGGTGACTACTGCCCCGCTGTCGGACAGCCGACGAACGGCAAACTTCCAGTCGGTCTTGTTCCGGCTGGCGATAGCGTCGGCTGGAACGAAAACCCGGAACCCGTGCGCAATCAAATCGAGTACCGTTTGCTGCACGCAGACGTGTGATTCGATGCCGGCGACAACAACCTGATCGCGGTCGTCTGTCGCCTCGGCGGCGAATCCCCAATTCAAAACTTCGGCCGAACTGAACCGCAGTTTCTCCAGCCAATCGTCGTGTAAACCCTTTAATAAGGCTGTCGTCTCGCCCAGCCCCTTCGGGTATTGCTCCGTTCCATATGTTGAAACGTTGAGAATCGCCGCGGCTCTCATCAACTTGCCGCAATTCTCGATGAGTCGCTCGGCCACCGGAATGTGCGGCAACAGCTTGTCCTGCACATCAACAATCAGCAAGCGGCTGCGCCCGCGCGACAACATCTCGCCGCTGCGAACAAACTCCGGGTTCCCGTCAGTCATGTCATTACTCGCGGAACAAACAGACAATGCATTTCGTCGGTGAACCGTATTCTCGTGGAGCGTTGTGACCTGTCAAGTCGCCGCCGCAACGGTTAGCGAAATCCGCGTTCCAAAGCCCACGGGCTGCGCCCCGTGGAATCTTCCTTCGACACAAGTTTCCGTTCTGAGTTCTCCCAATGGTGTGGCATTGTTGCAGCGGAACACAAATCTCGTAAAATAATTAGATTACGACTGTCGGTAACAAGTCGGATCGCTACTGCATTACGGCGAATTCTGAACATTGCCATTTCCAAAGCGCAGTCAACGCCTTTCGTCAACACAATGTGCGACCGAAATTATGCCAAGCATCAAGCCAAGTTCGATTTACCGTTTAACAACACTTCTTGCGGTCGCGTTGCCCTTCTGTCTGACGACCGCGTACGGACAGGAAAAGGACAAGCCGGTGTCCAAGCCGTCGCGCAGCAAATTGCTCAAACAGTTCGATACAGAGTTCATCTCCATCACACCGGGAAAAGGCACGTTCCCCAAGTCCTTCCAAATGGGATCGGCCAAGTGGTCGAAGTCGGAACAGCCCGTGCGGACGGTCACGTTCGGCGGCGGTTTTTCGATTGCAAAATATGAAGTGACGCAGGAGCTTTACGAAGCGGTGATGGAAAAGAATCCCAGCGTTTGGGGTGGCCCGCGGAACTCTGTCGAAATGGTGAGCTGGCAGGATGCCGTCCGCTTTTGTGCGACGGCAACAAAACTCATGCGGGATGCCGGCACGATTGAGGCAAATGAGGAAATCCGCCTGCCCACCGAAGCCGAGTGGGAATACTGTTGCCGCGCCGGGACGAAAACCACATACAGTTTTGGTGATGCCGCAACAACCGAAGCTGACACAAGAAACAAGGCGTCGCTGCTGGCTCCGTACGGATGGCACACCGGCAACGCTGCAGGAAACGATCCACCGGTGGGTGCGCTGAAGCCCAACGCGTGGGGCCTGTACGACATGCACGGATACCTGTGGGAATACACGGCAGACGCCTGGCATGGCGACTACAAGGACGCGCCGATTAACGGCGAAGGTTGGGATGTTAAAAAACAATATGTACAGCGAATCGTTCGCGGCGGCTCATGGCGCGACCGTTACGAACAATTGCGAAGTAGCGTGCGGTGGGCAGTTCCCGATCACGTTCGCAGCGACGCCATTGGTTTGCGTTGCGTTAAAGCGGCAGTCAATGATGCTGCGGCCGATTGACAGCCGTGCCGCGTTTTCAGTCACTCAGACGCTCTGAACACGCCGGTTCGATGCCTGCAGAATTCCGCATGGTGGAGTTTTCTGCGCTGTTGGAGTATGGTACGAAAGTTATCGTTTCGCATTAATGTCGAGTTGATCAGGATAGGTTGGCGATGAGTTCGGATACCCCGCTGTCGGACAGTGTTAAAACTTGCGAAGACGAAACCCCTCAGGGCGCGACGGAGTCGGCGACTCCGGTTTCGACGCCTGAAGTTGCCGGTGGGACGCCGTCGCTAGAGGCCGCTTCGCAAGAGCCGCAACCTTCGCCGGACAGTGAAGCCGCACCGGCGGTCGCTGAAAGCGAAACGGCACCAACGGAAGCCGTCGCTGAGTCGGCGGCCCCGCAAGCCGAATCGGCACCGACCGAGACCGCTGTCGCCCCTGCAAGCGATCCGGCTCCGCCGGAAGCGGCCGCCGCGCCGCGTCGGCGACTCAATCCCACAGTGAATGTGGAAACGGCCAAGGCGGTTCCGGCGATGAGTTCAGCCACATCCACACCGGCCGTGAAAGCAGATGGGCCGATTGTAGCAACTCAAGACTCAACGACAGAAGCGGCTGCCGAACCGGAAGCTGAGGCCGAACCGGAAGCAGCGGCACCGGCTCCCGCGCCGGTTGATCTTCCCCCCTCGCGCGATGTGGAACTGGATGCCGACCTCGAAGCAGAAATCGAAGCAGCCGTCTCGGCGGATGAGACAGTCGCCGCGACCGCTGCCGCTGAAATCGAGGCACAACAAGCGGCCGACGACTCGGAAGAAGCAGGCGAAGAGCCGGGACCGGGAACGCGAATTAAGGGGAAGGTGCAATCATTGCATGGAGACAACGTCTTCTTCGACATCGAGGGGCGCGCTCCAGGCGTTGTTTCTGCACGACAATTTCTGACAAACAAACCGCCCGCCGTCGGCGATGAATTCGACCTGGTCATCGAACGGATCGACGAAGCGGAAGGTTTGGTCATTCTCAGCCTGCCACAAGGCCGGCGCAGCGTTGGCGGAAACTGGGATGCGGTTGCCAAAGGACAAGTGGTCGACTGCATGGTCACCAAGACCAATAAGGGTGGCTTGGAGGTCACGGTCAGCAGTCTGCGAGGCTTCATGCCGGCGAGCCAGATTGACCTGAACTACGTGGGCGACATGGAAGTTTACATCGGGCAAAAACTCACAGCCGTCATCACCGAAGCCAACCCCAAGAAACGCAATCTCGTTGTCAGCCGTCGTGCCTTTCTCGAAATCGCACGCAACGAGGCAGAAAAAGAGTTGTGGAAAACGCTGGCGGAAGGACAAACGTTTGACGGGAAAGTCAAAACGCTCAAGTCCTATGGGGCGTTTATCGATATCGGCGGTGTCGATGGATTCCTTCACATCGGCGAAATCAGTTGGACGCGACTGAATCATCCATCCGACGTGCTCAGCGAAGGCCAGGAAGTCCAGGTCCAGGTCGTCAAACTAGAACGTGAAAAGAAACGCATCAGCCTGGGCATGAAGCAGCTGAAAGCCGACCCCTGGACGTTGGCATCCACCAATTACTCGGTTGGATCAGCAGTGACGGGACGCGTCACCCGCGCGATGGATTTCGGGGCCTTTGTGGAATTGGAGCCGGGCATCGAGGGACTGATACATATCAGCGAACTCGATTACTCTCGCGTCAATAAAGTGACCGACGTGTTGAGTATTGATCAACAAATTGAGGTGAAGGTCCTCGACGTCGATTCAAGTCGTCGTCGCATCGGGCTGTCGCTGAAGCAACTCAAAGAAAAGCCAGCCGACCTGCGCGGCGCGCCGGACGACGCAGAAGACCTTCCGCCGATCGTGAGCACGCGGAAAGGTCCGCTCAAAGGGGGTACGGGTCCGGAGAAGAAGGACGGCGGCATGTTCGGCAATCCGACCGATTTCACGTAAAACCAATTTTACGTGGGGTGTCCGGGGCTGGACCGAAGGGAGGCCCCGGATTTGTTGGTGTTCTTTTTGTAAACCGGGGCTTCGTAAAGACTCCAGTCTCGGACACCCGACGGCGGAGTTGGCTCGGCGCAACGTGCTCTACAGCAGCGAATCGAGCAGCATTCGCATTTTCCGCATCTCCAGGGCGCGATCCGTGTCGCGCGAGAATTCCGGAATCATCTCGACAGAAAGCGCCAGATTGTAGTCTTCGCGGCGCAGCTGATTAATCAGCCGGTTGTACTCCACTTCGCCCAATCCCACCTGCACCTGCAGTTGTTCGGACGTGGTGTCGCGAAGTTGCGTATGGTAAACGTACGGATAGACTTGATCGTACGATTTGCCGCGACTCGGGCCGCAAATATAGTAGCTCGGGTCGAGAGTCAGGCCGAATCCATTCACCGACTGGCAGAGTTCGACCGCGGTATGGGGATCTTCGGTCAGCCGGCCGGTCTCGGTCTTCAGCGATAACCGCACACCGTCCTGGTTGGCGACGGCGAGGAACTCTCGCAATCGATCAATTTCCGTGTTAAACGGAGTGCCAACCGGCGATGCGGGAATCGTGATTTGGGTTATCCGCAGCAGTTTTGCGACCTTCGACAGCCCAATAAGCGTCGAAAGCTCAAAATCGCCGTCAATATTGATCGCAATGGGCGTCATCCGCGTTAATTCGCGGAAACGTGCGGCAAATCGTTCAGGGTCTTGAGCCGTTTCAGCCGGCTGCAAATGCCCGCTGCCCTCGCTCAGCCACAGTTCAACCCTGTCGTATTCCAAATCGGTGAGCTGCTGACAGGCCTCATCGAAGGGCCTGTCCGAAAAACAACGAGTCGAGGCGGCGACAAACACTCAGCACACTCCCTTGGCTGCAGCCAGGTATCTCCAGAGGTCAGTAATCAGAGGGCAGGGGTCAGAAAAGTTGCAATTTGACTGTTTTCTGTCACCCGACCTCTGGGTTGGCGCTGGTAATTTATATCGATTGTAACGATTCTGCAAGCTCGATGGGTTCTCCTTGTGGTGCCGGTCGCGGGAACCGCAGGGATCATTCGTGTTTGGGCGCCCCAATTGCCGATAAGAACCTTAGTGGGTCAATCGATGGCTGCCTGAAGGCGGCGATTTCATGTGAATAGTCCGCACGGCCGACGCGAGCCGCCAAGGGAGACAATCCCGGCTCAAATCGTCAGACACACGTCCGCCAATTGGGGCATGCGGCCAATTTGAATCGAGGAAGGACAGAAGTTCGATGAACGCGAAATTCGTCTGGGGAATCATCGCCGCGGCGTCGTTGCCGCTGGCCATTGGGTGTACGCAAGGTCCGCGACTCGTTCGCGGCCAGAATCCTGCCGAGTTGTCTGCTCCTGCCGGCCAGCCGATTCGCACCGCTGGACTTTTCAACAACGGCGGGGGCGCAGAACACTCCTGCCCGCTGTGCGGGACGGGTCAGTGTGGACACGGGCAGCAGCCGAATCAGCACGTGCTCAATCACGGGAACAACCAGGGCGGCGCGGGACTTGGCCACCACCCCACGCACTACAACTGGTTCAGCTACGAACAGCCACGTAATCTGGTGTACCCGCAAGCCAACCAGCCGGCAGCCACGGTTCAGTACCCGTACTACACGGTGCGAGGCCCGACCGACTTCTTCATGAAGTAGGAGCGAGCAGGAAGCGGCAAGTCTAGCGGCGGGGCAACGCCCCGCGCGCTGATCCGCTCAAGATCATGATCGAACGGTGCGGTGTAACACTGGCGTGTCGCCAGTGTTTACCGCATTGCACTGGCGACACGCCAGTGGCACGCGTCGATCAATTATTCGTTGGAAGACGCCGCGTGTTCGGCTTGGTGTTTCTTCCAGAAATCCGCCGGATGCGTCTTCCGCCAAAGCGCCAGCGCGTTGCCCACGTGGCTGTAGAATGTGTAACGCTTGCGGAGGCTTTCATCCGACTGCTCCAGCGTCGCCTGAATGATCCACTTCGCCGCCTTGCGAATCTGCTCGCGCGGCGGGTGCAGGCTCTCCGGAGCAATCGCCAGCCATTCCAGATGATGCCCCGTGGCGATCACCTTCTTGTAGGGTTCTTCATCTGTCGGAAAGTCCACCGCCTCGGCACCGTCGTACCAGTTGCCCGGCCAGGAGCCGTCGTCAAACTGTGAGACGCTGATCAGATCGCGGACCGACGCCAAATGATCGTAAACATCGACGAGAACGGCATCGCTGAGAAGACCATCGGCCGCTTTCTTGTCGCCGCTGGTGCGCATCATCTCGTCGATTCTCGCCAGCAGCATCAACGAATAAACGCGATGTGTGCCGCTGCAAACACCAAAACGACCATGCCCGCGGATGAGCCGTTTCGCCAGCAGATCGAACGACATCGCTCGCCCGTCGGCGGTCGTCCAGTTTTTCTGTGGTGGTAACCACAACGCGAACGCCATGGCCGACCATTCGACTTCCTTCTCATCCAGTCGCACGTCGAGCAGCGCCTGTTGGAGAATGCTATCGAATGTCGCCCCACGACGGCCCATCGCATAGACGCGCTGATTCCGCGAAATTCCGGCTTCGCTCAAGCTGGCCAGCAAATGGTCGTGATGAACCGATGCCCCCGGCTGCTTACCCCAACGAATCGAGATCCCGCCTTCCCCGGGCTGCAGCAGCGCCGGAGTTTTCTTACCCCAGGAAGCGACAAACTGTCCGTGGTCGATGAGAAAATCGCGCATCTCGATTCCGGACATCACATCCGGATCGGAAAACTCCGCATCCACTCCCCAGGTGCGCAATGCATGTTCGACAAAATTCGGCCGCCGCCTCTCTTGTGGGAATTTCGGGCGAACCTTTGCGAGAACGGCCGCCAGTTCCTCATCGCTGACAACCTGCGGATCGTCGTACAGCGGTTCGATTCGCAACGGCTCATCGAACTCAATTGGCACCGCTGCCCGCCTTCCGCCACCCGCATTGCGAACGGTCTGTCGGGTTTCGCTGGAAAGGACACCCCACGAAGCGGCCACACCCGCCAGCACAATCACCTGCACCGCAAGGAAACCGCCCCACTTGCTGCGAGCCTGCGTTCTTGTTGATTCCTTAAACATCACGGAGCCCCAATGGGAACGATGCGCCGATAAACGACGGCCAAATCGTCCTCGTATGTCATCTGCCAATTGTCATCCGCGTCCAATCGCGCAACCAAACCACGGCGGCGCTGCTTTTCAATCAGAATGGTATTCACGCCAAACCGCGCCAGTGTATCGTCCCAGTTGGTCGAGAGATTCATCACTTGCATGTACGACTGCCAAACCTCGCGCGGCACCAGATGCGCATGCGAAGCGACAAACACCGAAGCACGCGGCGGACCGGCCCACAGCAGATAGTCGCCCCACTCGTAGCTATTGAAAACCTGCCCGGTTGGTGGGAACTTCCGGAGATGTTTGACCGCCTCAACCGGCGTGACCGGCGACAGACGACTCCGATTCAGACTCGCGCGACTCCCCTGCCCCTGCCCCTGCAGCGCCGGCTCAAAAAACTTGGCTGACACCGCGAAGACAACCACCAACGCGCTGATGCCCGTCCACAACAATCGCGGCTGCAGCAAATTGACCGACGGCGATTTTCTGCGGGCGGCACGTTTCCACGCCGCACTGCCATGCAGTCCGACAAAATATGCGGCGATCGGTGCCCACCAGATAATCATCCGCGATGTCCAACAGGCTGCGCCTCCGAGGCCGGCCAAAAGCAGAATCTCGGCCACACGAACGCGTCGCGGAGAAACGCGATACAACAACACCAACACAAGCGCGACAATCGCTGCCGCCTGACCATGCTTCATTCGCAGGGTCATCGGCTCCCACTCAACAATATCCGTCAGGTTGGCATTCGCGGAAATAGAAAACACGCTGGCATACAGGCCGATTCCATACGGATTCACCAGAACGGCGACCGCTGCCAACTCGGTGAGCAACAGATATCGACGGAAATCTCGATCACCAATGACGGCGGCGAAACGATCGGTCCGCCGCAGCACGTCGCATCCCCGACCAACGCAAAACGCTCCGAGCATCGCCAGTCCGACGAGAAACGAACCGTGCAGATTCGCCCAGAGCGCGAACAGTACAGGCACGGCGATCCAGTTCACGTTTGACCAACGCCGGGCCGTTAACAGCGCAAACAATGTCACAAAACAGGCCAACCCCGCAAGCTGTGGTCGCACAATTGCCAGATACTGCCAGCCAACCCACAGAAACAAGACCATAGCCAACAGCACAAACGGCGCACCGCGCGTTCGCTGCCAGGCCCGCCATGCAAGCACTGCTGCACACAGCGTCACTCCGGCTGCATACAGGAATTGAATGCCGACGTGACCAAACGTCTTGATCGTCAGGAATCCCAAAAGCTGGCATAGCCAAGCCGTATCGACGAATGCGACCCCTTCCGACAACGGCATCAACGGTTCCGTCGCCGGCAGCGAGCCGGTGCTGTGAATGAATCGACCGAAGGAGAGATGTCCCCACAAATCGGTGTGCCACAGCGGCAGGAAGACGTGGAAAACAAACACAACCGCCAACGCCAACACGACCAGCATCGCAGCCGGTGTGGTCGAAAGCCGCTCGCGCCAAGCAGGCCGATCGCTGCCGCTGATAGCGAGCCGATCATCGGCTGCTATCGCTTGTGACGGGGTTTGCCGCTCCGGAAGGGTCGCCGACATGACGGGATCGCTTTGGTCAATCACCCGTCCGTGGGAATAGTCGAATTCGTGAATGTGGCGACTGGCAAATTGCTAAAATCGCCAGCCATAGACTCATTCCAGATTACCAAGACTACCAACCCAAAAGACACTGTCCAGCGCAGAAAAAGGCAAAGAATCACAATGAAAGAACGTCGCCGAGCGCTCGCGACGCTGGCTCGTAGTGACCCGATTCATCGCCCCTTTCTTAATCGAACAAGGGCGTTGCGGCAAGAAGCAATCGAACCGCAAAAATGCGATCACTACGAACCTCGCCGCTACGCCGCCTGTTTTTCTTCAGCAGGATCTTCCGGCCCTATCGACTTCGTTCCCTTGCCCGCCCTCGCCTTGAGATCGAACAGGCCGAAGATTTCCGATGCCGTCAGACTCAGCGATGCGTTGGTGTTGTCACCGTCGCCAAGAATGGCCGCGAACAAATCCCGTTTCTGCTGCAAGACGAGATCGATGCGCTCTTCGATCGTGTCCTTCGAAATGAATTTGGTGACGGTGACCGGATTCTCCTGACCAATGCGGTGCGCCCGGTTAATCGCCTGATCTTCGACGGCCGGATTCCACCAGCGATCGAAGAGAAAAACGTAAGACGAAAACTGTAGATTCAGCCCCACCGCCCCCGTGCCGTAACTCATCAGCAGCAGATGGGAGTCCGGGTCCTCGCGGAATCGTGTCAGTATCGGCTCGCGTTTTTTCGTCGGCACGCCGCCGTGATAAATCAACGTTCCGCATTGGGGCAACCGTTTTTCCAATTCGTCTCTCAACCAGTCAAGGGTGCGGGTCCACTGACTGAACAGAATGGCCTTCTTGCCGCTTTGGACGATTTCTTCCATCTCGGCAGCCAAACGATCCAGCTTGGCGCTTTCGCCGGTGAGTGGGTCGGCATTGGTAATTTGTTTCAGCCGCAGCACCAGTTCAAACACGTGCGAAATCGTTATCGTATCGCCCATGTCGTTCAGCTGCACGATGCCTTCCTTTTCGGCCGTGGCATACGAGTGTTTTTGCGCGGGTGTCAGTTCGAGGTACTCGTCACGGTCGAGACGCGGAGGCAAATCGGACATCACCAAATCTTTGGTGCGGCGCAGAATGTAATCGTCTGCCAGCCGGCTGAGTTGCCGAAGGTCGGGTGTTCCACGCGGCGGGATCACCTCAAGAAACTCAAACAACGACGCCAACTCTTCGGGCCGGTTTTCAATCGGCGTGCCGGTCAACGCCCAACTTCGCCGCCGGATGATGCCGCGGCTGACCTGGGCCGTCAGCGAATCGCGGTTCTTAATTCGCTGCGCCTCGTCGAGCACCACCAGATCGAACCGCGGATGGTCTTCTTCGGGCATGCCGTCAAAGTCGCGCGCCATCAGTTCGTAATTGGCGAGCAGAATGGGAACGCCCGGCATGGTCCACAGCATTCGCCTGCGGGCGGCATCGCCTTCCACCGTCGTGATGGGTAATTCTTCGGCCCACAATTTAAATTCGCGCTGCCAGTTGGGAATCAATGGCTTCGGACAAATCAGCAGAATGCGGCGGGCCTGTCCGCTCCGCAACAGCAGCCGCATCGCGGTGATGGCCTGCATCGTTTTTCCCAGCCCCATTTCATCGGCCAGCAACGCCGATTTCTGAGCGAACATCCAGGCAATGCCTTCGTACTGAAAAGGGAACGGCTCAAAGGGCATGATCAATTCCTGCCCCGCAAGCCAACTTTCCAGTGGTGGCTGCAAGACGTAGAACAGTCGATCTTCCAGCGACAACGCATCTTCCGGGGGCTTCAATCGCGTCGATTTCTTCTTCTTCCCGCTGTCTGTTTCGTCGGCCCGCTTCGACTGCTTTGGTGGCAGGATGCGTTCCAACTTTTCGGCGTCGTCAGCCTCTTCTTTTGGGGGGATGAACTCCAGACCATCGGGAAATGTGAAACCAAACGTCGCGATGCGCATGCGATGCGGTTTCCAACCCGGCGACAGCGTCAGTTTCGCTGCCAGTGGCACCTCGCGCGCTTCGACCGCCGACCAACGCTTCAAAGCACCGTTCATTCCCGATGCAAAGACCTGGGCTGTCAGTTCCAACGGCAGGCTGACACAGTCCGGCGTCTGCGATAAGTCGGCACGCGTTGAGTCGCTGTCCGACGCAATCGCTGGCGGTTGGTCGTTCGCCGGACTCACCGTTTCGCCCCCGTGCCGGTCGCTTCGTTGAGCGCTTCGCGGACACGTTCAAACGGTTCGAGCAAGTCGGCTCCATCGGGAATCAATCGCGATTTCGCTTCGATCTCTTGCTCGTCGGACTGATGCGCACCATGAAAGCGAAGCGTGTGACGACCGATGCTGATCTGACTCGCCGATTCACCGCCTTCGGCCGATGATTCTCCGGCGACCTGATCGTCCAGGCAGGCGACGGGAATCGAGATGTGTTCGCGAAGATCGAGCAGCTGTTGGCTATCGGTTAGAATCAGGTCCGGTTTGACGCCGACTTTGTCCACCAGCGTTTTCCCGATTAGTTCAGACTGAATGAACGGCACCAGCGTTGGACCGTAGAGAATCTGCTGAGTCCGATTTGGTTGAACCGGCGTGGTGCATTGGAATTCCAGCGGGCGACCGAAATGATTCGTGACGAGCAATCCGCCTACGAAGCCCCGCTGCGGCACTTCAAACGCCGTCAGAAAGCCGAGACGCAGCTTGCCTTTCGTCCCCTCACCCGACATTCAACCACTTCCCTGTGTAGAATTCGATGATGTGCGTTCGTAGGTTGCTCGCGGCCAATGTCGCCGCTATCGGTTACATCGTCCTGGAGAAACGGGCAACTTGAGCAGCCGATGCGGGGGCAGCCATCGGTCGCCGCGAATTGTCTACGCGGTTTTCAATGGCGAGCGTGAGCGGTAAGCTCAGTGGCTCCAAACTTTGCTGAAAATCGTCGAAAACAGGGTATTTTCGTGCCGAAAACACAGTACAGCGACCCAGAGCGGATGGATCGCTCTCAGATCGAACAACTCCAATCCGAACGTCTGCGCACCCTGCTGGACGCGGTCGCGGGGTCGAATCCGTTTTGGACACAGAAATTCCAATCGGCGGGCGTTGATGTCTCCAGTGTCAAAACGCCGGCCGACCTGCAGAATCTG
>CAUZOL010000056.1:0-27719 GCA_963581435.1 Planctomycetota bacterium
GTAGGCCAGCAGCCCCGCGTCGCTGGTGACCTGGCTGCCGCAGAATTTCAGCTTCAAACGGCTGTCAAAACGGACCCGCAAATCTTCCTTCTTAGCATCACCCATCGGGTTCCCTGGTTCGCATGGCTATCGTATCATCAGGGATAACCGTATCCTAATGTGGCCGAAAAATTTTTGTACGTGCGATTTCCTTCTTCAAACGCGAATTGGGCGCACGCAACTGGTTCCGACTCCATTTCTATCCAGCAGAGGGCTCGCGAGTGCCGGAACTGATTGCTGTTGGACCGGAGCCGAATCAACGTTGGCGACGGCATATCCCGGACGGTCAGGTGATTCGCCTCGGTCGTGCGCCTCGTAGCGGGTGGGCCGTCCCTTGGGACAGACACATCTCCCGCGAACATGCTGAGTTGGCCCTGCTCGGCGGCGGTCAAATCAAAGTCCGGCGGCTTGAAGTCGCACGGAACTACATCTCCTACCAAGGTAGCTCATCCAACGAGTTTACACTGTCGGTTGGAGAGGAATTTCGGATCGGCGTCACATCGTTCTATCTTGCGGATGTCGAACCCCGCGACGCAGAAGTGATGCCGGTTGAGGAGCAATCGTTTCGCCCGGGCGAGTTGAGGCAGTTCACATTTCGAAACGCGGGGCATCGTCTCGACGTTCTGTCGGAATTGCCGCGGGTTCTCTCCGAAGTATCCAACGACGAAGAGCTGGCCTTAGGTCTGGTCGATTTGTTACTGCGGGCGATTCCGCACGCCGGTGCCGCGGCCGTGTTGCAGTATCCTCCAGAGTTTGAAAACATCGATCCGTCCAAGCCAATCATGCTGCGGTGGGATACCCGCGACATGTCCCGGTTTGCCTCGTCTGGCGATCATGGACGGTTTCGCCCCAGCCGCCGGTTGATCATGCAGTCGCTGGAAAGCTGCGAACCGGTGCTGCATGTTTGGAGTGAAAACGAGGAATCCGACGCGGCCTACACGGTCACTGGGAAATTCGATTGGGCGTTCTGCACGCCCATCACCGACATCTCCTGCAGGGGATTGTGCTTGTACGTGTCTGGGCAATTCGGATTCGATGTGAGTTCGTCGTCGAAGATTGTCTCAGAAGACGACCTCCGTAGTGATTTGCGTTTTACCGAGATGTTGTCGGAATTCATCGGCGCCATTCGCCGCGTGAAGATGCTCGAACAAGAGCAGGCCGGGCTTGCCCATTTCTTCTCGCCGGCTGTTCTGGAAATGATGCGAGTCACCAACGCCGACGAAGTGCTTGCTCCCAAGGAAGCAGAAATTACGTCGCTATTTTGTGATGTGCGCGGCTTTTCACGTAGTGTGGAACGTTCGCGGGGCGACCTGCAAGGTTTGCTCGACCGCGTGAGTTCTGCATTGGGAGTGATGACAAACGGCATCCTCAAATACGATGGCGTCATTGCCGACTTCCAGGGAGATGCAGCGCTTGGATTCTGGGGTTGGCCGACTCAGACGGAAGAAGGGCCGTTAGCTGCTTGTCGTGCTGCTCTGGAAATTCATCAGCAGTTTCTGCGTAACAGCCAGCGGGAGACAGATCCGCAGGCGAGAATCAAAGTCGGCATTGGAATTGCCCACGGCAGCGCAATTGCAGGGAAAATTGGTACCGCCGAGCAGGTAAAAGTTGGCGTGTTCGGTCCGGTCGTCAATCTTGGCGCACGACTGGAAAGCATGACCAAAAAACTACGGGTTCCGATCCTGATCGACGAGGTGACTGCCGATACCGTCAGAAAATCGCTATCACCGGAAATCGGCCGATGTCGGCGGTTGGGACGGATTCGCCCCTACGGAATGGATACGCCATTGACGGTAAGCGAATTGCTGCCGCCCGAGAATTTTCCCGGAACGATTACCGACGAACACATTCGCATCTACGAAGAGGGCGTCGATGCCGTAATCGAGGGACGCTGGGACGACGCGCTGGAGACGCTGGGTTCGCTTCCCGCAAGCGATCGCGCGAAGGATTTCCTGCTCATCTTCATTGCTCAAAACGACTACGAGCCACCCGACAATTGGAACGGTGTCATCGAGATGTCGAGCAAGTGATGCAGTCGCGGTTCGGTGGTTTCGGTTCGTCGGTTTCCACACCGCAGCAACACACGGCCTAAGGGTCTCAACGGCGCATTCGAAGCGTCGGCTTGCACCGCAACCAAACGCGGCAGTTTGGCGAAGATCAAAAAAAGCTGGGGCAGACTATAGATTTCCCCCGACGCTTCGGGTGGGATACACGCAATCCAGGTACGGCATCACGTTTGTTCGCTTGCTTCGGTCTGTTTGCTTGCTTTGGTCATTGTGCAATGGACTGATCGGAGAGACAATCCGCAGAGTCGGCTTGATTATCAACTTCTGACAACTCAACCACGCGCCAACATTCATCGGCGTTGTCCAGCCAGGCAGGGATCCCAAAGATTATGTCCGCAAGCGCAAAAACGGAAATCCAGCAGTTCATGGTGGGACTGGAGAAGCGGAATCCGGGCGAACCGGAATTTCAACAGGCCGTGCAGGAAGTGGCCGAAACGTTGATGCCATTCATCCTCGACCACAAGGAGTACAAGGAAGCTTGCATTCTCGAGCGAATGACCGAGCCAGACCGCGTCGTCATCTTTCGCGTTTGTTGGGAAGACGACGCAGGAAATATTCGCACCAATCGCGCCTGGCGAGTGCAGTTCAACAACTCCATTGGACCGTACAAAGGCGGCATGCGGTTCCACCCGACGGTGACGCTGTCGGTCCTGAAGTTTCTCGGGTTCGAACAGGTCTTCAAAAACGCGCTGACCGGTTTGCCAATGGGCGGCGGCAAAGGCGGATCGAACTTCAATCCCAAGGGCAAAAGTCCACGCGAAGTGATGCGGTTCTGCCAGTCACTGATGATCGAGTTGCATCGTCATATCGGCGAAGACACTGACGTCCCCGCTGGCGATATCGGCGTCGGAGCACGGGAAATCAGCTACTTGTTCGGCCAATACAAGCGGCTCGAAAACCGATTCGTCGGCGTATTGACCGGAAAGGGCCTTGCCTTCGGCGGCAGCCTGATTCGCACCGAAGCGACCGGTTACGGTGCCGTCTTCTTCGTCAAGAATATGCTCGAAAAGCAGGGTGACGGTATCGATGGAAAGACGGCCGTCGTCTCCGGCTCGGGCAATGTTGCAACCTACTGCATCGAAAAGCTCGGCGCATTGGGGGCAACCGTTGTCACCGCATCCGACTCCGGCGGATTCATTCACGATCCCAACGGCATCGAGGGCGAGAAGCTGGAATGGCTGAAAGAACTGAAGGAAGTCCGCCGTGGCCGCATCTCCGAGTACGCCGAACATTTTGGCGTGGAATATCATGAGGGCCAACGCCCGTGGAGCGTTCCCTGCGATCTCGCATTCCCCTGTGCAACACAAAACGAGTTGGACGGCGATGACGCCCGGGAGTTGATCGCGAACGGCGTGAAGGTGGTGGCCGAAGGGGCCAACATGCCCAGCACGCTCGACGCCATTCACTCGTTTCTCGCCGCCAAAATCCTGTTTGCCCCGGCCAAGGCCGCCAACGCCGGCGGAGTGGGCGTTTCAGGGTTGGAGCAAAGTCAGAATTCGCTCCGCATCGCTTGGAGTCGGGAAGAAGTCGAAGATCGGCTCAAAGGCATCATGCAACGAATCCACGAACAGTGTGTCAACTACGGAACCGAAGACGACGGATTCGTGAACTACGTCAAAGGCGCGAACATCGCCGGATTCGTAAAGGTTGCCGATTCGATGGTTGCCTACGGTATCGTTTGAAGTTTCGACGCAAGTCTCCTGGAATGTTCAAGCTCCTAATAGAAGTTTAATTAACCGGTCGGAAGTCGCTGGATTCGCAAGAATCCGGCTGCCGGTCCAATCATCTTTGAATCTGCATCAACGAATGGCATTCGCATGAAAACGTCCGACCTGTTCGTCAAGTGTTTGGAAAACGAAGGCATTGAGTACATCTTCGGCGTACCTGGCGAAGAGAATGCCGACTTTGTGATGTCGCTGGCCGACTCAAAGTCGATCAAATTCGTACTCACGCGTCACGAACAAGGGGCCGCCTTTATGGCCGAGGTTTACGGTCGCTTGACCGGAAACCCTGCTTGTTGTCTGGGAACGCTTGGGCCGGGGGCGACCAACCTCATTACCGGCGTTGCCAACGCCAACATGGACCGCGCCCCGATGCTGGTCCTCACCGGACAAGGTGCAACCACGCGGCAGCACAAAGAATCGCACCAAATTATGGACGACGTGTCCATGTACAAGCCGGTCACCAAGTGGGCGCACCTGATCATTCACCCGGATAATATCCCCGAGGTCATTCGCAAAGCAGTCCGCTTGGCGCGAACGGAAAAGCCGGGCGCCGTCATGATCGAACTGCCCGAAGACATCGCCAAACTCCCAACCGATACCGTTCCGTTGGATGTTATCCGCTATCGTCGTCCGGTTCCCGATGACAAGGCAATCGATCTCTGCTTCGAGATGATCAAGCAAGCAAAAAACCCCGTTATTCTTGCGGGCAACGGCTGCATTCGCCGTCGCGCAAGCAAGCAGTTGAGACTGTTTTGTGAAGCAACCGGCATCGGCGTCATTAACACCTTTATGGCAAAGGGTGCCGTCGATATGGATTCGGATCAATGCCTTTACACCATCGGGTTGCAAGCGAAAGACCTGCCGTCGTGCGCCATCGATGCAGCCGATCTGGTCATCGCCATCGGTTTCGACATGGTGGAATACCATCCGCGATTGTGGAACAAAGGCGGGAAAAAACCGGTTGTGCACATCGATTTCCTCCATGCGGAAATCGACGCCGATTATCATCCTGATATTGAAGCAATTGGTGACGTTGCACACGCCCTGTGGATGCTCAACCAACGCGTCGAAAGCAATGGCGGGCTGAAGTTTGATCTGCCGCAACAGCAAGCGACGCGGCGGGACATGTCGGAGGACATTGCGGCCCTGAAGGATGACGATGCCGAGGGCCTCATTAAGCCGCAGAAGGTCTTGTGGGATGTGCGGCAAGTGATGGGGCCGGACGACATTCTGTTATCCGACGTCGGTGCCCACAAGATGTGGATCGCGCGATACTACCAATGCCACGAACCGAACACCTGCCTGATCCCCAACGGATTCTGCTCAATGGGCTTCGCATTGCCGGGCGTTATTGCGGCCGACCTGGTGAACCCGGACCGCCGCACGATGGCCATTTGCGGCGACGCGGGCTTCATGATGAACGTGCAGGAAATGGAAACCGCCAAGCGGCTGAACTCGAACATCGTGGTGATGGTTTGGGAAGACAATGCCTACGGCCTGATCGCCTGGAAGCAGGATACCGAATTCGGACATCATACGGAGTTGGAATTCACCAACCCGGACTGGCTGAAACTGGCCGACGCGTTCGGCTGGAACGGCTTCTGGTGCGACAAGAGCGCCGAACTGCATGACACGCTGGAACAAGCGTTTGAAGCTGACGGTCCATCGCTGGTTGTGGTTCCCATCGATTACCGCGAGAACTCGCTGCTGACCGAACGATTGGGAAACATCGCCTGCCCAATCTAACGGGTTGGGTGTTTCCGATCAGCAGCCCCGCGACGCACAGAAGCCTGAATCGCAGGAAAAGGTCATCTCCTTCGCTTGCGTTTCAGGCTTCAGTTTTATGAATGGCTTGCTTCCGCACTGATGTGCGGTTACGTCGATGGAAATCCATCGGGGCCGAATTCGACGGTCTGCATCCCTTTGCCGCCGGCACCCGACTCCTCTTTTTCCTGAACGGGCGCGACTTTTTTTGCGGGACGAGAACCACCGCTTTTTCCGGCGGGCCTGACTTTGGCTGGTTTGGACACAGGCGCGCCACCATCGACCTTCGACAGCAGATAGGTCTCCAGTGTGGCCAATTCGTCGATGGTTTGTTCTGCATCGACGATGGCCTGATTGGCATTGGCAACGTCGCTGCGAACTTCTTCCAACAGCGCGCGATAGTGGCTCTCTTCCATTCCAATGTCCTTCGTGTACGCGGCTTGAATTCATGAGTTGAGACAGGAAGCGTTGTCTTCATCGTAATTGTCCCCAGAACACAACGCAACCAGTTCCGCGACAAAACCTTCGGAAATCTCCCCTTCGCATTGTCGTTTCCTTCGGGCTGTCAACCTAAGTTCGAGCAACACGAATCGTTCGCAGCCGCCATCACGACGGTCGCACTTTTGCAATGGACTGTTACAATTGCCGCGTATGCCAATCGTCGTGCTTTCATGGCAGAGGGAAACATGCCTGAAGACAAAGAAAAGGAGTACTGGGTCGGCTTCGATCTGGGCGGAACGAAGATGCTGGCGGCAGTTTTCGACTCGAAGTTCAAACAGCTGGGCAGCGAGCGCAAGAAAACCAAGGGCCACCTGGGTGTCGAAGCGGGACTGGAGCGGATGATCGGTACGATCCGCTGTGCTCTCGAAGAAGCGGATATCGATGACACCCAGTTACGTGGAATCGGTGTCGGTTGTCCCGGTCCACTCGACCTCGCCCGCGGCGTGATTCTCGAAGCGCCAAATCTTGGTTGGGAAAACGTGCCAGTTAAGAAGACACTCGAAAAGGAGTTCGGCTGTCCGACTGTTATCGCCAATGACGTCGATACCGGAGTCTTCGGAGAATACCGATTCGGGGCGGGCAAGAACGAACGCTGTGTTCTGGGGATTTTTCCCGGAACCGGTGTCGGTGGCGGCTGCGTTTACGAGGGGCGCATCTTCCGTGGGAAGACGATGAGCTGCATGGAGATTGGTCACATGCAACTGCTGGCCGACGGTCCCCGCTCGGGCACGGGACAGGCCGGTTCGCTCGAAGCCATTGCCAGCCGACTCGCAATCGCAGGTCAGGCGGCGCAAGCGGCGTTTCGCGGACAGGCTCCCTATTTACGGTCACAGGCGGGAACGGACCTCTCAAAAATACGAAGTGGCGTCCTGGCTGCGGCCATTGAAAATGGCGACCGAGTCATCAAACAAATCATCGTCGATGCGGCAAATCATATTGGCATTGCTTTGGCCGGGGCGATTCACCTGCTGGCCCCCGATGTGGTTGTGCTGGGAGGCGGGCTCGTGGAAGCAATGCCCGAACTGATTGTCGAAACGGTGAACAAGTCCGTCCGAAAGCACCTGTTGCCGTCTTTCCTCGACACCTTCGAGGTGGTGGCTGCGGAATTGGCAGATGATGCCACAATCAAAGGAGCGGCGGCCTGGGCCGAGGTCGAGTTTCGCGAAACCGACTCAAAGTCTTGAGGGGTAGTCGGGTCGGAATTAGCGCCGAAGAAACCTGTTTTTTTGGAAAAACCGGGTTTCTCACACCACAATCTTAACACTGGACGAATATAATCTGACCGCACACAATGAATTGGCTGGCTAGCCGATTTGTCAAGTTTTATTTTTAGGGCGGAGTTGGGGCATAGTAGCCCGAAGCGTAAGCGAGGACGAATTTGCAATTCGCGCGATCCCTCGCTTACGCTTCGGGTTACGATTTGAGCCGCTTACCCTAATTTAAAATCTTGACGCAGCACTAGCCGATTTCAATAACTGAAATTGTTCCCATCGGACTCGGCGATGAATGCACGAAAGACGACATCTGCGGCGGATGGCAACGTGACGGCTGCCGATTCGGCATCGAACGTGCGACCCGTTGCGGTGATCGACATCGGCACAACGCTCATTCGCATGGCAGTCGCCGAAATCGATCCGACTGGAGAAATTCGCCGCCTCGAAACGCTATCGCAGGCGGTCAACCTGGGCAAGGACACATTCACAACGGGCGAAATTCGCAAATCGACCATTGAAGACTGCGTGCGCGTCTTACGGAGTTACCAGCGCGTACTGAGCGAGTTTCAGATCGAGAATCCCAGCGAAATCCGTGTCGTCGCAACCAGTGCCGTCCGCGAAGCCAGCAACCGCCTGGCGTTTCTCGACCGTATTTATGTTGCCACCGGAATCGAAGTGGAGCCGATCGACGAGGCCGAGGTCAACCGCATCACATACCTTGGCATCCAGCCGTTGTTGCAGGCCGAGGAAAAATTGGCATCGGCACAGACGATTGTCATCGAGGTGGGCGGCGGCAATACCGAAGTGCTGGTTATTCGTGGTGAAGACGTATTGTTTGCTCACACGTATCGGCTTGGTTCGCTGCGTTTGCGGGAGACGCTTGAATCGTACCGCGCCCCGCTGGGACAAATGCGGGCGATTATGGAATCGCACATTCGCCGCACCGTCGAACAGGTCGTGCAGCATGCCGATCTCGGCCAACAGCGTGAGTTAATTGCAATCGGTGGCGACGTTCGTTTTGCCGCATCGCAGTTATTGCCCGATTGGAATCCAGAGCACCCCGGCCGGCTTTCCATCGCGGAGTTGGAAGGATTCACAAAACGCGTGCTGTCGATGTCGGAGGATGAACTCAGTCGGACCTATCATTTGAATTTTGCCGATGCCGAAACGCTGGGGCCGGCGCTGCTGGCCTACGTTGGGCTGGCACGCGGCCTGCAGATTGACCAACTGTTTGTTGCCAACGTCAATCTTCGAGATGGACTGTTGCATGACGTGGCCTCTCACGGCATTTGGACGGCAGATTTCAACAATCAAATTGTCAGGTCGGCGCTGGAATTGGGGCGTAAATTCAACTTCGACGAAGCCCATGCGTTGCAGGTGGCCGAGCTATCGCAAACCTTGTTTCGTGCGCTCGCCGAAGAACACCAGTTGGAGTCGCGGTACGAATTGATGTTATACGTGGCGGCTCTGCTGCATGAAATTGGATTGTTCATTTCCAGCAATAGTCATCACAAACATTCCATGTACCTCATCCGCAACAGCGAGTTGTTCGGGTTGAGCGAGAACGACGTTCTTCTGGTTTCGCTGATCGCTCGTTATCATCGCCGGGCTTCTCCCAAACCGTCTCACGAAGGGTATTCAACCCTCGACCGCGACCGCCGCGTCGCGGTCGCCAAACTGGGTGCAATTCTCCGGCTCGCCGACGCGCTCGATCGGTCTCGCAGCCAGCGAATTCACGAAATCCAGTGCAGCCGCGACGAAGGCCGATTGATAATCAGTGCGCCGCACGTCGACGACCTCACACTGGAACAACTCGCGTTGAAGCAGAAAGGAACATTTTTTGAGGAGGTTTTCGGAATGCAAGCCGAATTGAGAAAGGCGGCTGATTGACCACGAAGGGATGCCCGTCAGCCATTACACAACCCACGACAACGCAAACGAAAGCAACTTACGAATCACATGGGACGCACACCGGTCAAATACATCAATCGCGAGTTGAGTTGGCTCGAGTTCAATCAGCGCGTGCTGGATGAAGCAAGGGATGCTGCGACGCCTCGACTTTCGCGGCTGATGTTCCTCGCGATTACCGGATCGAATCTCGACGAGTTCTTTATGGTTCGCGTCGGTGGACTACAGCTGCTGGATCAACAGGGAAGCACCAAGGCCGACGCGAGTGGAATGTCTCCCCAACAGCAGCTCGCATCGATCAGCGCCCGCACCCACCGGATGATGCTCGAGCAGTACACGTGTTATCTGAATGAGCTCGAACCGGCGCTGGCCGATGCAGGCATTCGCCGCGTCCGCCCGGCCGAATTGACCGGACAACAATCGAAATCCATCGCTCAAGTCTTCGAGAATCGTATCTATCCCGTTCTCACGCCCATGGCAGTCAGCGGTCGCGACGACTTCCCACTGTTGATCAACCAGACGCTGAATGTCTGCGTTCAACTCGAGGCGGTCGCCGAAGGCGACGGGCCGCGATTTGCCGTCATACCGTTCGGTCCATCATCATCGCGTTTCATCACGCTCCCATCGGAAGGCGGCTACGAATACATGCTGCTGGAAGATGCGGTGGAAATGTTCGCCGACCGTTTCTTTCCCGGCGAGCAAATTGTTGAGTGTGTCGCGTTCCGAATCACACGCAATGCCGATCTTGCCGTTCGTGAAGACCTCGCATCCGACCTGCTTATGGAAATGGAGCATTTGCTCGACGCCCGCACTGCAGGCGACTGCGTGCGGCTGGAAGTTGGGGACGGTGTGACCCCGCAGACGCTGGGTTTCCTCACCGACACTTTGGAAGTTGATGAGGTCAACGTTTATGCGGCACCTGGTCCGGTGGATCTGGGAGCGTTCATGCAGCTTTCCGATCTCCCTGGCTTCGACAACCTGCGCTACGAGCCGTGGCCGCCACAGGCGTCACCCGATGTCGATCCAACCGGTGACATCTTCAGCACAATTGCCCGCGACGACGTACTGTTGTATCACCCCTACGACAGTTTTGATCCAGTATTGCGGCTGCTTGAAGAGGCAGCCGTCGATCCCGATGTGCTGGCGATCAAGCAGACTTTGTACCGCACCAGTCGGAATAGCCCTGTTGTTGCAGCGCTGCGGCAGGCGGCGGAGCGAGGGAAGTACGTCACGGTCATCGTCGAACTGAAGGCCCGTTTCGACGAAGCACGCAACATCGAATGGGCTCGCAGTCTGGAACAGGCCGGCGTACAGGTTTTTTACGGCGTCAAGGGCTACAAAACGCATTCTAAATTGAGCATTGTTGTGCGGTGTGAACCGGCGGGAATTCGCCGTTATGTCCACTTCGGAACGGGCAACTACAACGAAGCGACGGCAAGACTTTACAGCGATGTCAGCCTGATAACCTGCAACGAGGAACTCGGAGCCGACGCCACCAGTTTCTTCAACGCCATCACCGGATATTCGCAACCGCAGAAATTCCGCCGGATCGAGGCCGCTCCGATCGGACTGAGAGAACGTTTGCTCGAAATGATTCAGTCGGAAACGCAGCGGGAGAAGGAAAGCGGCCGCGCATCAATCACGGCCAAACTCAATTCACTCGTCGATCCGAAAATTATCGATGCGTTGTACGAGGCCTCTCAAGCCGGCGTGCCGGTGCGGTTGAACATTCGCGGCATTTGTTGTTTGCGACCGGGGGTTGAGGGACTCAGCGAGAATATTACCGTGGTCGGCGTCGTCGATCGTTTTCTCGAACATGCGCGCATCTTTCATTTTCACCACGGCGGAGACGAACGCGTCTTTATCTCCAGTGCCGATTGGATGCCGCGCAATCTGGATCGCCGCGTCGAATTGCTCGTGCCGGTCGATAATTCTCGCGCACGCGACCGGCTACTTGCAATTCTTGAAATGTACTTCAAAGACACCGTCAAAGGCCGCCGACTGCTGTCCGACGGCACGTACGTCCCGGTGGATTCAGCCAACGGCGTCGAGCCGTTTCGCAGCCAACAACGGCTTTACGAATTGACATGTAAAGCGGTCAAGCAGGCGCGACAATCGCGACCAACCGCATTCGAACCGCACCGAGCGCCGGGTCATTCGACATCCTGAATGGTGGATTCCCCTGTCATGAAGACACTCCTGTTACTGCGGCATGCCAAGTCAAGTTGGACCGACTCAACACAAACCGACCACGATCGCACGCTCAACAAGCGGGGCGAACGCGATGCGCCGCGGATGGGGCAGTTGATTGAAAGCGAAGGTCTCCGGCCCGATTGCATTGTTTCGTCCACTGCCATGCGCGCCCGCTCAACTGCCGAACTCGTCGCCGAGAATTGCGGTTTCGAGGGAGAGATTCAACTGGCACGCGAGTTGTATCACGCGCCGCCGTCGGCTTACTTCGCAGTTCTGTCGCAGTTACCAAACTCCTGCGACATCGTACTGGCGGTCGGCCACAATCCCGGAATCGCAGAACTTCTTTCGCAACTGACCGGTGCGGACGAATCGATGCCGACTGCGGCGCTCGCCCATATTCAACTCGATTTCGACGATTGGAGCCAATTTGACAGCAGGTGCGCGGCGCAACTTATCGACTTTTGGTGTCCGAAAGAACTGCCGGAATGATCGGTCGATGAGGCACTCCGAATATCCGCAAACAAAAAAACCGCCGTTTGCTAGTTGCAGCAAACGGCGGTTCGATGGATTTGGCCCGCAGAATCATCCGCAGTTATGCGGCAGCCGACCCGCCCTCGGGCAGGACGCTTACTTCACCGCGAATCATCTCGGCGGTTAACACATACTTCTGGCCCGGCTTGCGGTCGGGCAGTTCGTACATCAGATCGAACATGCACTCTTCGACGACACTTCTCAGCCCACGTGCTCCGGTCTCTTTCTTCTTAGCGATCGTGGCAACTTCGCGTAAAGCATCTTCGGTGAAGTCGATTTCCGCATCTTCCATCTGGAAGAACTTTTTGAATTGCTTGACCAGCGAGTTCTTCGGCTCGGTAAGAATGCGGACGAGATCCTCGACTGCGAGAGACTGCAAACTGGTGATGACTGGAAGACGTCCGACCAATTCGGGAATCAGGCCGAATTCGAGCACGTCATCCACGGTCACCTGACCGATCAATTCACGGTTTCGTTCTTCGGCGGCGTCGCGGCTTTCCTGGCCGAAGCCGATCATTTTGCGGCCCATTCGTTTGCCGATAATGTCTTCAATGCCGACGAATGTTCCGCCGCAAACGAACAGAATGTTCGTCGTGTCGATCTGAATGTATTGCTGTTCCGGGTGCTTGCGTCCTCCCTGGGGCGGTACGTTGGCAACAGTTCCTTCCAGCATTTTCAGCAACGCCTGCTGGACTCCTTCACCGGACACGTCGCGGGTGATGGAGACGTTCTGACTCGTCTTACCAATCTTGTCGATTTCATCGATGAACAGAATGCCGCGCTGGGCCGCCTCGACATCGAAGTCGGCGGCGTGCAGCAATTTGAGCAGCAGGTTTTCGACGTCTTCGCCCACATAGCCGGCTTCGGTCAGCGTGGTGGCATCGCCGATGGCGAACGGTACTTGCAGGAACCGGGCCAAGGTGCGAGCCATAAGTGTCTTGCCGCAACCGGTCGGACCGATCATCATGATGTTCGACTTCTCGATTTCGACGTCGCTGTCGATCTCCTCATGCAGCATCAACCGTTTGTAATGGTTGTGAACCGCAACGGCGAGCACCTTCTTGGTGTGTTCCTGACCAATGACGTACTCGTCGAGATACGCAACAATCTCGCGCGGCGCAGGCACATTATTGAACAGATCGCGAGAGCCGCCGCGGCGACGTTTTTCCTGGTCGAGGATCGACTGGCATAGTTCGATACATTCGCCACAAATGTAAATGTCTTCGGGGCCTTCCACCAACGGGCCAACTTCGCGGTAGCTTTTTCGGCAAAAAGAGCAGTTGGCGTTTTTCTTGGCGGTGGAACTTCGCTTCGCGGAGGTCGTGTCTTTACGTGAGGGCATCGGGTCTCCTTCAGAGTCAGCCGTTCATGTCGGGGAGTTCAAGTCCTCAACGTTCCCTGGTGCGCCTCCGTGCTACCCTGGCGGTTCATAACGTCAAGTTATATTTTTTTGCCGGCAAAAGTTCACCGGGATGTTTGCCGCGTTGCCGAAATCGCAGGCGGCAGTCGAGTCATCGAATGGCAGGTCAGGGTTGTTTCTCGGAATTGTGAGATGGGGGGTCTTGCATGCGCTGGATGAGTTGACTTTTGATGGATCGGTATTCTGACTCCGAGAGGTCACCTTGACGGTGTAAATCTCCCAGCCCCAGCAACATTGATTGATCGACTGCGGCAGGATCGTCATCATCGCGAAACAGTGACCTGATTCGAACAATCCCCCAAATCAAAACCACAAGCGCGGCTAGAACGGCGGCGGACCAACCGAGCAACTCGGCCAGATTCTCATCTGGGCGGTCTAACAGCTTCCAAAAGAATGAATCCAGACCTCTCCGCACCGCAACAGCCCCCCAACAAGACGCAGGATGAGAAAAACCGACCAGACAACCGCCGTTCTCCTCGCTTTTATTATCCGCAGAAGGCCACCAATCGACAAGGCTTGCTGCGCGGTCTCTCTGAGGATATGCACATCCTGCGCCAATCGCCAATTTAGTCATCGGTAGATCGACATCGCTGGTCCATCACCAGGAACCCGCGCTGTTCCGGCACAAACTGCCGGTCTATTTCAAAACCTGGAGCCAGTTCGATTCTTCTTGCCAACTCAACTTTGCATTCTTTACACAGTATCGCTCATTGTCACAAACTGCTGACATCGCCTGGCGCTGTCACGGCTGCAGTTGCGACCGGCCAAAGTCAGGCATAGAATGGCGGCAGACGGTTCACAAACTCATTCACAATCGGCTTTGCCCGGCGCGCCCTGGAATCAAAATGGATTTCGACAAACGACTCGAAAAAGCGATCGACCGTGGCCGGCAGACGCGCGCGGCCCAGGGGCAGAAGCAAGCCAACGATGCAATGAGCATCGAGGATCTGAAAAACCTCCACTCCAAGTGCCGTCTCGACCTTTCCGAACACATTGAGACCTGTCTGAGACAGTTGGCCGAGCACTTTCCCGGTTTTCAGTTTCAGTCGGTCGTGAGTGAAGATGGCTGGGGAGCAAAGATCAGCCGCGACGATTACGTGGGCGGTCGTGGAGATGTGAACAATCTTTACAGCCGCACCGAAATGCTGATTCGCCCGTTCAGTTCGACGCACATCATCGAATTGGCCGCCAAAGCGACAGTCCGCAACAAAGAAATTTTCAACCGGTCACATTTTCAGTTTCTCAATCAGGTTGACGTTGATTCGTTCAGAGAATTGGTCGACCTGTGGGCTCTCGAATACGCCGAGCAATTCGCCGCCAGAATGTAACCTCTGGCCAGCGCACTGCTTTAAGGACACAATTGACAACATGAGTCGGCAAGCAGACACCCAACGGGTTTTAGACAGCGGCATCGTTGCCATCATTCGCGCCCCCTCCAGCGAGCAGCTGGTTCAGGTTGCCAGCACGCTGTACGAAGCAGGCATCGACGTGCAGGAAGTGACGCTGACCGTACCCGGCGCGCTGGATGTGATTGCATCGGTTCGGCGGGAACTGGGTGATCGCGTGCTGTTGGGAGCCGGTACCGTGCTGGATACCGAAACCGCCCGGGCTGCGATGTTAGCCGGCGCCGAATTCATTGTTTCGCCCACCGTTAACGTCGATGTCATCCGCATGTGTCGCCGATACGACAAGCTCATCATGCCGGGCGCGTTCACGCCGACCGAAGTCTTGACCGCTTGGGAAGCCGGGGCCGACTTCGTCAAGATTTTCCCTGCCGACATCGGCGGCCCCGGTCATCTGAAGGCATTGCGCGGACCGTTGCCGCAGATCCGTCTACTGCCGACCGGCGGAGTGGATTTGGATACGCTCCGCGGATTCGTCGAAGCGGGCGCATCGGCCGTCGGGCTGGGTAGCGCATTGGTGGAGAAGCAGGCCGTCCGCGACGGCGACATGAACCGCATCGGCGAATTGGCGGCACAATATGTCGCGCTAATGAAAGAAGTCCGCGCGAGTCTCTAACCGGGTACCCGCCGCTTGCGGTTTAACGCCCCCTCAGTTCCGCGATCACTCTGCGCCTTTTTTCGCGTCGGCTTTCTTGGTGTCGCCCTCTTTCTTCTCTGCGCCGTCTTCTTCCGCGGGCAGCCCAAGGGCTTCGCGTATCGCCGCTTCGATATCGTGGTGCGTAAATGTGGGCCCGTCTTCCAGGTTGTCGTCGTTGTTGAACGTCTTGACGAGATTGCCCTCACCGTCGTAAATCCGGTATTCGGGCAGTGAGGTTAATTCGAAGGCATCGAACGTTGCTTCATAATCCTTGCTGCTGGTAAGGTTCTCGATCAAGCTCGCATCGCTTTTCTTCAAGAAATCCAACGCTTGCTTGGCCCCGTTTTCCTCATCAAACTCAATCGAGTACGAAACGACCCGCAGTCCCTGCTTACGGTATTTGCGACTCAAATCAACCGTATGTGGGAACCCTTTCATACACTCGGCACACCACGAACCCCAAAAATCGACAAGCACAACTCTGCCGACACTTTCTTTCAACACGGTATCGTAGCCGGCCTTGTCGGTCGAACGGAGCGAGATTTCCCAGTCGGCCGATTTCTCCTTCGGCTTTGTGCCGATGGCCGGTTGCTGTGCGTTTTCCCACTCAGCCGGTTCTGTTTCCGGCTCAGTTCCGTCGGCTTGCGATCCGCTCGAATCGCTGTCATCGGCGGTGACCGAGGGGGCTGATGAGTCTGTCCCACTTTGGCCGGAATCACTGTCGCCGCAGCCGACGAGCAGGGTGGTGGAAAACGAAAACGCGACCCATGCCGCGACGGCAAATTTGCGATCCATCATTCTTCACGTTCCTTCAGAGAATATTGTCAAGTCCGTTTAGCGGCGGGGCATCGCTCCGCGCTCGGAAAAATCAACGGGCCGACTAATTCGATCCCGGTTCATAGCCGATACTGCAACCGATCTGGCGGGTTTCAGTGACTTCCACTTTCTTGCCAACCAACGTGGCATCGACGGCGTCGCGAACGTAATTGTTCTTGATCTTTCTGGGATTCAGCGAGTCGTCGAATTTTCCCATATAGACGACTTTGCGATCCTTGCAAAGCACGAAAATCTGTGGTGTTACAGTCGCACCAAAAGCGCGGGCCGATTCCTGGCTGGAGTCGTGCAGGTAGTCGAAGTTGAAACCGCTCTTTTGCGCCCGCTCCCGCATCTTGTCCAATTTGTTGTCGTCGTCGTTGTTCACGTTGATGGCGACGAACTCGACCCCCTTGTCCTTATACTCGTTGGTGAACTTCACAAAACGGTCGTTGTAGCCGGCGGCGACGGGACACGTATTGCAGGTGAAGCAGAGCACGAGCACTTTCGCCTTGGCGTAATCGCCAATGCTGTGGCTCTTATCGTCGATACCGGTAATCGCTTCGAAACCGGGCGCTTTGTCGCCGACGCTGAGTTTCTTGTTGTACTTGCCAGCAAAGCCGTTCGCGGTGAATGACAAACCGACAAACGCCATCAGGCAGGCGAAAACTGCGACACGTCGATACATGCTTCGGTTCCTTGGAAAACGGAGTGTTGCTCACGGTGCGTGCAAGCGGATCGTCCCACTACGATAACAGACCGCTCGGGCGGGGTTCAATACAGGATGGAATCCGCAGCGATGCACTCCAGATATTTGGCCGTCCCGCTTGCGGGCCGTGACTATTTCAAATCGTCCATCACAGCGCGCCGCTAAGTTCCGTCAACCCCGTCACCGCCGCGTCAATCTCATCGGTCGTGGTGAACGGGCCGACGCTGAATCGCACGCTGCCGCCCCCCTCAAGCGTACCGATGCCACGATGTGCACCGGGGGCGCAATGTAAACCGGCTCGGGTCTGAATTCCGAAACTCTCATCGAGAATCGAAGCCAGCACCTGCGGCTCGAAGCCGGGAATCGTCACGCTGACAACGCCGATCTGTTTCTCGGCATCGTGAGGCCCATGAATATGCAGCCGTTCGATTCTCGCCAAACCGTCCAGCAAACGGCTCGTCAATTCCCGTTCGTGTGCGCGAATCGACTCGACGCCGCGTTCCTCAATCCATGCCAGCGCAGCTTCCAGCCCGCAAAGTCCCGGCGCGTTGTGATTGCCCGATTCGTACTTGTCCGGCAGCGTTTCGGGTTGGCGGTCGTCTTCGCTGTTCGAGCCGGTCCCTCCCTGCCGCACGCTTTGAAGTTGCTGTTCCACACCGGGGCGCACGTAAAGCAGGCCGGTTCCCAACGGCCCCAGCAATCCCTTGTGGCCGGGGCACGCCAACAGATCGACCGGCAGGTTCTTCAGATCGATGGGCAAATGCCCGGCCGACTGCGCAGCGTCGACGAGAAAGAGGACGCCGGCTTCGCGGGCGACTTCGGCGATGTCTGCGATTGGCTGGATCGTCCCGGTGACGTTCGAGGCGTGAGTGATCGCCACCAGTTTTGTATTCGGTCGCAGCGCGGCCCGCACTGTCGCGGGGTCGATGCGGGTCTCCCGGTCGGCGGAAACGAAAGTTGTTTCGACACCCGCACGGCGCTTCAAATCCTGGAGCGGCCGTAGCACCGAATTGTGTTCGACGTCCGAGGTCACCACATGGTCGCCCGCACTTAACAACCCGTGCAGCGCCAAGTTGAGGCTGTCGGTTCCATTGAACGTGAAGACGATGCGGTCCCAGCTTTCAGCACCTAACAAATCGGCGGAAGACTTGCGGCAACGATCAACGATGCCCTGCACTTGGATCGCCTGCTGAAAAGCCCCCCGACCGACTGCAACGCCGAGGTTACGATTGTAATCGTCAACCGCGTCGTACACAGCCGCCGGTTTCGGCCAACTCGTGGCGGCGTTGTCAAGATAAATGCGCGGCGTGGAAGATTCAGGCATGAGCGGCAGAGGTCAAATCTTTCGTTCACCCGCCAATGGAATACATCGGCCGGTCGGGTTGGATGAAGCGGGCGGTGTTGATTTCGTGGCCTTCTTTTTTCGTCGCGACGCTTTCGCGGATGGCGGCAGCAATTTCGTCGTCGCTGCTGCCGTCGCGAATCATTGTCTTCACGTCGGTCTCTTCCAGACTGAACAGGCAATTGCGGAGTTTGCCGTCGGCCGTCAGACGAAAGCGATTGCAGCTTTCACAGAACGGGCGGCTGACCGATGCGATGAACCCGATTCGTCCGACCCCATCTTCGAACATGAATTCGGTCGCCGGCGCAGTTTTGTCTTGTTGTCCGACCGGAACCAACGGCATGATTTCGCGGTTGAGCGACTCGATGATTTCGTGGGCGAACAGCACTTTTTCGCGTTCCCAGGCGTTGTCGGCATCGAGCGGCATAAATTCGATGAAGCGAATTTCCACACCAGTCTCGCGCGCGAAATGTCCGAACGGCACAACCTGGTCTTCGGTCATGCCGCGAATCGTCACCGCGTTCACTTTGACCGGATCGAAACCGACTTTCTGCGCCGCTTGAATCCCTTCGATCACCTGTTCGTAGCCTTCGCGGCGGGTGATCTCTTTGAACCGCACGGGATCGAGTGCGTCGAGGCTGATGTTGATCCGCCTGAGGCCGGCGGCATACAGCGCTTCGGCTTGATCGGCCAACAGGATGCCGTTGGTGGTCAGGCCGACATCGCGAATTTCCGGAATGGCGGCAATTTGAGCCACCAGTTTGTCGAGTTCGCGGCGGACCAACGGTTCACCGCCGGTCAGGCGAACTTTGTTGACGCCCAGTTTCGTCGCCACATGCACGAACCGCTCGATCTCCTCGAAGCTGAGCAGCTCGCTGCGTTTCATGAAGACAACGTCGTCGGCGGGCATGCAGTAGAAGCAACGGATGTTGCAGCGGTCGGTCACGCTGATCCGCAGGTTGTTATGCACACGGCCGAATGAATCAATGAGTTGTTCCGTCATTTGAGTTTGCTCGTTCTTACGTGGTCGAGAAACCCGGTTTCTTTAAGAAACCGGGTTTCTGTTTGGGGGCCATTGCAGTTATTCTGTGCCCGGATGCACCCATTCGGTTGTTCCGTCGGACCAGTTTTCTTTTTTCCAGATGGGAACGGTCACTTTTAATTCGTCGATCAGAAACCGACCTGCGTCAAATGCATCCTGGCGGTGGGGACAGCTTACGGCAACCGCGACGCTGATCTCCCCCAGTTCCAGTTTTCCCAACCGATGAGCAATTGCTACTTCGGTGACCGGCCACTGCGATCTTGCTGACGTTTCCAACTCAGCCAGCTTCGCCTCGGCCATTTCGGGATAGCCTTCATAATCGAGCGCGACAGTTTGCCGCCCGTTTGTCATTTCACGGACAGTGCCGAGGAATAACACCACCGCTCCGGCCAAATCGGAGCGCACCGATTCGGTGAGTGTCTGGTAGTCGATGATTTCGCGAGTGAGTTGGATCATGGTCGTTATCGAAGAAGCTAATTTCAGTCTTGGTGCATCAGTGGGCTTACGCCCACCGCTCGCCTGATTACCCTCCACTGACTGGGGGGAAACAGGCGATTTCCAACGAAGCATCGATGGGCGTGTCGTCGGTTGCGTAGTCGGTTCCCATGGCCACGTGCAGGCTGGGCAACAGTGGACGCAATTGCGGCATCGTCTCGCCCAGCGCGGCGCGCAGGTCTGAAACCCTGGCCTGTTCGGGTAAGTCGATTTCAACGGTTTCGGCACCGGCCAAATCGCGGGCACGGGCGAACATTTTTATTTCGAGTTTCATCATGCGTCCGGTTGTAAGCCCGGTTACGTAAGAACCAGTTTGAGTTTCGACGGATTCAATTGCTGCTGAATTTCCGGCAGCAGCCCGTAGGATAAGGCCAAAAGTTTCAGCGGATGCAGGGTTGGTTTGGGCGTGCCTTGCTCCATTTGCATTCGGCAGGTGCTGCATTCGGTTGTGCCGATGGTGAAGTCGGGCTTTCGCATCTCGCCGACCAGTCCCCAGCCGATTCGCAGCGACGTCCGAAAATTCTGTTTCTTCAGGCCGAATGCTCCAGCCATGCCGGAGCACCCTTCATCAATTGTACGCACGTTGAATTCGGGAATCAAAGAGAGAAGCGTCTGCAGCGGTGACTCGGGAGATATTGCCTTCAAATGGCAGGGCATATGGTATCCGGCTTCGATTGGAAGCGGGGCGAAGTCTTTGCGTAATCGGCCCTCTGCTTCGAGTTCCTGCAGAAACGCCCCCGCTTCGATTGTCTGGTTCGCAATCTGTTCGACGTCGGGATGATCGAGCAGCATTGGGTATTCTTGCTTCAGGCAGAGGGCGGCCGACGGTTCGGTGCAGACAATCTGGAATCCCTCGCGGGCCAGTTCTCCCAGCTCGCGCACATTCTGTTCGGCGACCGCACGTGCTGCTTCAATGTCACCGGCCGAGATCAACGCCATACCGGAAACGGTCTGTGCGGGCGGAACGTAGACCGGAATCCCGTTGTGCCGGAGAATACCGACAAACGCCCGCGCCAGTTGCGGATCGTGGTAATTCGCGAAGTAATCGACGAAATAGACAACCGGCCGTGGCGAGGTTTCCGGTTTGGGTTTTCGCGTGGCCGATCGGCTGAGTGATCGCAGAAACGTGCGGCGGGCAAACTTCGGCAACTTGCGCTGCCGTGCGATTCCAAACAGTTTTTCCATCACCCAGCGGACGGTCGGGTTGTCTAACGCCCAGTTCGACACCGGCGATACGGTGCAACCCAATGCTGCAATGTACTGTGCACGGGAAAGCAGCCAATCGTTTCGACTCAGCCCGTTGGCCGCCACGTGTGCCGCGCGGGTTTCGATGACCATGTGCGGGATATCGACGTTCGTCGGGCAGTCGATTTGGCATTGCTTGCAGTTGAAGCAGAGGTCGCCCAGTCGCTTCATGTCGGGCGATGCAAGGAACTGCGGATCAAGGCGATCGGCGACCCAATCGCGAACGATGTTCGCCTTCGCACGGGGGCTGGCTTCTTCAATTTGGTCGATGCGGAAGAAAGGACACATCCGCGACAACGACGATTGCGTCTTGCAGGTTCCGCAGCCGTTACACGTCACTGCGGCGTCGGTCAGTTGTTGCGGCTTCCATTGCAGTTGGAGATCGACAACGTTGGGCGATGGATCGGCCGGTGGTCGCAAGTTGCGGACGGTCACGTGCTGATCGTCGCTGACAATCTTGCCGGGGTTCATCAGGTTCTGCGGATCGAAGACCTCTTTAACCTGCTGAAAGACCTTGTACAACGGGCCGTACTGGGAACGGACAAACGCCGTCCGCGATAGCCCGTCGCCGTGCTCACCGCTCATCGTTCCGCCAACTGAGAACACAACCTGATACAGGTCGCGTGCGATCGATTCGAGCTGCTGCGGATCTCTTGGGGCCGGGCTTGGTAGAAACGGCCGCAAATGTAATTGGCCCGATGCCGCATGGGCATACAGCGAGGCCGTGACGTGATGCCGTTGAAATACCTTTTGCGCACGGAGCAGAAACTCGTGCAATGCCGCGACGGGGACGGCAATGTCTTCGACGAACGGCAGCGGCCGAGTTTGCCCTTTCAGTCGACTCAGCAGCGGCACAACTTTTGTTGGCAACGACCACAGGAATTCGACATCCTCGAGCGTGTATGCCTCACAGGCAACAATCGCCCGCAGATTGACATTATGGACAGCATCGACAACCTGCCGAATGCGGTCGCGAACTTCGTGATCGCTGTTGCCGGTCTGTTCAACCAATAGTGCTGCTTCGGCCGAGGGCGAGATCAACTGTGCAAATCGGCTGTCCGCCTCACGGGCCAACGACAGCAATCGACGGTCGAGCAGATCGCACGCGCTGGGTTGTTCGCTCAAAATTGACTGCACGGTTTGGATGGCCGCTTCCAATTGACCAAACAATAATAACACGACGCCGCGATGTCGCGGCAAGGGGGCGGTGTGCAGCGTGGCCGAAGTAAACAGCCCCAGCGTCCCTTCCGAGCCAACCAGCAACCGGGGCAAATGAAGATGCGTGTCGGAAACAATATTCCGCAAATAATAGCCGGAGCAATTCCGTGTTAAGTGCGGTTGCCGTTCGAGAATTGTGGTTGCATTGTCCGTCAGCAATTTGGCCAGCCGACTCACAACGGTTCGTTTGACAATCGACTCCGGAACGTTGTTTCCCACTGCAAGCATTTCCGGCCAGGAAAAACTGGAATGCTCGACGGGAAGCGGCGTGTTGAGATCGGCCAGCGATTCGTTTCGCACATCGAGCCGATGCCCACCGGCCAGTATCATCTCGATCTGCTGCACGTGGTCGCGTGCCGACCCGATGCGGATGGAGCGCGACCCGGCTGCATCGACAGCCAACATTCCACCGACTGTGGTGACCGCCGAGTTGGACGGATCGGGCGGGAAATATCGGCCGTGTTGTTTCAAGACGCGATTTAACTGATCGCGAACGACGCCGGCCTGCACGCGGACCGTGTCGGAGTCAATTGCTTCGATGCGCTGCATATGCCGCGAAAAATCGACAATCAGCCCTTCGCCCAGCGCACCGCCGGCAAGACCTGTGCCCGCGCCACGGGGGACGAGCGGCATGCCGTTCTCTGCGGCGTAACGGGCCAGCACCGCCACATCGTCCTGATCTTTGGGGTAGGCGACGCCCAGCGGGGCGACTTCGTACAGGCTGGCATCGCAGCTGTACATCGAAACGGTCAACGGATCACAGCGGAGCTCTCCCCTGAACAGCCCCGAAAGGTCTTCCGTTATTCGTTGCCGCAATTCATCCACAATTCACCGTAGAGGTCGAGGCAAGACATTGCCCTTGAAATCCGAATGTCGAAATCCGCATTCTCACTTGCTGTCGGCGAGACGGGCGGTTTCCTGTCGATGTCTTTCAGCCGTTTCGAGATTGAAGGCCACATGCCGCTCGTCGATTTCTGTGTGACGATGACGCGCACCACAGCGGTAGCACACCAACACGTCGCGCATAAGAGCGTACAAGATTAAATCGATGAGCGCGAATGCCATCAGAATGCCAATCGCCAATGTCGGCCACATATAAGCCCAGGCGATGGTGCTCAGCAGAATCCCCATGCCGACAAACAGCAGTCCGATTTTTTGCGAAAAGTCCTTTTGCCGCCAGAGGTCATCGCAACTGCAGGCAAGGCATCGCTGCGGTCGCTCCTGTTCGTCCAATTCACCCGGCTCCACAACACGCGACCAATCGCACGATTCGCATTGCAGCGTCTCCAGCGACTTGGACACTGGCACGCGTGAAGTCTGCTGGCATCGGGGACATCGATAGATAAGTTGCATGGTAGCTGGCAGTCTGGATTCTTACGTCCGAAAAACAGATTCAATCAAACAACACGAACGCTTCAGTATCCCCTGCTGCGACCCAAAGAGCAACGAGCGAAACGCAGGGACGGGGTGAAATGGCTCCGCTTTTCTCCCCTCCCTCCCTATCTCCCACGCTCCTTATCTCCCTTAAAGCGGCGTCCACAGTGCCTGGTAGAGCAGCGACCCGGTCATCTCGCCGATAAACGTCACAATCACACCGACAAACAGCACGCCTGTGGCCGCCTGTGTGTTGCGGTACCTGAGAATCCGCCACACCATGAAGGCAACGGCCAACGGCCCGGCGATGCCGGCGGTCCAACGCAACCACAGCCACATGGTGTGTGTGCTGTCGCCGATGCTGCCCCACGCCATCGCCAAACCAATGGTCGAAACCAATAACCGCAGCACGGCCGCACCGCCGAAGTAACACGTCAATCGATTCAACGGGTCGATCGACATCGTCGGGGCGGTCAAATACCAGTGTCCCAACAACATGGCCGTCATCGCTCCGCCCAAAATGGCGGCCGAGGAAACATCGGACAACATCCGCAACCACTCGGCCCCAGCGGTAACCGAACCGATCCGTGGGAAAGACAACAACAGCACGCCCAGCGAAACGACGGCGATTATCATCGCGAACCAGCCACCCGCCCGTCGGCGTTCGAGCGTCCACATCACCGAACCGATGAACGCCGCCACCGCCAGCAGCACACACAATGCAGTGGTCATCTGCGTGGGCAATAAAGGGGGCAGAAGCTTGTCGCTGTCACCCGTGAACATCCCCAGCGTCAGCGCCGACAGCACGCTCAGCCCCAGCACGACCAGCATTTGAATGCGAAAGAATCCCGACGTGACCTGCCCGCGCGGCATCAGGCACCACATCAGGCTCATGCCACAAATTAACCGTAACGAAAAATGTGCAATCATGGTTGGTCGTTAGGCAGGAAGGACAGAGCAGATAGTGGGCAAGGTTCTGCTGCGGAGTCGCTCATCTTTCTGGCTGAAAGCTGATGGCTGAAGTCATTTCCGGTTAATCAACGCCATCACTTCTGCGCGGCTCGATTGATTCGTTTTGAACAGACCACGGACGGCACTGGTCACCGTTAAGCTGCCCGGTTTGCGAACGCCGCGAATCGTCATGCAGGTGTGCGTTGCTTCGATCACCACGACCACCCCTTTGGCGTCGAGCTTTGTGTTGACCAGGTCGGCAACCTGATGCGTCATTCGCTCTTGCACCTGTGGACGATGCGAAATCTCCTCGACAACGCGTGCCAGCTTGCTCAACCCAACCACCTTGCCCCTTGGAAGGTAACCAACATGGGCAACACCCATGAACGGCAGCAGGTGATGCTCGCAGGTGCTGTTGAATGCGATGTCGCGCACCAGCACCAACTCGTCGTACTCTTCGTCAAAGCACTTGTCGAGATGCCGCGACGGATCAATATGCAGACCAGAAAACAACTCGGCGTACATCCGCGCGACACGGGCCGGCGTCTCGCACAAACTCGAACGATCCGGATCTTCACCGATAGCTGAAAGAATCTCGCGAACCGCACGCTCGATCCGTGGCAGATCGACCGGCGTCGGCTCGGTCATCTCTCCATTGCCTCCTCCAGCGGAGACGCATTCATCAAGGTTCGTCGATGCGGACGAGGAATTTTCCATGACTCTATCTTCTGTTACAACACGGTTTTTCTGCAACAACACGATGCCGAAGGGACAATCGCGGCCGCGTTAACAGCCGGATTTCAGCAGCGAACAGCCAATTCTATCACCCGGCTGCCACAGTTGACAGCATGCAGAACGCCAATGCACGGGCAGTCAGTGTTTCCTGCGGCATAACGCGAGCCAAGCCGACGGTGTCACCCCCTTTCGCCGTTCCCACCTTGGAAAACTGGCCAAACATGCATGCGGGCTACTTTTCGATGGCCGACGAGGATTTCTGAGTACGCGCCGGTTTTAACTCGTTATCGATGTTGATCCCCGCCAGCCCGTCCATCGAGACCACCTTGGATTTTGCATCGTTCGAGAACGCGGTGTTGCCGATGAACTGCGGTGGCGACGGTGACTTGTTGACGACGAACGCCGCTGCGTGAAAGAGGCGAACGGTGTTGTTGATCGCCGTCACGTTCGCTTCGCCGGCCGAGAGTGCGTGCCGCCACGTTGTAATCTGGTTGTCGCTCATCGAAACGGTTGAACCCTTGAGCGCCCAAATCGCGAAGTTGGGCGGACCGCCACGCCGAAGGCTGGTTCCCTCAAAACGATTGTCATCAGCCCGCACATTGCCGGCGACACGGATACCGGCAACTCCACCGCCGCGGATAATGTTGCCCGTAAACGTCGCCGTCGAGCCTTTGAAGACCATCACAATCGGCGGCAGTCCGCCCTTCCGCGACAACTCGTTACCCGACAAGGTGACCGTCCAACCGGGGTTGATGCCGACGGCCACCATTGCATTGTCGATCACGCGATTGTTCACCACAGTCGCTTGCCCCGCCTTGCAGGCGGCAAAGCCGATTCCCGACGTTTTGTTGTGATGGCAGTAATTGCCGATGAGCGTGGTATGTGCATCGTCGCGTTGACCGATTCCGGCCTTTCCGTTTTCGTAGCATTCGTTGCCGATGATTGTGGGATGCGCTCCGGTTCGCGAACCGATTCCGGCCAGTTTGTTCTTGTAGCACTTGTTGTTACGAATCAACGGGGCCGCTTCTTCGCGGGTGCCGATTCCGGCCATGTCGTTTTCGTAACATTCGTTGTTCTCGATCAACGGTCGCGTCTCGGCTCCCGTGCGCGTCCCAATTCCGGCGCGGCGGTTCTTGTAGCACTTGTTCCCGCGCACGATTGGTTTCGACCCTTCGCTGATCCCGATGCCGGCGCGAATGTTGCCGTAACAAATGTTGTCAACCACCAACGGACTGCCGTCGTCGTGACCGATGCCGGCGTAGAAATTCTCGAAGCAGATGTTGCTGCGAATGATGGCGGTCGAGCTTTTCATCGAACCGATGCCGCCGCCCATGTTGCGATAGCAGACATTGTGTGTGACCAGCGGGGAACATCGCTTTCCTTTCACACCGCTGATGCCAATTCCGGAGTAACCAATGTGATGCACAATGTTGTTGCGAACGGTGCAGGAGACGCCGACGATGCCGATGCCGGCGACTCCCGGCGCGCCGATGTGCTCGTGCGATTGCTGTTCGCCCTGTGTGGCGTAGTGCTTTTTCCACTTCGCATCGTCGTACCTGCCGACGTTGGTCACCGTGAAGCCGTCGAGCGTCGATCTTGCGGCCATGTCAACACCGGGTTCGGTTCCGGCATCACCGCCACCGTCGAGAATCGTCACCTCGGCTCGCTTCAATCCCAGCTTGCCTTTCGCGTCATCGCCATCGCTTTTGAGCGTCACGCCGGCCTTCAACCGCAGCCGTTCCGTGTACGTGCCGGGGGCGACCAGAACGGTATCACCCGCTGCGGACGCATCGATGGCGGCCTGAATCGTTTTACGGTCGGCAGGAACACGCAGCGCCCGACGTTCCGCGAATGCATTCGCACACAACAAAAACGGGATGGCGAACATAACGACAGAAAATCGAAGCGACTTCATGTTTTGACCTCACTTGTCTGGCGTTGAGAATCATTCAGACTGAATTCATTATGGAACGCAATCATCTTGTTTGACAGGGTAGTCAGCTGTTCTCGTTCGCGGTGATTCAAACCGGCGGGATGAAAAGTCAAGCAGAAATCGTTGCGAAATCACCTTCTCCGTAGACCGAGACGTGATTGTGACGTACAATTGAGTCGGTGTTTGTGGTGGATTCGATTCCCCGAATATCGCCGATCGGCCGTTTTCTAGCGGGTACCACAATGGCTCCCAACAAGCGAATTCGCGAATGGTATGCTCGGGTTGAGGAACTCTGCTCGCTGATCGTCAAACGGCCGGAGTTGACTTGGCTGTGGGAAATCCGCCTAATCCTACATTTCCCATATGGGTCGAGCCTGAAACCGATCCAGGCTCGCGATGTCGCGATTGTAACACGCTGCGGCCGCCCCGTGTCTAGCGCGTGGTGATGCTTTGGCATTTTCT
>CAUZOL010000057.1:0-27488 GCA_963581435.1 Planctomycetota bacterium
CCGTGACCCACGCGAGCCGCGATCGCGTCGCTTGGAAGGTTGTTCGGTGAAGGATGAGACATCACGGGATACATCGGACGGTATTTACCGGTTTGCGGACGGTGGTGTCAACAGCGATCTAACACGACGTGGTGTGTACGGTTGACTGGGCAAGGGCTGCAGTCAGAATCGATTCCAAAAACTCTCAATTTGGGACGTTGTGACATAGGAGAAAACAGGATGAGTGAGGGATTTGTCTGCCGTGGGTGGAAAGCTCACACTCGGGTTCTATCGACCAACCAAACCGGCAAGATATTCCTTGAAAAGGATGGAGTTGCCATCGATGGCTTGTGAGGAGGGGACGAGATGACTCGGGGTCCATTTTCTGGTGACACCGTGATTTCCGCTGGGCAAGGGGACCAATTCCAACCCCACAGACTTCGCCAGACGCATCGCCCGGGGCATGTGAAAGGCGCTGGTCACGAGACCGATTCGCCCGGGAGTTTCAGCAAATCCGGTGGGTGGGTTGTCCACCAATTCCCGGACGGATCGGATTTCTTCGGATGTGTTGCGTGCCGGTATCCTTAAAATGCGATTTCGGGGCACCCCTAAACTTTCGAAGATCTCCGCAGCGACGAGAGATGCATCCTGTGGATCGGCATTGGGTTTTCGTCCGGTGGTGACAATCCACTCGGTCTTTCCTGCGTGCCAGAACTCGGCCGCTGCAACAATCCGCTGGCCCTCACCGTTCACCTCAACTCGGCCCGAAGGCAATCGTCGCGCACATCCCCCCAAGATGACGATCGCCCGAAACGGCTCCTGAAAATCACCCGGGGACGAACTGGGGAACCGACGTTCCAGGCGGTTCGTAGCCAGAGTGCCCAACGTGGTATTACCGACCAAAGTGATCGCCAGCGTTGAAGCCATCAGCAGCGTGGTGATTTTGTAATGTCCACGAAACAACGCGATGGTCGAACCGAGAATCAGCAGGTTCCAGGCGAGACCGACCGGCATGACGTACTGCGTCAACAATTTTTCTGTGGTCGGCAGACCCCAGCCACAATAGATCCAGGTTGGCAATCCGCACCAAACGAAAGTCAGCATTGACGCCGCGATGAAGCGAAGTGTGAATCGCGTCGAGATGAACTTGGAAATGTCGTTTGCCTGCTTGAAACGGAGTATTGGATTCGGTTCGTGCGATCTACAAGGACACCGTTGAGAATTCGATTCCAATCCGTGTCAATCGGGGTCTTAGGAATTCATTGTCGAAGATCTTCGGGGTCAGTACTCATCGGCGTCCTAGTGCTCTGTCAATTTATGGTTTTAGGGTAGAGGGACTTGAGTTTGTTGCGTGCGCGGTTGACTGTAAACTGCCAATCGACACCTCGTTGTTTATCGTTGCTGGCGATGGCCCAGTCGCGTGTCTCCTGGCGAAGTTGATCGATGTCGCCGATGCGGCGATGTTTCAGGCATTGACGTGTCATGGAACTAAGTTCGTTTTCCGCAATGTTCAACCAGCTTCCGTGCTTGGGAGTGAATCGAAAATCGAGACGACGGACAATTTCTCGCGCCTGGCTGGCTGGCTGGAAAGGCTTCGTAGAAAGCGCCCATCGTGTGCGTGTTGAGGTTGTCGCAGACCAGAATCACTCGTTCCGCTTCCGCATACCGCGTGCGGAGAAGTTCTTCCATTTCCAAGGCCCAGTCAACTTTTTTGCGATGCTGGCGAACATGGACCATCCGCCAGCCAGAGAGTGGTTCGGTAAACATAAAAATGCTGGCGGTTCCCGCACGTTCGTATTCGTAATCGACGCGGCGAGCATGTTGCCGCGTCGCTGGAATCGCAATCCGTGTTTCTTTCAGCAGTTGAACCGGTTGTTCGTCCATGCACAGCACGGGCCCTTGTCGCTTGGTAATGACGGCGTTCGTTGTACGGTTGGGAATAGGTCTCCAGCACGTTTTCCATGCAGGCAACGAACTCGCTGTTCGCCTCCGGTGGAATGACCCAGTACTGAATTTTTCGCGATGTCGTCAGTCCGTTTTTTTAAGCGTCTGTCTGACGGTTTCATGACAAACCGATTCGACGATTTCCAATTCCACGACTTTCTCGGCCAACAACCGCAATGACCAGTTTGCAAACCCTTTGGGAGGTTGACCGAATCGCAAGGCAATCACCTTCGCTTCCTGCTCTCCATCAAGCCGTTTTTTACGTGGAGCCGTTTCACGTTTTTTACCATCAAGCGCGAGCTGAAATCCCTCAGTCACCAATCGTTGTCGAAGGTTTTCGACAGTTTTCGCCCGACACGACAATGCATCAGCGATCTTTTTGTCAGTCCAGTTCGGACCGTCGGAATCCGCCTTCAGCAATATCTGCGCTCGACGCACCTTTTGCGACGAACCACTCAGCTTCTTCACTACGCTCCACAGCGTTTTGCGTTCCTCATCGGTGAGGCGAACAACGTACTTCTTTTGCATGGCAACCCTCCTTGGTTACCACGACTTTCCCAGAAACCACTGATCGCCGGAACCCTAAAATCAAAGCCAGACAGAGCACTAGGCTGCATGGCGAATCGAACATTTGTCATCTTTTGCTGCCTCGATCATCAGAAACAGGCCATGGTTTGGGAGAAACGTTTTGATGAACCAACGGGGCCAAAGTCTCTTCGCAATAGTAAGCAATGGCCCCCGATGTCTTTGTCCAGCAGCGCCTTGCATCAAATCACCGACACTGAGTGCCGTCGATGTTTTAACGCTGCCGAATGAGCCGAATAGTTGTGCCGCTTCCCTTGTCGAATAGACTTTCGTGCCGGGGCTTTCAAGCTGTGTCGCGTAAATATCAGCCAGTGATCTCCAAGGCCGTCCCGCCAACAGCGCGTAGCGTATCCAAAGCATGTAACCGACGATCGCGTGCGCGTGATAAATCATGATCCGTGACTTGCCGCCCGGCTTTAACACGCGACATACCTCATCCAAAGCGTTTTGAGTATGCGGCGTATGATGCAAAACTCCCCACGAATACACGATGTCGAACGAATCATTATCAAACGGTAGGTTTTCGGCATCCGCCGTTTGCAGCTTTGAGTGCAGTCCTTCGGCAGCGAGTCGTTGCTGAGTGAAGGAGATTGCGCGTTCCGTCAAATCGACTCCGGTTAATGATTTGGGTCCAGACTTGGCCCAACGCAGATGATCCGCTCCCATCCCAACGCCAATCTCCAGCACATCCTGGCCCGCGCCTTCGTGAAACCTGGCGAAATCGACGATATAGGGCTCGAGCAGATACCGCTGTCGCGACTGGGCATCAAGTTGGCTACGAAAATCGTCGCCCGCAGCATAGATTTCTCCACAAGATTGGCGTTGCCAGAACGCGTGGACCGTCTCTTTCAACGATTCCGACTCGATTTCAGAGGTCGATTCTCGACTGTCGTTCATGTCGAATCCTTCCTTCACTGTGTTGTTGCACGCTGGAGACCGGGTTGTCGCACGCTGGAGACCGGATGCATTAAGCCGCCTTGGGCATTGCGTGTTTGACTCTGGACGGACCGGTTCCAATCGCCGTCTCGGCGGGATTCTTATCGATGAATTGTTGCGCCCAAATCTCCGTCGTGAGCACGGCCCATTGCAGCATGTATAAATCGATCGTGCCGCTTAGACTCCGCTCACGAATTGCGGTGAGTGCTTGATCGTCGAACCAGCCGCGGCGTTGGACCGCCGCCGGCGCGGTCAAATCGAGCCACATTTCCGCCAGATCATTTTTCAACCATGTGCGGTACGGAGCGCCAAATCCCGCCTTGGGGCGATCGATGATCCAATCGGGGACGATCGAGCGGGACGATTGGCGCAGGATTGCCTTTGTCACGCCGCCGGAAACTTTCTGATGCGAGGGAAGCCGATTCGCGAAGCCAACGACATCATCGTCCAGCAGGGGAACGCGCGCCTCGACTCCAACGGCCATGCTCATCTTGTCGGTATAGAGCAAATTGTGATTGGGAAGATAGACCGACTGGTCGCGCCGCAGATAGCGGTCCAACTGTCCGCCATCGCCACGGTTCATCGAATCGAGGCATTCCCACGTTGCCGGTTGTTCGCCGAGGCAGGCGAGAAAGTCCGGCGCGAGAACCTTACGGATTTCAGCTTCCGGTGTCCCCGTGCATAAGGCGAGAAACCGCTCGGACGGGCTGAGGTGCGCTGAACTCAGGACGCGTCGCCCCCGTCGCAGCGCCGCGCCTGCAGGCCCCGATAACGCGCCGGGCAGCAGATTCCCGGCAGTTGAAAGTGCCCGGCGACTCCATGACGGCAGAGCGTTCAGCCAACCCGTGCGTTGCATTGCCCAGTAACGGGGGTAGCCGCCGAACAGCTCGTCCGCACCTTGACCGGACAAAAGCACGCTTGTGCCGTTCTCTTTGGCAGACCGACAGATCAAGTAACAGGCAATAGCCGCTGGATCGGCGAGTGGTTCGTCGAGATGAAAAACCAATTGGGGCCACAACGACGCGACATCCGATCGCATGGTCAATTCGTGTAGCGCAAGTCCCTGTTCCTTCGCAAGTCGCCGGGCATAAGGTGCATCCGGTGCTGCCTGATCGAGTGAATTGTCTTCGGCGGAACAGGACGTGGTGTAGCAATCCAGTTTCGGATTGCTTCGTGCGGCCAACAAGGTCAGCAGACTGCTATCCAGTCCGCCGGAGAGAAACGTTCCAACGGGAACGTCTGAGACCATCTGTCGATTGGTTGCCTGCTCGATTCTGCTCGCGAGTTCGTCGGCTGCGCCGTCACCGTCTGTCGTATCGCCGATGGAGAACGAAGGCTGCCAATATTGGGTGATTTCGATCGATCGCGAAGCCGTCCGCCAGCGAAGTAGCGACCCCGCCGGCAGTCGGCGGACTGCACGAATCGCGGTTCTGTCGCCCGACGTATGACCGTAAGCCAGATGCTGATGCAGTGCTAGAAAATCGGGTTCGCGACGCAGATCGGGGTGAGCACAAAGTGATTTGATTTCGCTGGCAAACAACAACGTGCCACGCTTGGGCTGCGCATAATAGAGCGGTTTGACGCCCATTGGATCGCGTGCCAACAGCATTGTTCGCTCGTGACGATCCCATAATGCGAAGGCGAAAATGCCGTTCAATTCCTCGACGGCCCGCTCTCCCCACTGCACGAGCGCAGCGAGCAGCACTTCCGTATCACCTTGGGAGATAAAACGATGGCCAAGTCCCGTCAGCCGTTTTCGTAGCTCCTTGAAGTTATAGATTTCTCCGTTGTACGTCAGCACGAAACGCCCGTCGGCCGATTGCATTGGTTGACTGGCTGCGCTGCTCAGGTCGAGGATCGATAGTCGCACATGTCCCAGCGCAACGCGGCTACCGACATCTTCGAAGATATCGTGTCCGTCCGGTCCGCGATGGATTTGGACGGCATTCATCCGAGCAACCAGCCCGTCAACGAAGTCGCCCGCGAATCCTGCAATTCCGCACATAGAGTTCTCTGGGGTCCAAATTGAGATGATCGGCGTCGTCTAAGCTGCGTGACGTTCCGACTGGCTGGGGTCGCATTGCCGCTGAATCGCGGACTGTTCGACTACCGGATGTGGCTGGCCACGTTGGGGGAATACGACCAATGGATGTTGGCCGCGTTTTCTGGCCTCAATGATCTTTAGATCGATCCAATAGATGTAAGCGACGTGCAAAAACGCGTAGCGGAATCCCGCTCGGCCATCGAGAACACCCAGTTGTAAGAAGTAACGAAACAGAAAGTGGCACACGTGCCGAAGCGGCAATCGTTGAGCGAATCGTCGCATCCAACAGCGTCGCTCCATTGGCGAACCAAACAGCCGCGGAGCAATTTCGCCATCCAATTTGCCTTCCAGTCCGGTGATGGCTTCCAGCGAAGCATACCGATTGTGCTTGTCGAGCCAATCAGTCAGCGACTTGTAGTCGTGATGCTCAATCGCACTTGCGAACGTCTCCGCATTCCCCTCGACCATCGCATGTTCGTTCACCGCGCGGTCCTCGAAGCGAGCCATGCCACTCCGCCACATCCTGAGATCATAGTTGGTTCGCACGCCGCCAAAGCTCAGCGGGTCGTCCATGAAGAACAGCCGCCGACGAAACATTACGCCGTGGCTCTCAGCCGGAAAGTCGGCCAGCCTTCTCTCGCACTCCGCTTTGAATTCCATTGTGACGCGTTCGTCGGCGTCCAACTTCAACGTCCACTCAGCGGAAATTGGCAGATTCTTCAGCGCCCAGTTCCATTGGTCCGAATAGTTGATGAACTCGTGTTGAACTACGTGGACGCCCTCATCCGCCCGCGACAGCGCAATGTCAACCGTGCCATCGGTACTGTAGGAATCGACGACGTAGATCTCGGTTGCCCAATTCTTCACCGAGTCCAACGCGGCCGGAAGATTGGCCTCTTCATTGAACGTCAGGATCACAACGGCAACCGACGCGGAATCGTCCGACGGACGTTCGCTGAGTCGGACTGTATTTAATGACTCATCATGCTGACTTGGCATAATAATCTGAACTCTCAAGTAGTTCGTTCGGGACGGCAAGCGAATTCCAGGCACACTTCGCTAGCGGCTGGCGATCGCGAACATCGCCGTCGAAGAGCGTGTAGTCGTGATTGCGGAGTAACTCCGTGACTCGTTCGTTTTGTTGCCCACCCACTTCACAGTAGAGTCGCGGCCGGCATTGGGTTAGCACCTTTTTGGCCTGGCTCAGCAGCATCAACTCGGCTCCCTCAACGTCGATCTTGATGAACTGTGGCGGCGGGAAGGTTTCCAGCAATTGATCGAGCGTCAAACAAGGGACGTAATTTACGAATCGTGTCCCTTTTGCCTGACTGCGGTGGCCGGCGCGTTCCAGTGAATTGGCCGAGCGACCGCGGTTCGCGATCAGAAACCGTTCGATGCCACATCGGTCTGACAACGCCGCCGGCAACACCGAAACATTGATCCCAGCGTTCTCCGGAATCAATGCGGATCGCTGAATCAATGTGGCCAACCAGACATCGGCTTCCACTGCCACAACATGGCCTTCTGCGCCGGCCCGTTGGGCTGCTGCAAAGGTAAACATCCCCACATTGGCTCCCAGATCCCACACGCAATCGCCGGGTTGAACGAATTCATCCACGATGTCGAACAGGTTCGCGAAATCCGCATCGAGCTTTGGTTTGAGATATTGAAGCGCCGAATCGGGAGTCACGTACAGTGGCACTCTGCCGAAGCGCGCAGGCAGGCGACGTTTGAAGACCACTCCGCGAGCAACGCGTTCAGCCAGCCTACGTAACATTGGTCTCTACTTTCCCAGTCGTCTTTGATTGCAAGATTCGAGCCAGTCAGCGGTGTCGATGCTAATCGGTTGCGATCCAGGCGGGTGGTGTGCCTCCACCCAACAGCCACTCATAGGTGCCGAACATCATCGAACTGATTCGTGGCCAGGCAAATTCCTCTTCCATCCATCGACGACCACGTTGGCCCATTTCGGCAAGTTCGCTCCGCGTCTTGCAAAGCGACTTCTGTAAGCAGTCGGTCAGTGCCGATTCGCCCGTTTCGATCCACCATCCACAACGGTGAGTTGACATGCCGGACCACGGAGTCGCATCGGTGGCAATTGCCGGCAGGCCATGCGAAAGGGATTCCGAAACCGACATACCAAAATTCTCCGACCAACTCGGTAGCACAGACAATTCCGCCCGGCGATACCAAGCCTGCTTTTCTTTTCCGTATGCAGGCCCGACAAAACCGGTCCGTTCCAAATTCAACTCAACCGCCAGACGTTTGAGCGATGCGGTATAGCTGGAATCGCCGGGGCCGACAATCTGTATTTCCCAGTCAGGGAAAGAACGCTGCACGGACTGCCATGCCCGCAGCAGGCCCTCAAGGCCCTTGATGGGATGAATGCGGCCGAGAAAGAGAAGTGTTCGACGTCCGCATGGTTCAGCTCTGGGGTCGGCGGGGACATCGATTCCGTTGGGGATAATTGCCACCGGCTGTCGGAACCCCGCGCGGCGAATGTCCAGATATTCATGCTCGGCAGTCGCATGCAGGCAAGCGGCCTGTCGGACGGCATCATGCTGGCATAATCGCCACATAATTCGTTTGGGCCAGTACGACTGCTGCAAAGCCCGCTGTGAAAGCGTTCCTCGCGGCGAAACGACGAGCCGACAGTCGGTATTTCGCACGGCTCGTCCCGAGTAAACATTGGGCATCATCCATAGGCTGTGATTGTGCAGAATGTTTGCGGTGGTTGCCTTTCTCCGCAACGTCTTGCCCATCGAATGTGAAATACCAAGCCTGGAGAAGAACCGGCTCGTCGGATGAGATTCGACTTGGTATTCGGTCGATTCCTGTTCGCCTGCAGACAGTACGTGCAATTCCACCGACGCCCCGATCTTTGCCAATCCCGACGTCAGAGAGGGAACGGTGTATGATGGGCCGCTGGCTTCGTCAGAGATTCGGGGAACGACTTGGATGATTCGCATCAGGGATTGATATCAGCGTTTGAACAGAGGATAAGGTTCGTCTCTAAGCGGCTTTCTGTGCCGACCGTTGTACCGGTTTCCGGGCGTCTGTTTGACTCTCCAATTCCGGTTCTCGTCGAAGTGCCCCAAAGATGTTCACACGCAGCGACTTGAACCAGTCGGAAGAGTTCACCGTTCTCTCGTAGGCGACTCCTGCAAGAAAGGCAGGGCGGCTGAACATGAGATAGGAAGGCTCTTTTTCGATCATTTGCAATTCGATCGCTTGCAAGCCGACGTCATTGCAATGCCGCTGGATTCGTCTTTCCGAGTTCAATCGGTAGAACGTTGGGTAGGGATCGGGTTGGTCACCAACTCCGTGCACGAATTTCCGACAGAGCTGATGGATGAAATGTGGAGTCAGGAAGGAAATCAGGCTGACATAGTGGAAAAGATTCGGCGTGCGGAACAGAAAAACGCCGCCCGGTTTGAGCACTCGTGAAATCTCGGAAAACACCGCGTGAGGTTTTTCCACGTGTTCCAGCACGTAGTCGGCGACGATGGCGTCGTAGGACGCATCTTCCAGTGGAAACGCTGTTCCATCGTAGACAATTCTCCGGTCGAGAAACTCGTTGTTCTTAACCTGTTCGTCGATGTCCAAACCATCAACGCACGATGATCGTTCGGAGAGGAATTTCGTCGTGCGATTGCCAGGCCCCGCTCCCAGTTCCAACACGGTTGCATCGGCGGGGAGATGTGAGTCAATCACGTCGCGGAACTGCTGAGAACCGTTTTGCCAGCCTGGCCGCGACCGGTAAAACCGGTCCTGATAATGCTGTTGCCAACTCATTATTTACTCCATCTTTCACAGGTCGGCCTAATTGTGAGTTAGGCAGCACAAGCTTCCGTCTGAGGATTCAGCCATGTCAACAATCGATCCGCCCAACGCTCTGCGCTGTATGCCGCTGCCAGTTCACTGCTGCGATTGCCGAAGAGCGGAACTTGATCTGCATGATCGTGCATCCAGCGCATCGCCTCGATGAGCGCACGGTCCTTGCCGGTCGGTATTTTCTGTCCGTTGAATCCGTTATGAACCAACTCGACGCCCGCTCCACATGCCTCGGTGCAAATGATTGGCAGTCCGGCGGCAGCTGCTTCAACGATGACCTGCCCCCACGGCTCGTTGCGGCTGGGCAGGACAAACGCACCATGATCGGCAAGAACATCCGGCAAATCGCGAGGCTGTACAAAGCCTCGATGTTCAATTCCCGGTTGATTCTTCAAGAGTGACTGTTGCGGACCTTTTCCGCAGACCGTCAACGTCCACGGCGACGAAACGCGACGGCGATATTCTTGATAAGCCGAAACGAGGATGTCGATCCCTTTGGCCTCGACGAGTCGTCCCACGAACGCAAATTGCCGGGGCCAGGAGGATTGCCGTCTCGAATCGTGCGCTCGCTTGAACGAATCGTAATCGATCCCGTAAGTGCCCCGAATGATTTGTGATTCGGCAAACCCCAGGAATCTCGCCAACTGCCAGGATCGTTCGCCCGGCACCATGATCCCGGCGAACGATTGGAACAATCGCCAACAGGCGAGACGTCCCAGCGATTGCCGCCAACTGGCGCTGTATTGATTGTCGATTGCCAGGATCTTGGTGGCCTGCGAAAACTGCGTCGAGCGAGCGATCGCTCGGTACTTTGCATTGTTCCAACCCGAAATGACAATCACGTCGGGATGGAAGTTGCCAATTGTGCCGGCGAGATGCGCAGTGGAATCGTGCGGACTGGTCCAGTGAATGTTGACGCCTGCGTATGTTTCTTTGTCGAACGCCGTATTTGTCGTTGAACGGATCTCAGGAAAGACTCCAAGAACGTCAACCCCGTGGCGTGACGCAAGTTCGCGCAAGCAGGCGACCATGTAGCCCGAAATGTTCGACCAGCAAAAGGCGATTTTCATGCGGCACGTTGGATTGGGAAACAGTCGGTCGTTACGGCATGTCCCGGATGACTTTTCAACGCTTGCCGAAATACGTCTGCAAGGTGCTGGGCGTGTCGCCCGCGATCGAAACTGCGAATATAGTTCCAGTCCGGCGTCACTACGACTCCTTGCTCCACGTCATCAACCAATTCGGCCAGAGTGTGAGTTAACCTGTCCACGGTGAGCGGATCGACGAGCCGCGCCAATCCGGAACGCCGCGCAACGTCCCGGTTATCCGAGTCGGAGAGAAAAGCGACGATCGGTTTACCGGTTGCGATGTATTCGACCGTCTTCGTCGAAATGAACGGTGATCGAAGGTTTGGGAACACTGGATTGGTGAGATACAGCGCGTCGCAGCTGTTCAAAAACAACGATATCTCGTGTGGCGGTCGCCGCGGTTCTAAAATCAACTGTTCCCAGATACCGATCTCTTTCGTATACGAAATATCTTCCGGCTTTAACGAATCCAGAAATCGCAAGCACAGACGCGACTTGTATGATTCGTCCTGATCGATCAACCGCCGAAACGCATCGAACAGCGGTCGCGGTGACGACAACCGCCGATCGACACTGCCGCCTGCGAAAGGTGTGTAGGAAAATGCCCGTTGAAACATGCTGCGCGATCGTGGCTTGGCGGTCGCATAAAACCCGCCGCTGTATCCGAGTGTGACGGGACCGTTCGTTCGATCCGCCGCCTCGGTTGCATGAATTCGTTCCGCGTCGAAGCTATGAGGAATGACGTGAATCTGATTGGCGGCGAGCCGACCTTCCAACCGCTTCAACAGATTCTCGCGGGCCGTGGGAGTGTTCATGATGACCTGATCGCAGGCGGCGAGAGTTCGCCGCATCAGTCGCTTCTCCCACCAGTAATGCAATGCAGTGGGCCATTCCCGAATTGGGTTGTCGAGCCACGGGTCGCGAAATTCGGCGATCAAGGGGATTTCCAGTTTTTCCTTGATAAGCATACCGGCGACAGCGGCGCTGAGCGGATTACACGATGCGTAGATCAGATCGAACGGCTGACGGACATGACGTGCGGCCACCGTTTCGACCAGATTCGGAATGCCGACATAGGACACATCCAACCGAATTGTTGCATACGACAGGAAAGCCCGAACGCGACTGATAGCCGTTGTTTCCTGTACCATCCGCCGTTTGGCCGAAGGAACTTCAACCTCCGAAACAAACTCCCATGTGGGGGTTTGACCGATTGGAACGTGGCGTTCGCTAATGACGGAAACGTCGAATCCGTGTTCTGCCAAGTGTCTTGCAAACGCCACATTACGAATCGCCCCCGGCGAACCGTCGGGCGGGAATTCGCATGATATAAATAAGACCGTAGGTTTCTTCATTGTATCAACGCTGATTCAATGCGAGTCGCCGGTGTGGTGGTTGTGCATCCGCTGTTCGCAGGGCAGGGCGGTGTACCTTGCTGTGAGCCAAGACCAGCGAATACAAACACACCGACATTCCGATGACGGAAAACGGAAAGATCCAGGCGGCTTTTGTCAGCATCATCGGGACTCCACAGCAGCAAAATAGGTATGCGACCACGAAGTTGTGTGAGTTGGGCGTATTTCGGATACGAATTCCGAGTTGGTACAACATCGAAATGAGCGGAACGTAAAGTAGAAACACACCAATGAGACCGATGTCGGCCATTTCACCCACAATGCCGCGTGCCGATGCCGTATACCCTTCGTAGTCATCACGATACTGCCGAATGTAAAACGAACATCCGCCGCGTCCCACCCCCGTCACAATGTGGCCCGGCGAATCCTGCCACAAGGCGAAAACGCCGAGTTCTCCATAGGTAAACAGATCGCTCTGCACACGCTCTTCGACGCGAATTTGATAAACCTTCTCGACTCTCTGAAACACCGTATCCGCGTTCACGACGATCACGGCGAATCCCGCGACGGCTGCGATCGAAAGCGTGTTGCGAATCGCTCTGCCCAGACCGACACGGATATGCGCCATCGCGATCATCGCGGTGACGATGACAAGCGCGATGATCAGGAATCCGGCCGTCGAGAGTGTCAGGAACATCGCCGTCGCAAACCCAACAAGGAGAGGGATTCGCAACCACTTTTTGAATGGCATGACGTCGGATCGATTGCCGAAGAAAAACAGCAGAACCAGGGGTAGGCATAAGCTCGTTGCAAAGCCCTTGGGTTCACCGGCCAACGAATACGGCCGGAAAGTGCGTTCGCCGTCAACCTTCGACGCCGCGATCGAGTTTTCGAGTCCTCCCTGGCGTGCAATCGTGTTGATTGGCCATCCTCGCGGATAAGCGACAAACTGGTAAATCCCAACCGCGGCAAGAATGACCGCACTGAGGATGATGATGCGTGTCGATTCGTGAAGCCGTGCCGTCGATGTTGTGATGCCGGCAACCACAATCGCCACACAGAACCCAAGGCCCATTGTGACAAGTTGAACGAACCAACGAAGCGACGTATACAACACTCCAGAGGCACCCCCGTGGACTTCCGGCCAGAAGGGAACCATGACGACAGTAATTCCAATGCAGTAGACCCAGTAAGGCATCCACGTGCGCTTCAAAAATCGCACACTGGGATTGTTCATAATCTGAGGATTCAGCACGATATAACCCGCACAGATGATGCCGAGAAGCTTTCCCGCATCAAGGACGAATCCCAAATTGGTTGTAAAGTAGTCGTACCAGCCGAATCCCATAATCACGCCAGCAGCCCAGCGCGGCTTATAACGCAGCAGCCAAACCGTTGACAGGCCAAGGATGACCAGGCCGGCGATGCGAATCTCGTTTTCGTAGGGAAGATATGCCATTCGAACCGTCGTCCAAAAACTCTGTTCGTTCCTTCTTGTCTGCCTCAGCACACAGAATGCTGTTCATGCGGTATACTTCACCAACACCTGTCCCCGCGGGTGCGACCAGTCGCCGATATAGTCTGCACGCCAGCCATGTTTTTCTCCAAACGCTATCATTTGCTCTTCGGTGAAGGCAAATCGTCCATGATCGTGCGGAGTTGTCGGGTTGTCTCGGCCCGATTCATCGTGGAAGAAAGTTGCCAGGAAGACGCCACCGGGATGCATTGCTTTACGCAACCGTCGAATACAGGTCTCAATCAACTCAGCCGGCAAGTGAGTAAACAGCGATTGGGCAAGTGCGTAGTCTGCTTGTTGACTAAAACGGTCGAATTCAAACTCAGATGAAAGCACGAATTCCGGGCGTTTCTGAGCTAGCATATCGGGGCCGATCTCATGATCGATGCCGGCATCGATCAGAGGCTGTTCCTTGTCGATCCCGAAGTACCTTCCCGGCTCAAGGTAATGAATGAAGTGGCGACCGCCTCGCAAACTTCCACAGGCGACATCGCACAGATTGTGGTGTGGCAAGAGTCCGTGGGCGAGCATCATCTCGAATTGGAGTGTTCCGATTTCGTCCCATAAGCCACCGACGTATTCGCGGTGACCCGCCGACCGTATTCCACGCTGCCCATGGGGGATTGGCCCGCGAATCAGCCCACATCGCCGCGAAAGCGGAACAAGGCCCGGGATTTTCTTGGCGAAGTGTTTTATGTGCGCGGCTATGGTCATCCTGATATCCTCTTAGAGAATGAGCGTTGGCTACGAGAGTATGAATATCGATTCATTGAGTCGGAAGTCGTTTTGGAAACTGCATTCGTCGTGAGTGGCCTCGCCGCGCCGTTGGCAAGTTGTTGGAAAGTGGTGAGTTCGTGGGATTCATGACTGAAGGCGAATCATGGCGATCCGTCAAGTTGTGTGAGTTGTCGTACGAAGGGGCAAAGGTTATGCCACGGCGGCTATCAATCGATGCTACGATTCCAAGACTCCGACCCTTCCGGATGAGAGTCGTTGAAGTGCTCCAAGAATCTGTTTTAACAGTGGTCGATCAAGCAACGATATGTTGGCGAACGCGACGATCAAGAAAGAAATTGAGTTGAGTACCAATGCGACGAATGGCGGCAGCGCAAAGTGCCGTATGATGAGCGCACAACTGGAGAGGGAGATCACTGGCAACAAGGCATTTCGCACCAGCATCTTCACGTAGCCGCCGTATGACGTCCCCAGCATTCGGCATGTCAGAAAACTGTTTATCGGTGCCATCACGATCGCCAATGCGGCGATCGCAATTGCAAGTATGTTGATCCCTTGCGTACTGGCATACGCATAGACGGGTACCGAGACAACCATACGAGCCATCAGGAAGCCGGTCAAAAGGCCTGGTCGATTTACGGCCTTAATGACGGCAAAATTCAGATTCACAATGGCTGCGCCATTGGCCACGAACAGGCATGACACAAAAATCCACAGCATGGGCAACCATTCATCTCCCAAGAGCAAGTGGATTGCATCCTTCGCGGACCATGCGAGAAAACACCCCAATGGCATAGTTAAGAGCGATAGACGATGCACCAGCGATAGAAATATGGGAGCCGGATTCTTGCCTTCGCGAACATGTTTTGAAAAGACCGGAAACGCCAGCTTCTGTAGCGACCCGCCAACACAGTTGTAGGGCATGTTGGCGGCTTGTTGAGCCACCTCAAAGATGCCCAAGTGCGTCGTCCCCTTGGCAACCCCCAATGAAAGTTTGGCGATCGAATTTCGCAGCCAGCGCAACATCGCCTGTGCGGTCATGTGCAGGCCGAAGGTGATCTGGCTCTTCCGTCCTCGCGTGGAGAAGCGAAAGCGGGGCCGCCAGTGGGTGAGGAATGGCAGGATAAGGGCGGAAGTGATTTGTCCGCAAAGTGTCCCCATGATCAACGACCAGTGCCGCCACCCGGCAAGTGCCAACGACACCGAAACGATTCCGCCAAACAGAGGTGCGAACACGCTGCGAATGAAGTTTACGCGAAAATTCAGATGACGCTGACTCAGTCGGACCGGGATGTCGACGAAGGGGGATATCAAGAAAGACAAAGCCAACACACGAATTGGGGCCGTTAGCTGTGGCTGGCTGAACACGATGGCAATTACTGGTGCCAACAGCAATACGGCTGTGGAAAGTAAGACGGCAATGGCGAATTGGGTCGAAAATGCAAAGTCCACAACCGACTCGTCTTCGTCTCGAATGATAACGTCGCCAAGTCCGCCGTCCTTAAATACTTGAAGCAGAGAGATTGAGACCAGGCACATCGCTACCAAGCCGAAATCGTGAGGCGAAAGCAGGCGCGCGAGGACAATCGCCACGATCGGCTGGATCGTGTAGCGTACGATTTCGGTCCCAAGACTCCAGGCGTACTGCTTTCGCAAACTCAACAGGCTCTCCCGTTATTCACTTCTGTAATTGCATTGATTGGTACTCAGAAAAAGAATGCCACGGGATTCCGCGTTCGATCACACGGGGCGTTGCCCGTGAGCTTGGGGGGACATTGATAACTTGCGGCGATTAACCTGCGATACTTTCACCCCACCAGAACAACGACTCTTTCATTCTCCCGGCATGTGCAACGCTCGAATACAGGTGAGCAAACGAATTTCTGCGAGCAATGCACGCCCAAAGAAGATGAAGCGGTGCTTTGCAAATCGATTCGCCAAGCGTGCTGGTTCGGGCAGACAACGATTGCCGATTCATGCGAATCAGCGATCGCCCACCATCGTAGGCTTGTCGCAGCCAGTATTCTCTCTTCAACTTTTCTTCCGAGAGGTGGTGAAACACGACGGAGTTTCCCACATAGCGGACGTCGATCTTCGCCTCGAACGCCGTATTGAAGAACAGTGTGTCACTTCCACCGAGCAATTGCCGCTTGACCCGGTCGAGATTCGTATTGAACGGTCCGAAACGCTGGTGGAACTCCTTGGGAAATGCGACAGCGGCCCCAACGGGGATCTTGGCTTTGAAATACTCAATGGTTTTGGTGTCATCGCCAAAGTCGTATTGGCCGACGCCGGAATCCAGTCGAGTGTTCAGCCACGGTTCCCAGGTCGGTTCGCGTGGTGTGACAAGGCGCGGACAGTAGATCATCGGGCCGTGTGATGTAATTTCCTCGGCGAGAACAGGCAGCCAATCTGGCGCAAAAGTGACATCGTCATCCAATAAGATCACGTACTCGTAACGCGCCGCCGCAATGCCCGTGTTGCGCGCGTTGGAAAGTCCGGCGTTATGTTCCGCGATGCAACGCAAATGCGGCATCGATTTGGTGGTTTCACGGCACAGTTCCTGAGTTTCGTTGTCGTTCGCATTATCAACAACAATCAACTCAACCGGCGTGTCGCAGGCTTCGCATTCGGCAAAGCTGATTAACAACTGTCGCAGAAGATCCGCGCGTCGGTAAGTTGGCGCGATCAGGGAAATTCCAAAAGTCATAATGTGAAGAGTCACCGAGTTAAAAGGACTGCTGATGTGCCGACATGTGAGTCAGGCGGCATTCGGCCGAGTGTTGTTTTGTGTCCATTGCCAATAGTGGCGTTGAAGTCCCAAGTGAATTCTGCAGAGGAAGCCTTCGTATCGTGTGTGCATGAACATGGGGAGACTACCGTTGGTTGATGTTGGTTTGTATCCAAACTCAGCCATGTCTGCGCGCGTTAGGAATTCGATTTTTCCAATTTGCAGTGGAGTCAGCGTTGATCGCCAGCGATCGACACTGGCGGTGGTCAGTGGCTTGGAAATCGCCGTCGCAAGGTGATTGCTCCGCCACGCATCCCCTCCGGCCGACATCGTGCAGTTCTCACGTTCGATCATTTCATCGGAAAACTCTTCACCCAGAAAACTGCAGATCCCTCGAAGTTGATCGACTGGGTTGTGAACCAGGTTCTCGTAATGAACTGCGAACATGCGGGAGTCGTTTTGATGGCGTCTGAGCACCGCCGCCGCGTCGAGCCAGCGCTTGGCATGATATGTGACGTAGCGATTGCCCCACGGGACTTGCGTCAGCGAGGCGCACACGGCACGCGGGTCGCGAATCATGGTCAAAATTCGTGCGTCAGGAAACCACTCATAAATCGTATCGACATGCAAATAGTGACCGGGGGTTTTTTCGCCCCAACGAGGTTTATTGACGGATTTCGAATATGCATCGAGGACCGCTGCAAATAGCGACGCAAAACTGCGCTGCCGTTGTTGGCGAAATTGTTCAAGAACGAGTTGGGCATCGATTTCAAGATGTTCAAACCAGCGGCCATTGACGAAGTGATTCCAGACGTCCGCGAGAACGCGATCGTCTGAGAGATTGGCGGTACTTTGTGTGCGATAGTCGTGCGCGATGAAATGTGTCTCGGGAGCGATCGCAATTCGCGGATGAGATGAGAGCATCGCGCTGAGCAACGTTGTCCCGCTACGAGGCGCGCCGACAATGAAGATCGGATTGGATTCGGCCTGCGTCATCCTCATTCCGAATTGGGAGTGTCAGATCTATGTCAGATACGTGAATGGACTGTCGTTGTTGTTACGCAACCTGCTTCGACGAGGTGTCGAACGGTCTCGGCATGTCTTGATTGTCGGAGCCATCTCTGTGGCCGCCGGGTGCGTACCGACAACCAGCAGCGGACGACATTGATTCATTTAGCGGCCATTTCGTGGTTGCGGATTTCGAGTCGCTCCATTCGGCAGTCGTCCAATTCAACCAACACGCCGTTCTGCATGAAGTCAATCGTGACGATCAGCCGGATTTTCTTGTCCTGGCGAATGACTGTGCCTTCAAATCCCGCGAAACTGCCGGATGTCACGCGAACCCGATCGCCTTGAATGAATCGCGGCACCGGGGTCAACGGTTGACCCATTTCGATCAGTCGCGAAATCTGGACGAGTTCTGCCGTAAACTTCCCTTGATCCGAAACGGAAAACCATTTCAGAATGCAGTTGCTGGCCATCGCTTGATATCGCTGAGCTTCGTCGCCGAAGACGAAAACATAATTGCTAAACAGCGGAATATACGAGGTTCGCGCCGTTCCACCGGGCGACCGAAATCGTCGTGGTACCACTGGCCCGTAGAAGGGGATGTTTCTGGCCAGCAAGTGACGCATCAGCTGCTTTTCGCGGCGTGGGTACGTATAGAAAACCCACCAGGCAATTTCCGCGTCGTAATTTGCGGCAGCCATGTTGAGCAGATCGCCGGGATACTGATCAACTTCTCTTGCGAGAATAGGCATCGTTGGTTCCCCCCAACTCCGATTAACCAATTTGGCGCAGACTCCGTCCAACTGGGTGTCCCCAAATATCCGCGTGCAAGCGGAGCCAGGACATCCATATCGAGCCAGTTGAGTTTTTGCCTCAATTCGAGTTTCGACCGCTCAGGCAGCCGTCACGGTGCGGGACTGTATCCAATCGCGAAAGGTAGATCAATATGAGGATGCTGCGTTCGATTGCAGGTGAGGTGGGTGGTCGGTCATCAAAATGTTCCTATTGACGTTAACGGCACCGTTCGCGTAGTTTTCCACCCCGTTCACGATCAATCCTGCCGGTCAACTCATCTGCGCCGATACTCCTTCTCTGCCATTCGAGCGGCGTGAACGTTCACACTCACACATCAAATCCAAACTCAACGTCCCGTCTGAAACGGTGTTGCGCTGCAAGGAAGACGAATGAGGTCACTCCTGAAACGACCGCTGCCGACCCGATTGGCGCAGTTGTCATCACGGCGGATTCGTTCGTGTGCGTCCAACTGCAATGAGCTTCGAGATACGAATTCGCAAGCGGCACGGACTTTCATTCCCGGAATCTGCGTATTCCCGTTGTTGCTGACGCTGATGGGATGCATGCACGACAATATGTACCGTGCTGTGGATTTGCCCGCGCACCTGATGGCCCCGCAAATTGACAATCCGCAGACAGTCGATTTGACACGATTGGCAATCAATCATACGGGAACCCGGTCGATCGATAACGGCGATGTGCTGGAGCTTACGATCGCGGCGGGGTTGAGCAGGGACGAGACAACGACCCTTCCTGTCCGAGTCAACGACCAAGGCCACGCCGAAATTCCGGTAATTGGAAGTGTTCCGGTTGCCGGCCTGGAACCGGAAGGGGCTGAGGCGGCAATTGCCGCCGCGTGTATTCAGCAGGGTCTGTATCGATCGCCGAATATCACCGTCAGTGTTATTCGGCAGCGCATGAATCGAATCACGGTCATCGGCGCAGTGAAAGAGCAAGGTGTCTTTGAGATTCCGCGTCGTTCCAGCGATTTGGTGGCGGCGTTGGTATCTGCCGGCGGACTGGCGACAGACGCTGGCTCGGAGATTGAAATCCGGCAACCTGCCGGTACCCAAGACGTTCGCAACACCCGCGATCGCATCGCTGTCTCTGGTGCCGATGGTGTGACACCGGCGGCCCATACCGAGATTGATACCAATCTCAGCGGCGGGCCGCAGTGGAATGCAAAACCTCGGCTGATTCGTGTGAATCTGGCAAAAGCAGCAGAGGAAGGAACACAGGGATACTCGTTGGCCGATGGTGCCATCGTCCGCGTCGAAAAGCGTGATCCGATGCCGATTCACGTCATGGGACTTGTCATGAAACCGGGACGCTATGAATATCCCGTCGCTGAGGAAATGCGACTCCTCGACGTGGTTTCCCAGGCAGGGGGACTCACGTCTCCCGTCGCGGACAAGGTCTACGTCATTCGCAAAGTCGATCAGAACAAGAATTCAGCCGTGATTATTGCCAGTCTGCGGAGGGCCAAACGCGACCGGCGCGAGAACCTGCGGCTGACTCCCGGAGACATCGTCAGCGTCGAGCGAACGCCGACGACAGTGATATTCAGTGCGATAAAACTCATCAATGTGGGAGCGGGGGCATCCATCCCGTTGTTCTAGGAGTGAGTGCAGATTCCGTGTGTGACGGACAAGTTGTTTGTTGCTTGCCGTACTTGACCTGAGTGAATTCTCCCATTCGATCTTCCTGCTAAACAACTGATCGGCATTTGATGGTTGAGCAGATTGAGTTACCCGACGACATACCCGACGCGCCGACAGCCGACGCGTTTGCGGCGATCATGCGGTTTTTTCGTGCAGCATGGATGCGCAAAGGTGTCATTGCTGCCTGCGTTCTAATCTGTTGTGCGCTAGGAGGGTTTCATTACTCAACCGCAATTCGGTTGTACGAGTCGTCGGCACAGATTCTGGTGATCAACACTGGGAGTGAGGTAATGCGGTCTGGGGACGGAGCAAATACTCCCCGGAATGTGCAATCGCATTTGCCGACACACGTAAAGATCGTCTCCAGCGACAAAGTCATTGGTCAGGCGATTGCGGATTTGCCCAGCGATTACCGAATCGACGTGCGCGGCGTTGCTGCGGAGAAACAGATAGGAGCGATTCGTCGGCGTTTGCGCGTGAGTACGGTCAAGCAAACCAGTCTGATCGGGGTGACGTATCAATCGGTCGATCCGGAAGCAGCCGTTGTGGTGGTGGAAGCGATCGTTGCCTCGTATCAGAAGTTTATGAATGAAACACACAAAGACAATTCTCGTGAACTGCTGGGAATTCTGACTCGTGAGAAAGTCGATCTTGAACGCGCGCTTCTGGAGAAAGAAGCGGAACTGATTCGTCTTCGTTCCGAATCGGAAATCGTCATTTCAGGCGACAGCCAAATCAACGAGGTTACGCTGCGATACCACGCGTTGGCGACTGCGTTTTCCGATGCCCAGAGCAGAACGATCAACGCCAAAGCAAGGCTGGCGGCGATGAGACAAGCCATTCAAAATGGCGAAGGCATTCAGCAGTATCTGACGCAGACTGATCAAGCGCTTGCCCACGAAATTCTGATGAATGAAATGGGGCTGGAAACGCGACAAGAATGGTCTGTAAATGAGAATCAGCGACAGCTTCAGCAAGACAAGTCGCTACTACACGAAAAACAGGTCATCTACGGTCCGAACCATCCTGTCATTAAGCAACTGCAAGATCGGATTGCAACCACGCAGAGATGGTTATCTGACCGCCGTTATCTAGTCGCCAGGTCCGCTCGAATGCTGCGTGACCAGGAACTGCAACCCCGTTTGGTGGTGATGGCCGAGCAACAGGTTGCTCAGTCGATTGAGTATGAACGGGCCTTAAGACGGCAAGTCGACGAGATCAAACCGGAAGCGATCAGCCTGAACAATGAGATCGCCAGGATCGAAATCCTGAGTCTCGATATGGAACGCATGCGGTCAATGTACGATCTGCTGTTGGAGAGGATGAAGGATATTGACCTTGGATTGGATAACGGACTGAAGACCTCAGTCGTCGGCGAACCCGTTGTTTCCAAGTCGCCGGTCAGCCCCAAGCTTCGTCAAATCGGCATGTTGAGCCTGTTTGCGGGATTGGGATTCGGCTTTGCGCTGGTGTACGTTCTGGATCTGCTCGATGATCGTTTCCGTTCGCCCGAGGAAATCAAGCTTCAGCTGGGGACTCCTGTCCTGTCCATGGTTCGACAACTCGATCAGTTGTCCGGTCATGGAATTGAGGCCATCCAGACATTCGCCCAGCCGAACAGCATCGGGGCCGAGTCGTTCCGAACCCTGCGGACGGTCATTACCTTTTCGGATACCAAACCGCGGCGAATCCTGACCACGAGCAGTGAGCCGGGTGACGGCAAATCGACCGTCATCTCCAACCTGTCCGTCGCTTTCGCTCAGGCGGGACAGAGGACGTTGTTGATCGACGCCGACATGCGACGTCCCGGCATCACCGCGATGATGGACATGACGCGCAGGCAGGGACTTTCAACGATCCTTCGTGATGAACGGCCGCTGTCCGAAGGCATTCGTGAATGCCTTCATTCGTCGGGCACAGACTGCCTGGATATCATTCCGGCTGGTCCCAGGCCGCAGAATCCGGCGGAATTGCTCGCTGCCGCGCGGTTTGCAGAACTGTTGGAATGGGCCGAGACCGAATACGATCAAATTCTCATCGATGCCCCGCCGATTCTGGCCGTCGCCGACCCGGCGATCATTGGTCGTCTGGCAGACGCGACGATTCTCGTCGTCAATCCGGAGAAGAACCGCCGTCGTGTCCTCTATCGTGTCATGGAGTCGCTGCGATCGGTGCAGTTGCCCATATTGGGAGTCGTTGTCAACAACGTCTCTGCCGACGGAGTGGCCGGTTACGGTACCTATGGATACGGCTACGGTTACGGAACCGATTACGGATACGGTGCCGAGCCGGATCCGCTCGGTGACGAGTCGTCGGGTGATGTCCGCGAAGAGGGTGAATCCCTGGCGAGTACGACACAACACGCCGCCTGAGTTTACGAACGAGCGATTGGCAGGTGACGTGGCGGATGCATCGAGCCGCAAACACATTCTTCGACGAAAGTGTCCATCAATCTAACGATTTGCGGTAGCCAGATCTGGATCGTTTGACGTGCTTTGCGGGAGAAGAGTCATGGCGGAATCGTCATCGGTTAAACATCAGTCCAGTCGATCATCGGCCAATCCGTCGCGCGAGATGCAGACGGAAACCGCAACTCCAATCCTGTTGAAACTCGTCGATTGGGGGCTGCTGGCAACGTTGTTCACAGTGCCGTTCGCCTTTGGAGGACGGTCGCCGCTGGGGCAACTGATCCTCGTGGCGTGTGTTGGATGGTTGACGATTGCATGGTCGTTGCACCAGATTCGCAATCCGAAGCAACAATGGGTATCGACGTGGTCGTACCTGATGCTTCTGGCCGGCATCGGGTTGGCAACTTTGCAAGTCGTATCACTGCCGCAAGACGTGTTGGCGTGGCTGTCGCCGCAACATGCGAAAATCCTCCCGCTGTGGCAGGGGGGAGAAGGAAGCCCCGAGTTGCTGGGGATTTGGTCGACACTGTCGCTCACTCCCGCCGACACCCGCACGGCCCTGATCACGATTGTCGCATATAGCCTGCTGTTCGTTATCACCGTCCAGAGAATTCGCAGTGTGAACGATGCAGAACGCATGCTCCGCTGGATTGCTGGAATCTCAGTTGCTATGGCCGTGTTCGGTCTGGCTCAATACTTGACGTCGAATGGAAAGTACTTCTGGTTCATACAGCACTACCAGAGTACAACCGAGAAAGTTCCGCTGGGGGCTTTTCCGAATCGAAATCACTTTGCGCAGTTTCTGGCATTGGGCATTGCGCCTCTTCTTGTCTACGTCTTGAGTTTGATGAATCGACACACTCCACGGAAGTTCGGACAAGAGAGGCGGTCTGACACAAAAGATCGATCCGAAATTGTCCTGCGAATCGGAATCGGAATCGTCGCCTTGGCAATCGTCGCCTTTACATTGATGTTCTCGTTGTCGCGTGGCGGAATGGTGGCATTGGTCACCTCGGTCGTTGTCTGTATGGCGGCTTTGTACTGCAAGCGCGCGGTGTCCGGAAGAAACGCGGCTGTGATTGCCTCCGTCGGTGTGCTGATCGGTGGTTTTGTTGCGATTCATGGATCCGAGAAAATCGCCAACCGATTGGACAATTGGGAAACCACCGGACGCCAGGAAATTTGGGAAGCAAACGCCAAAATCGCTGCCGATTTCCCTCTTCTCGGCACGGGGATTGGAAGCCAGCGATTTGCCCATAAAATGCACTGGGACCATCCCGAACATACCGTCGATTGCGGTCATGCGGAAAGCAGTCTGATTCAGATCACCTCAGAATGCGGGCTGGTCGGTATTTCGCTCGTTGCTATTGGAATTCTGACCTGCTTCGGTTGGTGCGTGCGCGGTCTTCGTCAAAGTCGCGACTCGCGTACAACATTGGTGCTGGCGGCGGTCCTGGCAAGTCTGTCCGCAAGCCTGATCCACAGCGCGTTCGATGTGGTCTGGCACATCCCAGGAATTATGGTTTCGGTTGTTGTATTGGCGGCATGTGCCTGCCGGCTGTTTCATCTGACCCGGTTGATTCCAATGACAAAGGGACCTGCGACGGAAACGATTCACGAGCCAACATTTTCCAGCGCTTGGGCCGTTCGATTGTGTGCAGGCGTGGCGATGATTGTGGTGGCTGTCGGGGCCGGTTGGGCGATTGAGACGACGGCACCACAAATGATGGCTGAAGCAGTCCACCTCGAATATTTGAATCTCGTTCACATGCCACGCGATGAACGGTCGGAAACCGAAACGCCCCTGGAATCGCTCGAAGAGCGCATGGCTCTGCTTGAAAAAGCCGTCAAACTCTCACCGGAGAATTCCAATTTGCAGCGCCATTTGGCGTTCCATTGTTTTTCGGTCTTCGAGTTACGGCAATTCGATAGTGAAAACCCAATGTCGGCAGGGCAAATCCAGGAGGCAGTCATTGCGTCGGAATTTGCCTCCACGAAGGAAATGCAAGCCTGGTTGGATCTGGCAATCGGCGAGAATGCGCAGTTGCTAACGCGGTCACTCTATCACGCGAAGCGGGCGCTCTCCTTGTGTCCGCTGCACCCGTCGGCGTATGTGCATCTGGCCGACCTGGGCTTTCTGGAGAACCCTAGGTCTTCGGCGTCATCTCAATATCTCGCTCAAGCCCGTATTGTTCATCCGACCAACGCCTACGTTCAATTCACTTCCGGCCGCAATGCGTGGATGGCGGGTGAAACCGAGCAAGCGATCGAACATTGGAGAGTCTCGTTTCGGCAATCGAATTACTACCGTCAGCGGATCGTCGAGGCAACGTCGGAAAGCCTTTCCGCGACGTTCCTGCTCGAGAACTTCGACTTCGATTGGAAGGCTCTGGAAGAACTGAAGCAGCACTATCAAACGCTCGACAATGCTGAGCAACTTCGGATCGTTTTGACAGCGCATGCGCGTGGTTCCATTGATCGAGGGCGAAGCGAGTCAGGAAGAAAAGCTGCACCCTATTGGCTCGCCGCTTGTGACTCGATGGAATTGTTGGAACGCTCCGATCTGGCTGAGCGGTGTCTGGTCAAAGCTCACCGGGCAGCGCCGCACTCGTTCGACGTTCGGTATCAGTATGGCAAATGGTTGCTACAGCGCGAGCGTTTCGCCGAAGCGGCAGAACATTTGAGTTGGTGCGCGCGTCGAAGGCCGAACGATACGAATGTGATTCGAGTAGCCGAGAGCGCGGTGAAGGCGAAGATTCAGTATGCCGATTCAAGTTCCTCTCGATATTCAAGCAGTTCGGCAAGGCAGTAAGTTGAGCTCTCTGCTGAGGCGAATTCACGCGGAAGCCCTTCAGGCAGAAATTGCCGATCGATTACGCTTTCCCCCTAACCAAGCCTGAAACGGATCGTGATTTGTTTCAAGACCCATTGACCAATTCTGTCTCTGGTAATACATTCCACGCCCCTACTCACAAACACCTCTCACAACTGTTGCTCCCATAGCATATCCGATGCGAATTACGCTCTGTGTCCTGATAATCACAATGTTTCTATCGGGGTCGGCGACTTGCCACGCGAATGCCGCGTGGTTCGACTGCGGAACCGTTGCGCCATTTCATATTCAGTCCGATTATGCCCTCCGCAATCCAAACGCGGTCTTGCAGGTTGTCAAACAGTTGAAACTCGACTTTGAGAAAACGCTTAAGCTCAGTCCGTCAAAACGCACAGTGGAAGTTCGTCTCTTCAAGTCAAAACGCGATTATCGACGCCACGTTTCTCAACGCATTCCGCGGGGCGACCGGCACCCGGCACTGTTCGTCAAAGGGTCAGACGTTAGTTGGATTTACATTTACTCTCAGCCTGAGTTCACCAAGAACCTGCGACATGAATGCACCCACGCACTGCTGCACAATTCATTATACGCCTTGCCATTATGGCTGGACGAAGGTCTCGCGCAATATCTGGAAATTCCCACGCATCGCGCGGCCAACGAACACGCTAATCTGGCAAGCATTCGACGCTCCGTATCACGGGGGTGGCACCCCGATCTGCAAAAGCTCGAAAAGAAATCAACACACGATCGCTTCACCGAAACCGACTATCAGGAAGCCTGGGCGTGGGTGCACTTCATGTTGCATGGCCCTGGGGAATCCCGCACAACCCTTCGAAATTACTTGACACGAATTGAATCGCGAGAATTCGCAGGACGAATGAGCGAGTGGATGAACACATCAACGTTTGACTTCGACCGTCAGTTCGTCGCTCATTTTCATCGGAAACAAGCGAGAACACTACGGTCAAGGAAATGACCGGATATTAAGTTTTTTTGCAATTTTCTTGTTGATGGCCTCAGTAGATTTCCGATACAGACGATGTGGGCTGCTTTGCCTCCCGTGAATTCGCTTGATTGGAAGACATCGTCCTCACATTTGGCGCAATTCACGCAATCGGCAGAGAAAACCACCTTCCTTCATCCTACCAACTACGCCTGTCGTCTCACTTCCGACGCGCAATTCTGATTAAACAAACAGATTCGAATCCCAAGTTAAGTCTTCACATTAAAGGGAATTACCGTGCGAACTCGAAATCGTTTGACCAAGTCTGTCATCGCGACCTTGTCGTGCTTGGGAATCCTCGCCAGTCAGACGGCTGGATTTGCGGCGGATCCCTCGTACCGAAAAGCACCCACCAAGAGTGTCAAAGCCAAGAGTGCCAAAAAAGCCAGCATCAATGATGTTGCCTTGGCTGCCAACGGCACGCTCTCGGGACTCATCGTCGATGAGCAGGGTTACCCGTTGGACGGTGCGTTAGTCACCGTACACCAGGGGAAAAAAGTTCTTGGAAAGGCTGTCACCAATAAACGGGGTACGTTCAGTGTTTCTCGTCTGCGTGCCGGCGTTTACCAGGTAACGGCTGGCAACTCGACCGAAGTCTTCCGCGTCTGGGCCGAAAAGACCGCTCCGCCGTCAGCCCGCAAAGGCTTGCTGATGGTTTCCGGAAACCAGGTCGTTCGTGGCCAGATTCTCGGTGGTGGACTGTCAACCGGCGGCGCCCTGGGCCTCGGCCTTGGTATTGCGGGCCTTACCACTGGCATCATCGCCCTGAAAAAGAACAGCGACACCCAGGACCAACTGGATCGATTGGAATCGAGCGTCTCCGGGCCCACCCCGTAGAAACCGTTTCAATTCGTCTCCCGGATGTCCGGGACTGAACCAATCGAGTACCCCGGTTCTCGTTCTCTTAATAAGGGTTCTTCGCGCATTTTAGTGGGTGCTGCTTGATTTGACGTGTGGAATCGATCTCGGGATCATGGGGGATTTCCGAGGTCGAGACGATGGAATCTCTGAATGCGCATTACCGACTTCTTCT
>CAUZOL010000058.1:0-27227 GCA_963581435.1 Planctomycetota bacterium
ATCGCTGCTGTCAGACGTTTCTTTTCTACAAATCCTTCACCACGAGGATGTGTTTCGCTGACCCATTCGGCCTGCTCGGGTAGCTTGGCGTCTAACCCATCGACGATGGCAATCGGGGCGATACTCGTATTGAATTTCAGTGCTTCCTCGCCTTCGCCCGGCTGCGTCCACATTTCGTAGTTGCTGAGAACGTAGAGGTAGGCCGGTGCTTTGCGCGGTGGCTCGCCTTCCCCAACCATCAAATTGACTTCGGCCGTCCAGGCTCCCACCAATCCCGGTAACGTTTTGCTCATGAATGTCGGTTGGCGCGGATCGACAACTTCCTCTTCCGGCGGCTCCTCGCCCTCTTTAAGTTCCTTTGCCCTCGGTAAGCGAATTTCCGAAAACTGCCGCGGCACGCGAATTTGCACGCCCTTCTTGGAATTCCAGTTGGCACTCAAATTTTTGTTGAGCTTCTCTCGATATTTGGCCAGCTCAACCGTCTTCAACAGGCGCTTTTCATATTTAGCGCGGCCGCAACCGGCAACCAGCAAAGTCACTGTGGCCAATAAACTCAATATCGCGATCGTGTTTCTCAATCGCCGTCGAAAGGGAGGCTGTTGCGAAGACATTCGTGCAACTCTCTGTTGGAAAACTGTTGAAAAAGTCTGATTGACGAGACGTGGCATGTTCCAGACGCATCGATCAGCAGTGCCGCGTGAATCACTGGTCGGCCGATCTCAATTGTCGATAGATGGCAGTGGCGAGTCAATCCTCAGCGGGAGGGAACACCGGCGACTCCGCAGGCGCAATTGAAATAGGACGGGTTACGACGCCTTCGGTTAGAGCGGGGCCAGGGTTCGCCGTCGATCAGGTCGCGTCCGATCGTTTCTTGATCCCCACGATGAATTGAAAATCAGGGTCGTCGCGAAGTGGGTCAAAATCACTTTCATCGGGAATCAGTTTACGCAGGGATTTCTCCATCCGCAGCGACCGTCCCAACCACGAGAGGGCTTGCTCTTTGTCACCGGCAAGCGAAAAGTAACACGACAGATTATATAGAACAATCGGTTCGTGCGGTGCGACCTTGTATGCCCGCTGCATGGAGTTGATCGCCCGCTGCAGCTGATCGGTGCGTTTGAAACACCAAGCCATGCCCAGCAGCACATCGATGCTGTTTGGGTTTTCCACCAGGGCACGCCGGAATGCCTTCACCGCCTCTTCGTACTTTTTCTACTGCCGCAGTGCCTCTCCGCGCAGTTGGAAGGCATCGAATGCGCACTGTTCCGGATCGTCGGTGGCGTCAATCTGCCTCAATGCGTAGCGAGGCATGTCGAGTTCGAGATAACCGCGTGCGGCTTCCAATAGCCGATTTCGCCGTCGTCGCTTATTGATCACCATTGTCGCGTCTCCCGCATCGCGCTTCACCGAATACGCCCCGCGAGTTCTTTTTTAACACACCAGCGGCAAACAATCCAGATTGTGGCGGGACGGCAGCAGAGCACGATTCCAAACTGTGTGATGTGTGCTACTTCGGCAGCAACGCTGAAGGCGAGCCGGGGTTGTTAACCGTTGGGTCTTCCGAATTGCTGATCGGTTAACACCGGCCGCACTCGATCATGCAAGCAATCCCTTGACCACGTTTCCATGAACGTCGGTCAAACGGAAATCGCGGCCCTGGTAGCGGTAGCTGAGTTTCTCGTGGTCGAATCCGAGCAGATGCATTATTGTCGCCTGCAGGTCGTGAACGTGGACTTTGTCTTCGGCCACGAAGAATCCGAGTTCGTCCGACTTGCCATAGCTGATTCCCGGTTTAACGCCGCCACCCGCCATAAACATGGTGTAGCAATCGGGGTAGTGGTCGCGGCCGAGAACTTTGCTTTTGCTCGTGCGTCCTTCACGGAACGGCGTGCGACCGAACTCGCCACTCCAAATGACCAGCGTCTCGTCGAACAGCCCTCTCGCTTTGAGGTCTTTGAGAAGTGCAGCGACCGGGCGATCCATCGCTTTGCAACGATTGGTCAGCCCGTCGCGAATGCCGGTACTTGCCCCGGTCCCGTGAAAATCCCAGCCCCAGTCGAACAACTGCACGTAGCGGACACCCTTTTCGACCAATCGCCGAGCCAACAGGCAATTGTTGGCGAAGCTGCCCGTGCCCGGCTGAGCGCCGTACGATTCGAGCGTCTGCTTGGTTTCCCCGCCGATGTTCATCGCTTCCGGCGCGGTCACCTGCATGCGGAACGCCAACTCGTATTGGGCAATTCGCGTCAGCGTCTCCGGACTCCCGAGTTTTTGTTCCTGCAGTTGATTTAAATCTCTCAGCGCGTCGAGACTGATCCGCCGAAGAGGACGGTCCATTCCTTTTGGGTTTGAAAGAAATAGCACCGGATCGCCCTGCGAGCGACATTGCACCCCCTGATAAACCGAGGGCAGAAACCCGCTACCCCACGCACTCTTGCCTGCACTCGGATTCGTCCCGCCGGAAATCAGCACGACGTAACCAGGCAGGTTCTTGTTCTCCGAACCAAGTCCGTAGGTTGCCCACGCGCCGATCGCAGGACGGCCCATTCGGGGACTGCCGGTATAAAGCATCAACTGGGCCGGCGCATGGTTGAATTGTTCGGTGTTCATTGAACGAATGACGGCAATGTCATCGACGACGCCGGAAATATGCGGCAGCGCGTCGGAAACCCAGGCACCGGACTTTCCGTGCTGCGCAAATTTGTGCGGACTGCCAAGGAGCTTCGGCGTGCCGCTGGTGAAAGCGAACCGCTTGCCCTTGATGAACTCATCGGGGCAGGGCTGGTCGTTCCGTTTGACGAGTTCCGGTTTGTAGTCGAGCAAATCCAGATGCGGCGGCGAACCGGCCATGTGCAAAAAAATGACATTCTTCGCCTTCGGCTCGAAGTGCGGCTGCCGCGGTGCCAGTGGATTGACGACCGAGTCCAATGGCGCAGCTGCGGCACCTTGGGCCGACAACGAGGCCAACGCCATCCCGCCCAATCCCATCTGGCAATCGCGCAGAAAATGGCGGCGGGTCACAAGCTGGGCGTTTTGTAAGTTGGCGTTCATGCTATTGGTTCCTTCTCGCTCTGCTCGAAAACGAGATAATAATTAGCTGAGGTGCAACGCACCGCAGTCAGCGAGCCGTTGGCTCGCAGCTAAATGTTTCCAGTTACGGTCGCGCCACAAATTCGTCCAGGTTCATCAAAATGTTACTCACCACCGTCCACGCGGCCAGTTCGGCGGCGTCCATTCCCTTGGGCAAAGGCCCAATTGGAGTGGTGGCAAGTGCTGTTGCTTGTTCGCGGTCCTTATCAAACCGGGCGAGCGATTGTTCGTACAACTTGACGAGGACGTCAAGCTCGGCATGACTCGGCGAACGGGCGAGGCTCAAACGAAAACCGTAGGAAGCTCGCTCACGGGCTGATTGACCACCCTCCGAAACCATCCTGCGCGCTAAAGCCTGCGCTGCTTCGATAAACGCCGGATCGTTCAGCGTGACCAACGCTTGCAAGGGCGTGTTCGTGCGAATGCGGCGAATAGTGCAGACTTCGCGACTGGGGGCATCGAATGTCGCCATCGACGGATACGGAGTTGTCCGTCGCCAGCTTGTATACAATCCGCGACGGAACTTGTCATCACCGGGACTTGGCTTCCAATCGGTCGATCCGCCGAAGGCCGCTCGCAAGCCGAGATTCGGTCGTGGCGGTCTGACCGATGGGCCGTACATCTTGCGGCTCAGCAACCCGCTGACTGCCAACGATTGATCGCGAATCATCTCCGCCGACAGTCGAAAACGCGGTCCATGTGCCAATAACCGATTGTGCGGATCGCGCTCGCGCAGCTCCGATGTCATACGTGACGACTGCCGATACGTGGCCGACGAGACGATTTCGCGGATCAATTGCTTAACGTCCCAGCCATTTTTCATCAACTCAACGGCGAGATAGTCGAGCAACTCGGGATGCGACGGCAATTCACCTTGCGTGCCGAAATCCTCACTGGTTTCGACAATGCCGATGCCGAACAATTGCTCCCAATAACGGTTCACGACAACGCGAGCCGTCAGCGGATTTTTTTTGTCGACGAGCCAACGGGCCAATGTGAGCCGGTTTGCTGCGGCCCCGTCGGGTAACGGATGAAACTCGCTCGGGACGCCCGGCTCGACCACTTCGGCAGTTACTTTAAAATTGCCGCGAAGTTGAATCCGCGTTGTCCGTCGCTTATCGCCCAGCAGTTCACGCATGATGGGCGTGGGGATTCCTTTGATTCCTGCCAATTTCTTTTTCAATGCAGCGAGACGTTTTTGAGCGGCCGATTTCTCGGGAGAGTTTGCGTTCGAGTAGGCGGCCAGTTCGGTCTGCTGTTTCGCCGTAAGGTCTTCCGATTTCTTCGGCAGAGTGAGCGGCACGTTGGGGCTTGGTGGCGCGGCAACAGTCGTCACCCACAACGGGCGACGTTTTTCGTCCAGCGCGATCACGCGGAAGTTCTTGAGCCGCACGCCGACCTCGCCGTCGGTCCGATTCCAGATTTGCACTCGGTCCACGTTCTGTGACTTACCAAGATCAACCTCCCACCAGGGATTGTCACCGGCTGCCGTGTGCGTCGTCGATTTCGCCTCAGCGAATTCTCCGCTGGTGTTGCCGTCGATGGCGAGTTTTGCGGGGCCATTAAAGTCCACGCTAATTTGTGTCGCCGCGCCGGTGCGGGCGACGTTCTTCTTGCCAACAAACACTTCGACTTCCGCCAGCGACAAGAACACCTGCTTGCCCGGCAACTCGACACGGATAAACCGCACGGAAAGCGGACCGGCCTGTTTTGTCGGCGTGGTCTTCTGTGTCTTCGCCTCTTTCTTGAGTTCGATCTCGAGCTCGGAAATACTTACTTGCAGCGCCGCCTTCTGTTTGTCCTGTTCGCTGGTCATTGTGAGCAGTGTCGGCGATTCGTTGGGGCGGTCAGCGTCTTCGGTGTTGTTCAAAATCGCGAAGAACTGAAAATACTCGTTCTGGGAAATGGGATCGAACTTGTGCGAATGGCAGCGTGCGCAGCCCATTGTCATTCCCATCCAAACCTGCATGGTTGTATCAACGCGATCGACGATGGCCGCGTTGCGAAACTCCTCGTCGTCGGTCCCCCCTTCACTGTTGGTCATCGTGTTGCGATGAAAGGCGGTCGCCAACAATTGATTCTCGGTGGGATTGGGTAGCATGTCACCGGCGATTTGTTGAACCGTAAACTCATCAAACGGCAGGTTGGCGTTCAATGATTGAATGACCCAATCGCGAAACCGCCAGATGGTTCGGGCCGGGTCCTGCGCATAGCCGGCCGAATCGGCATAGCGGGCCAGATCCAGCCAGACGCGCGCCCAGCGTTCGCCATAGGCGGTCGATTCGAGCAAACGATCAACCATGTTTTCATACGCCTTCGGACTTTTGTCCGCCACGAAGCGGTCAACTTCATCAATCGAAGGAGGCAACCCCGTCAAGTCGAGCGACAGCCGCCGGATGATCGTGTAGCGGTCGGCTTCGGGAGCTGGCTGCAATCCTTCGTGATCGAGCCGCGCCATCACGAACCGGTCGATCGGATGACGCACCCATCGAGGCTTGGAGAGTTTTATAGGCAACGCGGACTGTTTTGGCGCGTCGAAGGCCCAATGCCGCTGGTATTTTGCGCCGTCGGCAATCCATCGCTTCAGCAGGTTCTGTTCTTCGGCCGACAACGGCTTGCCCGACTCGGGCGGCGGCATGCGGGTGAATTCATCGTCCGTCGCAATCCGTGCGATCAACTCGCTTGTGTCCGGTTTGCCGGGCGAAATGGCACGGCTGCCGCTCTCGAGTTTTGATGTGGCAGATGCCAGATCGTCGAGCCGCAACCCGGCTTTACGTGTTTTGGGGTCCGCTCCATGACAGCCCAGACAGCGATTTGCCAGCAGCGGCCGAATTTGCCGAGTGTAGTCAGGCGTCGGGTCGGCAGCTTCTGCGAAGGTGCAAGGTGCGACCAGTATTTCGGAGACAAACAGCAGGATCGCACTCGATGGCAAAGCAAAAATGCGGCAGTGATTTAACATTTTGGAATGACCTGAAATGTGAGAGTGCTTCAATTCGCTAACTAAGAATCAACGACGCGATCAAAGCCTGAATCGCATGTTGCGCACTTGGCTTGACGGGAAACAAAACCCCAAGCATTTAGGCCTGAAGCGCAAGCGAAGGAGCTTGCTGGCATCGCCCTGGAATCATCCTTCACTTGCGCTTCAGGCTTCGATGGATCGTTCATTGATCCGTGTTGGTCGAGGACGCCTTGCCCCGGCCTTTGAAAAACCACCACGTCGTATCCGGCTTCTTGTTGAGATAGTCCGGCAGGTCGCGGGTTTGAAAACGCAATTCGATTGGGGCCTGGCAGCAATCACACGGTTTGATTTCATACATGGGGATGGCACAAATGTCGCACCAATAGTCCATGTACTGCCGCTCGCCTTTTTCATTGTAGGCAAACACCATCAACACCTGCAGGTAGGGTATGCCTTTTCGTCGATAACCCACCAGATCGACCTTGCGATTTTGCAGCCGCTTGTCCTGATAGAACGCACGGCCGCGCCAGTCGGGAATGATGGGGATCAATTCGCCGTCGGGTGTTTCCAACGCGACTTGCTTGTCGAATTCAGAAAACGATTTAATCCCCTTGCGCTTCAACGCTTCACGCAAGAGCACCACCTTGCCGGTGAATAACTTTTGAGGCGGTGTCTTCTTCTTAGCCGTCGTCACATCCGACGACTTGGTCTCGGACGTCGGCGCATCATCGGCCCGCGAAACCGCAGAAACGAACCCGCAGCACAGCATGATGGCGAACAATATTTTTCGCATGGGGGACTCGATTCTCACAACGCGTAACGGACAAATCAGACCCGCCCACGAACGGCTATTCCAACGCATGGCCGAAGATGACAAATCGCAATGGCAGTTTAACCGCCTTCTTCTTCGCCTTTGCATCAACGGTCAAACTGACAATCCAGAATTCGTTGTCTTCGTCGTGCGTGAGGGTTGGCTTGTCGGTCGGCTTCTCCACAGCGAGCAGCGAGAAGATGGCCGGATGTGTTGACCGAACCGACTTGGCACTCGATTCTGATAGTTGGTCGGGGCCGAAAATCGGTTTTGGATCGGTATCGACTTTAGCGGGCAGCGCCATCAAAAAGTCGGCTGTCTCACTGGTGCCGATGTGATTGCCGTCTTCGGGCTGTTGACCGTAACGAATGGTATAAACGCCGACAGCAATATTCTGGCCGCGAAAATCGGTGAACTGCGACTTCTCGGGAATCCGCATCGCACCAACCAGTTGCCCCGGCGTGAACGGATACTTCACGTTCAGTGTCGGTTTGAATTTGCCATTCACGCCGACATCCTTCACCAGCCAGAAATCGACAGCCGCACCATCGGGACCGTCGATGTGGTAACCGGCTGGATTGAGCATGCCGGCGATTTTTTCCGACAACCCGGCCGGCTTCTTCTTCAACGGCTTCAACGCCGGTTTCTCGGCGGCCGATGCCAGCGGACAGAGTGAAACAGCGAGGATGACAAAGAGAATTGATCGAAAATGCGTGCTGCGAAGTGGCATGGGGTTTCTCCAAATCGACGCGACGAAGGCAAGTTCGCGTTCGGGCGTGCGGAAACTGGCGGGACTGAAGGAACAGGCAGAGCAAACTCTGCTGGTCATTCCATTCTAAACGGTCGGCAGCCCGATTCCACCCCTGTTGTCGTCGCCAAAGGTTATTTCGGCGAGTGTCAGGCCCTTCAATCGCTCCAATTCGTTCAATTCCGCGAATACCAGCCCGCAGCGCAAGCAAGGGTTTTGGCGCACAACCACAGATAAGACCATTCCTTCCGCGCAGACGCGGGCATCGCCCGTACAGATTGAGTAAGATGGGAATAAAAATGGCCGGTTGAGATGTGAACTGCGGAGGAATGCCGTGCGCTTGTTGTTGATGCTGTTGTTGATAGTAGTTCAAGGCGGACAAGTCACCGCCGACGATGATCGGTACTCACGTTTCATCGCCGAGACCGAACCGCTCTCGCCCGCTGCCCAACAACAGAAGTTTCATTTGCCGCCCGGATTTGAAATCGAACTGGTTGCGTCCGAGCCGGAAATTCGCAAACCAATCAACCTCAATTTCGATGGGAGTGGCCGACTGCTGGTGAGCGGGTCGGTGGAGTATCCATTTGCCGTCGAGAAGGGACGCAAGGCGCGTGACTCGGTCAAGCGATTGACCGACAGCAACGGCGACGGTCGGTACGACAAAGTGGAAACACTGGCCGACGGTTTGAATATTCCCATCGGTGTCTCTCCGGTTCCGGGTGGCGTGTTGGCATACAGCATTCCGCGCATCGAGACGATTGTTCCCGCCGACAGAAACGGCGGAGCAGTTCGACGCAAGCCTCTGTTTCACGGCTTCGACTCGGCCGACACGCATGGCATGCCCAGTTCGTTCACGTGGTGGATCGACGGTTGGGTTTACGGATGTCAGGGGGAAAGCAATGTCGCAACGGTGTCGGACAGAAGCGGCGCGAAAGTGAAGCTCAGCGGCGGTGCCACATTCCGCATGCGACCGGACGGTTTGCATTTTGAAATATTCGCGCACGGCCAGGTTAACCCCTTTGGGTTGTGCTTCGATCCGCTGGGCAATCTGTTTTCGGCCGACTCCCATTCGCGACCGGCTTACCTGTTGTTGCACGGAGCGCGATATCCCGGACTGGCAACGACACACGATGGGCTTGGTTTCGGCCCGCCAATGATGCGGCATCGTCACGGCTCGACCGGCATCGCAGGCATTGCGTTTTATGCCGCCGAACAATTTCCGGCCGAATATCGCAACACGCTATTCCTCGGCAACCCGGTCACCGGACGGATCAATCACGACAAACTCGAAGCTCACGGCTCGACATACGAAGCAATCGAGCAGCCCGATTTTCTCACGTGTGATGACCCGTGGTTCCGGCCCGTCGATGTGCAACTAGGTCCCGATGGCGCACTCTACATTGCCGACTTCTACAACCGCGTGATTGCGCATTCGCTTATTCCGCTGGGGCACGCGCAGCGGGATCACCAGCGCGGTCGCATCTGGCGCATCGTCTACAAAGGGACAAAGGGAAAGCCAGCCCGTTTGCCGCGAGTACCCGATTTGTCGCAAGCAACCCTTGGCGAACTTCTCCGTCACCTCGACAATTCCAACTTGCTCATCCGCACTCATGCCACTCACCAACTGGTCGAACGAATCGGCAAGTCTTCGATCGCGCCGTTAAATCGGTTATTTGCAGGCGAATCGCAGCCACGGCAGCGGGCGCATGGTTTGTGGGCGCTGGAGCGACTCGGTTCGCTCGATGAGGAACTGATTGGCCGACTGGCCAACGATTCCGATCGTGCCGTACGCGTGCATTTGTTGAAAGCGTTGACCGAACGGGCCGACTTACGCAGAGGCGGGGATGGTCTGCGCGAGATTGTCATCAGCAAATTGGCCGACTCCGACGCTTTCGTGCGGCGTGCAGCGGCGGAAACGCTGCGACGAAATGCAGCCGCAGAGAACATCGGCCCGTTACTCAAACTATGGTCGGCGACTCCCGCTGAAGACACACAACTGATTCACACCGTCCGCATGGCGTTGCGCGACAACTTGCGGAACTCAAACGTGTTTGCAATCGCAACGCGAAACATCAGCGACCGTCCCGATGACATGGCCAGATTGGCCGACGTTTGTCTCGGCTTGCCGAAAAAGCAGGCGGCCCGATTTCTGTTTGCTTTCGTCAGGAAGGAAGGAGCCAAGTCTCAACGAATGACTGCGTACCTGCAACACGCGACTCGATATCTCGCAGCCGATTCGCTGCCGAGGCTCTATACCCACGCCCTGACGTTTCGTAACACCGGAGGTTCCCTCGAACGGCGGGTCTTGCGTTCGTTGTATCGGGCCCTTCTGGAACGGGGAACGCAGCCACCACCAGAAATTGCTGCTTGGGGTTTGGCAACTGCCCAGAAATTGATTGAGAGCCAAGAAGAGCCTGAGGTGTTTGTGGGCATCGAACTCGCATGGGATTTGAAGTTGGAGAAATTGGGAAGTGAACTGGCGAAACTGGCAGACAAATCGTCGCCGCAACCGGCACTGCGGACATTCGCGATTGACGCTTTGGCGGTCGTCGATGCAGAGCGGGCCTACGATGACTTGGGCGGCATTCTGTCCGATACCTCGGAGCCGGTTTCAATTCGTCAGAAGGCGGCCGACTCGCTGGGGAAGATCAACAGCAAACGCAGCCGCGAAAGTCTCGCCGGCTACTTTGCCGCTGCGCCCGCTCGTGTCGCCACCGTGATTGCACAGCAACTGACCCACAGTCGCGAAGGAACCAAGCTGTTGATGGACGCCGTCGAGCAGGGGAAAGCGTCTGCCCATTTGCTGCAAGACCCGGTCGTCGATCAGCGAGTCCGACTATTTCGTGTACAGGCAATTGATGAACGTCTCGCGCGGTTGACGAAGGGTCTACCACCACCGGAAAGACAGCTTGCCCGGTTGATTTTCAAGCGGCGCGCCGGATTCACTGCGGCCAAGACCGACGTCCAACAAGGCTTGAGAGTATTCACAAAACATTGCAGCGTTTGCCATCAACTGGCAGGCAAAGGAAAGAAGGTCGGCCCCAATCTGGACGGAATTGGTCATCGGGGAGTTGACCGTCTACTGGAAGATCTGCTCGACCCGAACCGAAACGTCGCCAGAAGTTTTCGCCGCAGTACTTTTACTTTGAAAAATGGCCGCGTGTTGACCGGGCTTGTCACTGCTGAGGAGGGCGATGCAATTGCGCTGGTCGGTGCCGAGGGAAAACCCTCTCAGATTTCGACTGGCGAGATTGATCTGCGCAAACTCTCGCCGATTTCATCCATGCCGGGCAACGTGGCCGAGAAGATTTCGGAGCAGGACTTCTACCATCTGCTACGATACCTGCTCGACCAACGGCAGATGGCGGTGGAGCCGAGGCGTTAATGGGGGCGCACCCCAAACGGACTGGGTGCCACCGGAACCCGTCGATTGAGAGGTCCACGACGCCAGGTTCGCCGTGGTGCGAGTCGATTCTTCCGTGAAGCTCTCCTGAGCGGGCCTCACAAATCCAAATCGTCGGCGAAGCTCGCTTCCTCCATAATGACCCGGTAACGCTCTGACGGGTCTTTTCCCAGCAATTGCTGAAATGTTCTGTCGGCGTCGATCTGGCTTTCAATGTCAATCCGCACCAGAGTTCGCGTGCTGGGATCGAGTGTCGTCTGCTTCAACTGGTCGGCGTTCATTTCGCCGAGACCTTTGAAACGATCAATTTCTGCTTTGCGATTGGTCGGCAGCGACGAGAGAATTTCTTCGCGGTGCGCATCATCCTGCGCATAATGCACGGTGGTGCCGACCGTGATTTTATACAACGGCGGCTGGCCGATGTAGACCTTCCCCTGGCGAACCAGGTCGATCATGTGCCGAAAGAAAAACGTGAGCAGCAGCGTGCTGATGTGGTATCCGTCGCTGTCGGCATCCATCAACAGGATAATACGGTCGTACCGCAGTTGGCGAATGTCGAACTGCGGTCCGATGCCGGTTCCCAACGTTTCCACCAGCGCTTTGATTTCCTGATTGCCGAGAATCTTCGGGATCGCAAGCGATTCGGTGTTGAGGATTTTCCCTTTCAACGGCAGGACAGCTTGCGTTAGGCTGTTGCGGCCGAGGACTGCCGTTCCGCCGGCCGAATCGCCTTCGACGATGAACAGTTCCGACTTGCCCGGATCGTTCGAGCGGCAATCGACCAACTTACCCGGCAGGTTGTTCTTGCGCGAACCGGGGGTCTTGCGGCGCACTTCGCTTTGGGCTTGCCGGCTTGCTTCGCGAGCACGCGCGGCCAGAACAATGCGGCCGATGACGGCATCGGCAATCGAGGGATTGTTATTCAGCCACGTCTCCAGCGCGGGGCGAACCAATCCATCGACTTGGCTGGTCATTTCCGGGTTGTTCAGTTTTTCTTTGGTCTGCCCCTGAAACATGGGGTCGGCGTGAAAGACCGATAGCACCGCCACCACACCCTCGCGAATATCATCCGCCGAGATTGAGATGCCTTTGTGTTTGATGTCGTGAACGTCGATGTAATTTTTGACCGCCTTGGCGATTCCCGTCCGCAAGCCGCCCTCGTGTGTGCCGCCGGCATGGGTACGAATGCCGTTGACGTAACTGCGTATTTCCTCGTCGGTTGCCTCGGTCCAACGCAGCACGACTTCGATCTTCACCTGCCGGTCATCCTTGTCGGTTGCAAACATCTGTTCGTGAATCGGCTGCTTCTTTTCGTCGCCGATCAACTTTTCGAGGAACGCAGAAATTCCTTCGGGATGCGAGAACTCCGTTGTCTCTTTCCTGGTCTCGTCGTGAAAAACAATCTTCAACCCGCCGTGAATGTAGGAAATGTCTTCCAGATGCTGGCGAATCGTGTCGGAATTGAACTGCACGCGGCGAAAGATTGAATCGTCGGGCCGAAACAGAATTCGCGTGCCGCGGCCACGAAATGGCTTCACTTTCTTGACCGGTGTTGTCGGCTTGCCCCGTTTGTATCGCTGGACCCATTCGTGGCCGTCACGATGAACGGTGACAACCATTTCTGTCGAAAGCGCGTTGACGACCGACGAGCCAACGCCGTGCAATCCGCCGCTGCGGGCATAGTTCTTGTTCGAGAATTTTCCGCCGGCATGCAGGGTCGTCATGATGACTTCCAACGCCGATTTCTTCATCTTCGGATGCTTATCGACGGGAATGCCGCGGCCGTTATCCTGGACCGTCAGCGATTTTCCATCCTTGTGCAGCGTGACGACGATACGGTCGGCTTCGTTGGCCAGAAACTCATCGACGGAGTTGTCGAGAATTTCCCACAGCAGATGATGCAGGCCGCGATTGTCGGTCGCGCCGATATACATCGCCGGCCGGCGACGAACCGCCTCCAAGCCTTCGAGAACTTCGATATCGGCGCCGGTGTAACTCCCGGTCGATTTGTTCGATGCGGCCTTCGGCGATTTGGCCTGACGTTTCGTTTTTGTTGCCATATTTCGATTGTGATCGTTGTTGATAATATTTCAATAAATGCTTGCGGTTTAGCGGCTCAAAATCGGCTGGCGATTACGGAACTGCGAAACCGCAAGCGTGTTTTATTCATCTTCAATCTCGGCCCAGTCGATGAGCTGAATCGGTGGGTGAATGATCGTCTCGAAGCCGCTGCGTTGGTTGGTTTTTATGCCTTTGCCGCCGCGCGACGTCACTTCGTACTTCATCTGTCCGAAGTTCAACTGTTTGCCGTTGGTGTTGATGACCCGCAGGCAATCGCTGACGCGTGCCAGTTGCACGGCGCTGAGAACGCGGTCGTCCTTTTCCAGTTTGATTCCTTTGACGCCGATGCCCGCCGATGCCAGGATCGGCACGTCTTCAATCATGAAGTGCAACACGCGGGCGTTCTTCGTTGCCAGAAACATGCTGTCGGCGTCGGTGATCATTTCGGCGAACACCACGCGATCCCCTTTGCGAAGTCGGCAGAACTTACGGCCCACTTTAGTGGACGGCAGACGGAATGGGCTGAAAGAAAGTCGCATGACCTGTCCCTGCTCGGTGGCGATGAGCAGATAGGGGGCGGGCGTTGGCTGGCGGCGAACTTTCTTGTCTTCTGCCGTGAAGCGGGCATCGGTCGAAATCGCGGCAACCATCTGCACGCCGTCCCCAAACCGCACGTGTTTCGAGAGGGGATCGCCGTAACCGGTCGAAGCGGGAATCTGCTTGATCGGCAGGGTATAGGCCACGCCGTCACTGGAAAAAATGGCGACGTGTTCGAGCGTGTTCCCCGGAACCACATCGAGTACGCTGTCGCCTTCGCGGACGCGGGTACTTTTCACCTTTTGCAATCGGCCGACGCGTTTGACCCAACCATCGCGGGTGACGACGACGTTCGTATTTTCACGCACAATGTATGTTTGTGCGTCGAACTCGACGATCTCGCCCGATGAGCCGATGGCGGTGCGTCGTTTGTCGGCAAACTTCTCGGCGATCTCCTTCAACTCATTTCGCACAAAGCTCCACAACCGCCGGTCGGAATTGAGAATCGTACGAATCTCTTTTGCTTTTGCCCGCTTCTCCCGCAGTTCCTTTGTGATCTGGTCGATTTCCAGCTTCGATATTCGGTAAAGCTGCAGCTCCAGAATTGCGTACGTCTGCTCCTCGTCGAGGGGAAACGCTTTCATCAGTTTCGCGGCGGCATCTTGCTTGCCTGAACTGTTGCGAATAATGCGGAGGGCCTTATCCAGCCCCTTGAAGATGATGGCGAATCCCTTGAGAATGTGAATTCGCCGTTCGAGTTGCCGCAACTGGAATTCGAATCTTCTCCGCACCGTTTGAAAGCGGAAGTCGAGAAAATGCAGCAACATCTCGACCAGACTGACACGGGCCGGAACGACGTTGCCGCGCTCATCGGGAATAAGGCAAGTGGCGTTGTACGCGAAATTCTGTTCCAGCGCAGTGCGTTTATAGAGGTACGCCATCACGGCATCCGGGTCGGCGTCGGGCTTCAATTCCAGCACAATTCGTAGCCCGTGTTTGGAGTCGGTCTCGTCTCCGACTGCGATCAGTTGAGGCAATTCCGTCCCTTCGGCGACGTCACCCAACTCCGAGATCAACGGCCCGGTCGAGACGCCGTAGGGGACGGAATAGATGACGATGGCGTGCGGAGCGTTCTTGCGATGCTGCCTGTCGATCTTCCACTCTGCGCGAGCCTTGATCGAACCCCGGCCTTCTTTGTACGTCGCGGTGAGCGAACGCTTATCAGTGACGACGCGGCCACCGAGCGGAAAATCGGGGCCTTTGATGAACTTCATCAATTGGGCAACGGTTGCGTTGCGGTCCTTGATGAGATGCACGCAGGCGTCTATTACTTCCCCCAGATTGTGGGGTGGAATGTTGGTCGCCATGCCGACGGCAATTCCCTGCGTGCCGTTCACCAGCAGGTTGGGGTAACGGGCCGGCAGTACCACCGGTTCGGTTTTGGAACCGTCGTACGTCGGACGCGTATCGACGGTTTCATACCGTAACTCGCTCATCAACTCTTCGGCAATCGCCGTCAATTTGACTTCGGTATATCGAGCGGCCGCGTGAGGCAGTCCGAGTAACGAACCGAAATTGCCCTGTCCATCGACGAGGGGGCAGCGCAGCGTGAAGTCCTGTGCCATCCGAACAAGCGTTTCGTAAACCGCGCCTTCGCCGTGCGGATGGAAGTCGCCGGTGGTGTCGCCACAAACTTTCATCGATTTGCGGCGTCTGCTGTCGGCGGTGAGATGCAGCCCGTGGTACATGACGTACATAATCCGCCGCTGGACCGGTTTCAGGCCGTCGCGGACATCCGGCAGCGCCCGGGAGGTGACGACCGACATTGCGTAATTCAAATACCGGCGGCGGGTCTCCTGACTGATGGAGACATATTCGATGCGATCGTTCGAGTCAGCCCCGTTTGCGTCATCGGAACTGCCGTTCTTGCCACGTTTTCCGGGTGTTCGTTTTCGATTACCGGCCAAGTCTATCTCCTGTCGGCCATTTCAGAGATCAGAAATCCGAAGGTCAGAGATCAGGCAGGGCAGAGGGTTTCTGGCCTTTGATTTCTGCCGTCCGATTCCTGATGCCTGAGGATTCTTCCACATTTCAGCGGGTGTTAAGTCTTAAGGATTCTCACGGTTTTTCAAGACCAATCGATTCGGCCGATTGTAGCTGTTCTAGCAGTCATCGGACAGTCTGTAAGACCTGTAACGTTTGCAGCAGCAACTCGTTCGGGAAAGCAGCGAGAATCGTCACGAGAGGGAAAGATTGATTCATCGCCCTGATCGATACCGACCGAACTTCTACTACGGCACGTCGCGGTGACGTGGTTGAATTGCTCCGGCAAAAATGCTGTGGGCACCTGCTCTGGGGCGGGTCAAATTGATATGGCGACATACACCACAGATGGTGGATCGCCCACCGTCAGTAGGAATACCGAAATACCTGCATGCTGGTTTGGGGTGAGAAACAAACCACGGAGGGAACACGATGAAACGGATTCAATTGAGCGTAATTGTGGCGACAACGCTGTTGTTGGCTGGGTTGCAAGCCGCGTCGAACGCGCAGCAGCCGGGCGGTGTGGCCTACGGGCCGGCTCCGCAGCGCGCTCCGGTCAACATGGCTCTCTACCCGATTCCTTATCAACCAGGGCATCACGGGCTTCACCGGCACCAATACACACATTACGACAACGTACCCCCGCAACCGGGATCGTATGCGCATACACCGCAGCGGCAACAATACCCGTACTTGAACGCGCCGTTGTATTCCTCGCCGCAGCCGAACATTCCCCACCAGGTAGGCGGAACAGTGATTTCCAACCAGGCTTTCGCGCCGCACGAGATGCTGTATCCGCACACTTACCGTGCCATGTACGGCCCGTTTTCGTACAGAGTTCAAGGTGACTGGTTTGTGACTCCGCTGGGCGTCTGGTCGAACGAGCATTGGAAGCTCCAGGGAACCGAGGTCAGCGTCAAGTACAAGTCCCGCATCAGCTTCTTCAAAGCGTTCTTCCCGCCAAGCGGAAGTATGCGATCGCGTTAGCCGAAATTACTGTGAGGTCGGAAGCCTCCTTAATACTGAACTCATTTTTGGTAGCTGCGATTCGTTCGTCGATTCGCTTTTCGGGAAAGTACCCATGCAAACTTATTGTTGGAAACGCGTTGGAACGAGATTGATGAGCGGCTTGGCAGCCTGTCTGATGACGGCGAGCTTGTTCGCGCAGTCGCCTGCAGCAGTGGGTATTGTGCGGATCAGCGACCGACCACGGCGCTCGTATTCACCAAGTCGGCAGGTTCGACAAACGTCGCTGACCAGAGGCCAGCAGGTCGATGCGCAGCGCTGCTGTTCGAAACCGCCCACGCCCTCGAGCCGTTTCATAACGGCGACGAATAATTGGTTAGCGTCACCCGCATTTGGAAGTGGTCGCTCCTCATGTCAACCGGCATGGTCTGGCCAGGATTGCTCTTCTTGTCAGCAGGAAGCTTCTTGTCAGCAGTGCGACTCTGGTCAGCAGTGTGACTCTGGTCAGAAATGCAACTCTGGTCAGAAATGTAACTCTTGCGAGCAGGGCTGCTCGGATGGCTCGTGTGGCGGGAATTCTGTCGGACGGGGGTTAGACAAAGTCGATCACCTCCTCGACAGGTACTTCGCCTTTGAACACAAATGCAAACGTTGCCTGTTTGGCTACTTCATGCCGGACGGATGCTGTGGGCAGGGCTGTGCACCGAAGGGACACTACAACTTGCTTTACTCGGCAAATCCAAACCACTTTGACCAGCGCGACGGCCGGGTGTATGCGGCCCAAGGATACGGTGTTCCAATGGCAGTGCCGCTGGCGCCGAATGTCAGGCACACATACAACTACGGACACGGGATTCCTTCCAGCCGTCTCACACCAATTTCCACCCCTGCTCCGTTCTAAACCCCTGCCCCGTTCCAAACGGGGGATCAACCGATTGCGATGCCAGGCCGGAGGTACGCGGGACGTTGTCTCGCCGCTCGAACTGTGTCGAATCGTTGACTCGACAATCGCGACATCAATCAGGACCAGCGCTATGCGAAAAAATAAACAGATCATGTTGGCGGCCATTGCCGTCGCCGGGCTTTTTGCCGCGTCGGCCGAAAGTGTCTCCGCTGGCGAACCGGGTATCGTCCGGATCAGCGACTCCCCCAACGGCGCAACGGCCTCGGTTCAAACAGAAGCGTTTCCGACGTCGGCATCGCACATCAGCTACGGACACGCGGGGTGTCAGAACTGCGGAGGCAATGGTTGCAATTCCTGCGGACAAGGTCGCTGCAGCCTGTGTAACCTGTTGAAGTCACACTGCCTCTGCTCCAACTCTCCCGACCACGGTTGGGGACGACCTGTCAAACGGCCCATCAATCGCCTGCCGGTACTTTACCAGCGGTATTGGCCAAACGCTTGGAACGGGCAGCAGGGAGCAGGCTATGCTCCTGCGGGGAAGAACTACTATCCGATGGTCTACTCGCCAACTGACACGACCCAGCTCGGCTACTACTACCAGGGCGTCCCGTTTTGGCGTCCCAACTCGAACATGACGCCCCCCGTTCCCTGGCCGGGCAACTGGCATCGGCGCGAATGCCAAACGAACCAATGCGGATTTGGCGCATACGGCCAGCCAGTGTACGGGGCCACTCCAGCTTTGCGACCGATTCCGAAGGCCGCCGACTCTCCCGCAGAAACGGAAAATCCGCCGCCCGCACCAAAGGATCAGGATGACACGGCACTGAACCTGTTCCGCTAATCGATGACATGAGGCTCCGTCAAAACCCGGTTGTGGGCGAACCCTGCGCTTGAATACCAAGGGTGTTGTGAGCCAACAGAGGGTTATGACAGAACTTCATTAGACTGATCGTAGCGACCTTCACGGATCACCGCTTGTCAACAACGGCTCCGTTTCTCGCCCCGCCCGCACAACGTCACTTGACGCTGTGCGGGCTTTTTTGTTGCGCTGCCGCGGGCTGTTTGTCGGACGGTAATCTTCGGTGGAACTGCCCAAAACGCGATGCTGTCTTCATCTGCGGCCATTCGCGATCGATTCGGGAGTTTTCGAGCGTTGCAGAAAAACGAATGAAGGGCGAAATCGAGCGAACGCCGTCCCCGGCGTTCCGCGATGTCATCCCCTTTCGACTGCCTTTGCAACGGCCACTCTCGGTGAATTGCAATCGAGTCTCAGGGAAATGCGATTCTTGTCGCATGGCCTTGTCGCCTTATGGCTTAACAGGCAATTTCAAAAAGTGACCTGAAATTGCTGCTATTGCGCTTGTACCGTCTCTAATCGCCCGCTAACATATACTGATATTGAGACTCAGTCTCAACTAACTGCTGCCGGCTGAATGCGGTTCATGAATTAAGCGTTTCCGACAACTTGATGTGGCCCTCCGGCCCGAAGCTGACCAACTTCCAACCCCACACGGCTCCTGACATTGAAGCCGCCCCACACATTTGCTCACACCGTCGATGAAGGATGACCTCAAATGCATCGATCATTAGCCCGCCCCAGACGCCGCGCGTTCACTCTGATTGAGTTGCTGGTGGTGATCGCGATCATCGCGATTCTCATCGCCCTGCTGCTGCCCGCTGTTCAGCAGGCACGTGAAGCGGCACGCCGCGCCAGCTGCAAGAACAACCTTAAGCAGATCGGTCTGGCTCTGCATAATTACCACGGGACGTACTCAGCTTTCCCGCCCAGTTTCGTTGTCGATGGAATTCCCAACACCGGCGGTGAATGGTCGGTCCACACCCGCATTCTGCCGTTCGTCGATCAGGCCAACCTTTATAATCAGGCCAACCTTTCTCTTGGATACTCCGACCCTGTCAACGCCAACATCGCCGCCCAACGCATCCCCATTTACCTTTGCCCCAGCGAGGTCAATGACCAAGCACGACCCGACGGCGCAATCACGCATTACCCAATCAATTACGGATTCAACGGCGGTACCTGGCACGTCTGGAATAATTCGACCGGACAGACGGGTAACGGTGCCTTCGCACCAAACACCTCGTTCCGCATGCGAGACTTCACCGACGGTGTCTCCAATACGCTCGCCTTCTCCGAGGTTAAGGCTTTCACGCCGTATTTGCGCGACGGTGGTGCTGCAGGGGCGGTACCGCCCCCGGAAGGCGGCATCAGCGCGCTGGGCGGGTCGTTCAAAATAAATTCGGGACACACTGAAGGCGTGGACGGCCGCGTGCACCAGACCGGATGCACCACAACATACGGCCCAAACACCTTTGTGCCGCACGTTGATGGCGACACCACCTACGATGTCGATTATACGAGTTGCCGTGAAGAGAAATCCTGCACCGGCCCCACCTATGCAGCGGTCACGTCCAGAAGCTTCCACGTCGGCATGGTCCATTCGCTGCTGATGGACGGTTCGGTTCGCAGCATTAGCGAAAATATCAACCGTGTCACCTGGCAAAACCTGGGACAGCGAAACGACGGCGACGTTCTCGGTGCGTTTTGACCGATTCGATTTTCGCAATTTGCCATAACCGGCGTTTGCTATGCCATCGCATGCGAACGCCGTGTTTTTGTGCGCCCACGTCGCTATTCTGAGCAACGTGTCGCCTCTTCGCGATGTTCCGTTATACTCGGCAGCAGCTGGATTCGGCGGCCGGAAATGAACCAACTTCACCCGATTGTCGTTCTACATAACACCTGGCTTTCGAGTAACGGGCAGTTTGACGATTGCCGCGACACAGGGCGTTTGCAGGAGGGCAACAACCATGCGCAAGAAGCTGATTCGAGTGGCTGCGGCCATCGTATTGGCGTTGGTACCGTTCGGCGTCCATTTTCTGTACGTCCAACTGACGGCGCTACCGGTCGAGGTCACCGTGGCAACGGGACCACCCGACGGCAGATATCGAGAATTCGGCAAAGCGCTGAAGGCCGAGTTGCTCCGTCGGAATCCCGGCATGACCGTTACGCTGAAAGAGACGGAAGGATCGCTGGAAAACCTGCAGTTGCTGCAAAGCGGGGCTGTCGATTTTGCGCTCTACCAAACCGACTCCGAGTCCATTCTGAAAAGTGGGCCGACGGCCAAACACGATGAGATAGCGTTCGTGTCGAACGCCTATTCCGAAGTCGTTCACTTTATCGTTCGCAACGACAGCGGCATCAATGGCCCCAGTGATCTTCGCGGTCGCAATGTGGCAATCGGACAGCCGAAGTCCGGCGATTATGCGACGAGTCGAGTCTTGCTCGAACACTTCGGTCTGAAAGAGAAGGACATCGAAGTGTGTCGATTCGACTACCTTGATATCGAGAAAGGCCTACAAGACGGGTCACTCGATGCCGCGTTCATTACCGCTGGAATCCGTGCTCCGGTTCTTGAGCGTCTGCTTGCCGAACGACAGTGTCGGCTGCTGGAGATACCGCATGCCGACGTCCTTGCGGTGCGCCGCCTCGCCGTATCGCCTCATGTGATTCCGGCCGGCTTGTACCGGTCACACGCCCCCACCGTCCCGCAGCAGGACATTCCTACCATCACACTGCGAGCGCAACTGCTGACCCGCAGCGACACGCCGGACGGATTGGTAAGAGAAGTGACCGACATCGTTCTCAGTAAACGATTCGAGAAACATCAAGGATTGACCGAATTGTTCGCCGGAGGACATGAGTTCGCGCGCGACAAGCCGGAGTTTACGCCCCACGCGGCAACTGCCGACGTCTTCGACCCGCACCTGCGACCGCTGCTGGATACCGAATTCGTCGAAGCGACTGAGGGAATCCGATCGTTTGTTGTGTCATTCTTCATTGCCGGATTTCTTTTGCTGCGATGGTATCGGAAATATCGCATCCGCGGCAAAGAACATCGGCTCGACCAATACATTCGCACGATCCTCGAAATCGAACGCAAGCAACTCGACCTCGATCAGCACGACGGTTCATCCGACCTCGAACCTCTACAAACGCTGTTGGATGAATTGACCGGTCTCAGGCAAGAAGCGCTTGCCGAACTAACCGCCCACGAACTCAACGAGGACCGCGCCGCCGACAGTTTCCTGGAAATGTCCCACGCCCTCAGCGACAAAATCAACGCAAAAATCTCCCACCAACGCCTCGATAAACGGTTCGAGGAACTGACGGAGGTTCTTAGAAATGAACGACAGTCGGACATCGATTGAAACAGCTGCCTTCGGCCCGACGGACGAATGTCAGGGAAGTGACAGAGTTCTCGAACGGACGCCAACTCACTCCGCGAAAACAGCAGTTCAGGTTGGCGGCCTCGTCGTCAATGTTCACGAAAAAAACTGGGCAGCCGCGTTGTTCGCCTCGAATTGCCGACGGTCCTCGTCAAACGCCGCTTGTTGCTCGCTGAAATCGGACTGGGCCCGTTCCAGCGACACGCGTTCCAGTGTGAGTCGGTCGCATTCAAGTTGGAGTTGTTCTCGTTCTATTTTGATTTTGTTGGCACATTCGACAATCTGTTCCCGCAGCCGCTCGAGTTCGGCACGTTCGGTAGCGAGTTTGGATTCCGGGTCCGCTACAAGCCGGCGCTGTTCTTCAGGGTCCGCACGGTCCGCTTGGAGTGCCTCGCGCAGCGGTTTCGTTTCCTGCAGCTCCTTGCTGAGATCATCGCTTGCTTCCGCTTCAGGTTTCGGCAATGGTTGCGTCTTCTGTCGCGACGGATTGACCGGTCCGAGAACTCCTTTACCGGTCGGCCCCACTGGCTTGCCGAAATTGGGAAAACTTCCCAGAGACATGCGACTGAGCCGTTTGAAGTCCGAGATCACCGCGTGGCGAATGGCGGGGTCGGCCGCGACCGCAGAATCAACGGTCGTTACCGAAGCCATCACCGCCCGCATGGCATCGTTGGATCGGCGGCTGCCGGCCGATCTGGAAGCTATCGCAGCGGTGACGGCATTGATGGCGGCGTACGCGGCGTTGGAACTGAATGCGGCTCGCCGATCTGACGATTTCTCGTCGCAGGCGACGACAACGGCGCGGGCTGCCGCGTCTTCGATGTCGGCGGCCTTGTCAGGGGCGATCTCCTTACCGTCGGCAAAGTCGAGCGCCATGCGTATGGCATTGTCAACTGCCGCGCAGCACTCCTGGGCCTCGGGATGTTCCTCGTCAACCCAAAACAACGGCTGGACGCGCAGCGCGCTTCGAGCGGAGTAAGCAATCAGCCCGCGAAGCGGAAGTCGTTTCAGGTCATTACCGGTTGGAAGAACTGGCATCTCAAGAGTTGCCTATAAGCAATGACATCCATCCAATTCAAACACACGTACCAGAAAAACGTTTTGGGAATTCTCCTGGCGCATGACAAACATAGCTCATGATTTTGTTGCAAGAACTCACGAATTCCCCAAATCGGCATTTTCGTCCGAATTGTCCTTCAAGTTGAGCCAACCCTGCGGCGTTTTCACATTTGTCAGCGACAGGCTCGAAAGCTTGGCGTAAGTAATAGGAGGCTCCAAGGTGACCTGGCTCCGAACCAGGTCGAACTGCACGCCCAGACATGTATGCCCTAACGGACTCAATCATGAATGCAAGCGACAAAGCCAACGCAGTCCAGTCGATGATTGAACGAACGACAAGTTTGCAGTCATCGCCGACGGTCGCCCGGAAAATCATGTCGTTGACCAAAACGGCCGATTTTGACATGCAGGAAGTGGTCAGCTGTCTCGAACACGACCCCGCTCTGGCCGCTAAGATTCTGCGCGTGGTCAATTCGTCACATTATGGACTGTCACGCCAGGTCGCCAGCATCAAACACGCCGCCTCGATCATCGGACAGCGTTCGTTGCGGATGTTCGTGGTGACGTTCGCACTGGTGGACACGCTGGCAAAGGGGCCGGCCGAAAAGCTGTTCGCCGACTACTGGCTCCGGGCGTCGTTGATCGCTTCCGGAGCGTCGCGGATTGCGACACTTCATGATCGAAAACACTTTGACGACGCGTATACCGCCGGACTGCTCGCAGACTTGGGGCTGCTGGTCTTTGCCCAAGACGCGGGGGAGCCCTATGTCGAACTCTATAAGTCCTGCTTTCACAGCGACGAACTCACAAACGCCGAAGAGCAAATGTTTGGATTCACCCACGCGGAACTGGGATCTCAACTTCTGCGGAGCTGGGAATTTCCGCCGTGGGTGGATGAAGCGGTGTTAGGGCACCATTCGCACATGCCAGATCAGAATCTCGTCTCCCGTGCGGTTCGCGCCGGCAATCTGGTGGCGGAATTGTTGGGCGATCCCAGTGAGGAAAGATGGGAGACACTCTCGACATTCCTCGCCGAGGCGTTCGACGCCACGCCCGAAAGCCCCGCTGCTTTCATCGATGCCTGTGTGGCGGACATTCAAAACGCAGGTGCAGTATTCGGATACGGGACTCCTTCGATTTCCGACGAGACGTTGGCAAGGCTCGCGGAACTCGCCAACGCGCCGGCAACCGCCTGAGTTGGCCTGACCAAGGCCGGACGACATCAGCGATCAACTCAATCGGACGCACCTTCGCTTGCGGTTTCGCGGCCCGCAAGTCAAACCCTACACGGCGAATCGCGCTAAAACCGATGTCCCTCTTGCGGACCGGTTTCGGTCAGCGTGAGGACTTCGGGGCCGGTGTCGGTCATTAGGATGGTGTGTTCAAACTGGGCCGAGAGTTTGCCGTCGGTGGTGCGGACCGTCCAGCCGTCGGCTTTGTCCTTCACCGTTCGCCACACGCCCAGATTGAGCATCGGCTCGATGGTGAAACACACGCCCGGCTTCACAATGTCGCGGGCGCTTTTGGGCGTGGGGTAATGCGGCACACCCGGTTCCTGGTGAAACTCGCGGCCGATGCCGTGCCCCTGGTATTCGCGGACGACTTCCAGACCGTGCGGACGGGCGAATTTGTAAATCGCCTGGCCGATGTCGATCACGCGGCCGTTGGGTTTGATGCTGTGAATGCCGACCCACATGGCATCGAAGGTGACCTGCACCAGTCGACGCGCTTCGTCGGAGACCTCGCCGATGAGGAATGTTTCCGACGAGTCGCCGTACCAGCCGTTGACGACGGTCGTCAGATCGACGTTGACGATGTCGCCGTCTTTGAGCCTTCGATCGCCGGGGATGCCGTGGCAAACGACTTCGTTGATGCTGGTGCAAATGCTCTTGGGATATCCCTGGTAACCCAAGCAGGCCGGCGTGTGGCCGTGCTCCATGGTGTAGCCGTAAACCAGCCGATCGATTTCGCCCGTCGTCACACCGGGCTGCAAATAGGGGCGGATGTGATCCATCATCTGGGCATTGAAACGCGACGCCCTGCGCAGTCCGTCGCGGTCCTTGTCCTTGCTGTAGATGGGTGCCTGTCGAGCCAATGTGCTGCCGCCGAAACTAGAGGATGAAACTGAGGGATGAAAAAACTGGCCGAACCAAGTATCACGTTGAATTAAACCACGGAGATACAGAGACACGGAGAAAAGAATCAAGAATCCAGGCGAAGACAAACGCGGCGACCGATGAAAATAGAAAGCTCCGTGACTCCGTGGTAAAGAAGCTCAATGTCACGCAAGGTCATTGAGTGCCGGTACAGTGGGATGTAGATCGAAGCAACGAGGCGAGTCGGCTAATCTGGTAACAGAGGTGCCGTTGGTCCCGCGCTTTCATCGGTGGGTTTTCATTACGGATTGAAACAACGATTGTGATTGCCAACGCCGTGAGAATCAACCAAAACTGGCAAAGTGCGTACGATCACGTATGCTTTGGAAGGAGCAAAGTGGCAAAGGGATTGCTTTGGCGGCCTTTGTGGCTCTGTCACTTTGTCCCTCTACCCCTCTCTTGTTTCAATCTCGCTTCGCCGGGAGAATAAACAGGTAATGGGAATCAGACAATGAGATTTGAAGCACAAGCACATGGTTGAACGATATCGGCGGGGCAAGGGAAAGCAGGAACTGCTCGGCAACCACCAGAAGTGTTGGATCTGGGGGAAGAATGCCGTCGGGGAAACGCTGCGCGCCGGTCGTTGGCACATTCACGAATTGCGGTTGAGTGACACGCTGCCGAGTGATGTGATACAAACATCGCGAGAAACGGCGGCCGATCTCGATGTGCCGGTGATCGTCGAAACGCCCGACGAACTCACCAACCGTTGCCGTTCGGGAGAGCATCAGGGTTTTCTGGCGAAGATGGCCCCGTTTCCTTACGAACAGGTTGAAGACGTTTTGGCCGACGCTTCCGAGTCGCCGTTGTATGTTGTTCTCGATTCGATTCAGGACCCGTACAATTTCGGCGCGATATTGCGATCGGCCGACGTGATGGCCGCCGATGCGGTTTTCATCGGCGAGACGGGTCAGGTTGGCGTCACCAGTCTCGTCGCCCGCACGTCCGTCGGTGCGGTCAATCACATCCGCATTGTGCAGGCGGATAATCTGGCCGGCGTCGTTGCGAAACTGCAAGGCAACGGCGTTCGCATTGTTGCCGCCACCGGCGGGGCGGCAATCGCGTGTGTCGATTACGACTGGACGCAAGCAACAGCCCTCATCATCGGCAACGAAGGGACCGGCGTGAACGAGGCGCTGCTCGAACTCTCGGACGAGCGCGTCTCCATCCCCCAATTCGGCCACGTCGAGTCACTCAACGCCGCCGTCGCTGCCGGCATTCTGCTCTACGAAGCACGTCGGCAGCGCACGGTGAGTGGGTGAATTGTGGTCATGCATGGGCCGCTGGAGGCGTAGATGCTGGTGTTGCCGTTTAGCGGCGGGGCAACGCTCCGCGAGTGCGATGATTGTTTCGCGTTTCGGTTTGTTCGATAATTTTTCTGTAAATCACGGCGGCCTGTGCGATAATGCCCAGGAACGCTCTCTCGTTGTGACACTGTGCAATCAAGAGTTTTATTGGGCGGACGAATCCCATGCGATGGAAGCCGCAAGTCGCCATATCTTTCTCGCTCATTTTCGTTGTGGTTCTCGGATGTTGCTTTGGGTTCGTCCGTTGGTATTCCACGCCGATTGTTGTTGCGCAGAATCCCACCGTCGATGTCGGACCAGTTGCGAAAGGGACGACACAATATGCCACGTTCCGTTTCAAAAATATCGGTCACCGTCATTTGCGTATTAAGCCATATACGTCGCCATGCCCCGGCACGTATATTGATTTTGACGTGCAAACGATTGCCCCCGGAAAAACCGGAAATATTTCTGTCGCATTGCGATTCCGATCTTCCTCACCAAACGAAGACGTCCGGATGCCGTTTCGCATAGCGACCGATGATCCAGTATCACCTTGGATCGAAGTTGCCGTTGTCGGACGTCCTTGGTAACGCCACCCCAACGCATTTGTCGCTGCACAAATCGAGTTCGCTCTTTGATCGACAGGTGAGGCAACATACAATCCACCGGTAGTTACGTGTCGCCCGCTTGGTTCACGGCGGCGGCGACCATGCGTCCTGTTGGTTAAGGAAAACCCCCATGCGTTTCACACTGCCGATGACCGTGCTGCTTATTCTCGTCGCTGCGTTCGTTGGTGGGTGCGGTGAGAGTGACCCGCCGACAGACGATGGGACGGGAGATCAAGCGGCGGTGGAACAACCAGCGGCCGGGCATCCGCATTCACACGAAGGGGGCGACGCGTTGGTGTGGGTGGAAGATGACATTGAACACGAGGGGTTCGTGCTGGCGCTGGG
>CAUZOL010000059.1:0-26812 GCA_963581435.1 Planctomycetota bacterium
CCGCAGGACGCCAGCGACGAAAACAAACAGGAGAATGCGGCTGAAGAAGGCCAGGACCCAAAGGACGGCGGCAACGAACCCAAGCCCGACGAAGGAAAGCCGAAGGATACTCCTGACGGCAAAAAATCGGGAGACGCCGGAACCAAGCCGAAAGATGCAGGAAACAAGAACCCGCCAGACGAACCGGGCGAGAACAGGAATGAGCAGCGACCGCTCGATACCGAAGGCGACGACGATTCCGAAGCACTGCGCCGATTGCTCGAACAGCAACGCAAAAAGCAAGAAGAAGAGCAGAAGAGCAACGACAAGAACAAACAGCAGGACAAGAACGGCAATAAGAAGCCGGACGAAAACGGGAAGCAACCCGATCCGAACAAGCCGGGCGAAGAACGGCCCGACGACAAATCGCCGATGAAAGACCAGGAAGGCGAAGGCAAGAAGGGCGAAAACCCGAAGCCCGGCGACCAGCCGAAAGATGAGCAGAAGCCGGGTGAAGGAAAGCAACCCGACGGCGCAGAGAAAACCGGCGATGGCAAAAAGCCCGAAGACGGTAAGGTACCGAAAGAGGGCAAGAAACCGAGCGATTCCGGCAGCGAGGGTGGTGGAGACGACAAGAAGGGTGGAGACGACAAAGGAGATTCAAAGGGCAAGCCCTCCGCGGCGGATGACGATTCCCCCAAGAAGAATCAGCCGGGCGACGGCAACGAGAAGACGAAGCCCGGACCGGACAATGCCAACAAGACAGAAAAGCCGCTCGACGGAACCGAAAAGCCGGCCGACGATTCGAAAGATGCCCAACGCAAGAAGGCCGGCGGCGACGAAAAAGGCCCTGCATCCGCCGATAACGACCCGGACGCCAACCCCACAAAGGCAAAGAACAAACTCGACCGCAAGCCGGGCGAAAAGCCGGCAACGCGACCGAGCAAAGACGAGCCAAAGGGAGATCCCAAGCGAGAAGAGGGAAAAGGCACCGGCAGCAAGAATCCGGACAAAGCCAAACCTGCTCCCAAGACAAAAAAGGGTGAACAGAAACCGAAAGACGGTGACCCCGATACACGGCCGACCAAGCCGAAAGAAACTGATCCCAATCGCCCAGCCGCGAAACAGGATGAGCAGACCAAAACGGATAATGAAGAGTTGATAGGCAAGGGGCGGGATAAAGGGCAGTCTTCAGAAAAACCAAAAGACGGCGGCGAAGAGGGCAGCGGCAAACCGAGCGATCAGGGTAAAAAGGGCGGCAACAAACCTGGGCCCGGTGATTCAACGAAGAAGCCGGGTATGGAAGAGCAGGCCGATCTGTCCAAGTCGGGAAAACCGGGCGAGGAACGCGGCGAAGGGAAGAAAAAGACCGACGGCAAGGGCAAGTCGGGCGAAGGCAAACCGGGTGACGACTCCGGAAAACCAGGCAAAGAGAGTGGCGACGGAAAAGCGGGTGAAGGAAAGCCGGGCGAGGCCAAACCCGGTAAAGGTGGTGGTGCCGCCAAGCCTGGTAGCGATTCCAAAGGCGGCGGCGGCAAAGCCCGAGGCGACGCGAAACAAGGTCCGTCGGGAAAATCCGGCGAGAATTCAGGCGACATAGCCGAAGAAGAAAAGGCCAACCTCGAATACAACCGCAAGGCGGCCAATTTGGTGTTGAAGCGACTGCAGGATGAACTCGACGACGGCAAGACCGATCAGAAGTTGCTCGATGAATTCGGCTGGACCAAGGACGACCTGCGCAGATATCTGGAACGAATGAAGCGCACGGTCAAGCAGCCGGGTGCCGACGAGACGCCGAAGACGGAAGCTCAGAAACAACAGATTCAAGAATTCTTGAAAGGTTACAAACTCCGTCAGGGACGTTCCGACCGCGATCGATCTTCCGGCGGCGTTGCCCCACGGCGTAAACCCGTGCCGGCCGAATTCCGTGAAGCGTACGACGCGTACACACAGAGCCTCTTGCGCAAGGCCGCTGGTCGCAAGCCACCGAAGTAGCGCGTCGTTGCGTATTTCAGTTTTCAATGCCTGATTCCCAAAGCCCGGGAATGTGTAAGGTCGGTCTGCCGAATTCAAAAATGCACATGCCCCCGACCGATCTTGCCACGGATCACAAACCGGTTGGCGATTTGTTTCGCTGCTCGCCATCGACGGAAGACTGCGAATCGTTTCGGCTGAGCGCCGAGCAGGTGAGTTTTTATCACGAGCATGGGTACCTGCACGGTGTTCGCGTTCTGAGTGATCAACAGGTCGCCGCGTTGCGGGACGAGTTGGCGGGATTCGCGAATCCGAATCATGCGGGAAGCGATCTGTGGTACGAGTATCACACCAACGAATCGCAAGACCCCGACAATGTTCTGTTCCATGCATTGGGAGCATGGCGGCTTAGGCCGGGGTTTCACGATCTGCTTTGGAATCCGGCGTTTACGGTTCCCGCCAGTCAGTTGCTGGGCGGCGCGGTGCGGTTCTGGCACGATCAACTCTTTTGCAAGCCGGCACATCACGGCGGAGTCGTGGCCTGGCATCAGGATTATTCCTACTGGACGCGAACGCTTCCGATGGCCCACCTGACCTGTTGGATTGGCCTGGATGACAGCGATGCGGCGAATGGCTGCATGCATTACGTGCCGGGCAGCCACCGCTGGGATTTGCTCCCAATTACCGGGCTGGCCGGAGACATGGAAGCGATCCACCAGACGCTCACCGACGATCAGTGGGAAACGTTTCAGCAGCCAATTCCCATTGAACTCAAGGCGGGCGAATGTTCGTTTCACCATCCGCTGATGATTCACGGCTCGTTTGAAAATCGGACCGATCGTCCCCGCAGGGCGACCGTACTCAACGTCGTAAGAGACGGCGTCTGCTCGGATTCCGACGAACCGCTGCTGGAGGGAACGGCTGCGATTCCGGCCGGTCAACCGTTGGGCGGGCAGTACTTTCCGTTGCTATTCGACCCGATAAATCGGCTGTCTGATTTCATTCCGGTTCCACTCACTTGACGTCCGCCGGTTCGCCCCGATAATGCACGTGAAAGCGGAGGGCGAAACGCTATCTCCAATTGTGGTGAGGACGTGGGAACCGGGTCAGATCCTAACCGAAGCAGCCCTAACTGCTAACCCTCAGGTGCATGCGGAGATAGCGTTGCGGTCTCCGCGTTTCGCTGCGCGATGTGAATCGGGCTACTTGAGTCGCAAACCCCTGCGTTGGTGGATTTAAGTCCGATGCGACGCAAAAGATCGCCGATAGGAGCCTGAAGCGCAAGCGAAGGAGGTTTCTGGAATCACCCTTCGCTTGCGCTTCAGGCTCTGATGATCCGGGGCAATGGTTGGTCACAGCCGTAAATTCGTCACAAATCGAATGCGAGAAAAGCATGTCGGCTGACTCCGGACACTACACCGTGCTGGCGAGGCGATTTCGTCCGCAGACTTTCGCCGATGTCGTGGGACAGCAGCACGTCGCGCAGGCCCTTCAGAACGCCATCCGTTCCGGCCGTGTCGCACACGCGTATTTATTCACCGGTGCTCGCGGCGTTGGCAAGACATCGATGGCGCGGATTCTCGGCAAGGCACTCAACTGTCCAAATGCCGAAGATGCCGTCCCCTGTCACGAATGTGAAATCTGCCAGGCAATAGCCGCCGGGACAGATATGGACGTGATGGAGATCGACGGTGCCTCGAATCGCGGCATCGACGACATTCGCACGCTCCGCTCGAACGTGAACATCAAGTCGATGCGCTCGCAGTACAAACTGTACATAATCGACGAAGTTCACATGCTGACGAAGGAAGCCTTCAATGCGTTGTTGAAGACGCTTGAAGAGCCGCCGCCCAACGTCAAGTTCGTCTTCTGCACAACCGAACCGAACAAAGTTCCCGAGACAATCCTTTCGCGCTGCCAGCGGTTTGATTTAACCACAATTGCCACGGCGAACATTGTGGGGCGGCTCAGTCAGATTGCTGAGGCCGAACAAATCGATATCGAACCGGCTGCTTTGGAACTTGTTGCCCGCCGGGCAGCGGGTTCCATGCGCGACAGCCAATCGCTGCTCGATCAACTGTTTGCTTTCGGCGGCGAAAAAATCACCGCGGCCGACGTGCATCGATTGTTCGGGACGGCCGCGGACGAAAGGCTGGTTTCGCTCGTCGATGCGTTGATTGAACGCCGCCGCGATTCGTTGCTCACCGAATTGGATGCGGCGTTGGTGGAAGGGGTGCAACTGGACGAGTTGATCAACCAGTTGATTCACTTCGTTCGCGATCTGATGATCATCGCCTCGGAGGCCAACAGCGTCACGTTAATGGGAGTCGCCGACGAAAGCCGCCCAAACCTCGAACGGCAGGCGAAAGCATGGGGGCTGGCGACCATTTTGGCCGCACTGCAGATTCTGGCTGAGACGAAATCGCGAATGTTTCGCGCGAGCCATTCCCGGGCGTTGGCCGAATTGGGGCTCGTTCGCATCGCCATGCTCTCTGAACTGGACGATCTTCGAGCGGCGATTGAGGAATTGCGGTCCGGAAATAGTCTCGGCCCCAATTCCAGCGGACCGGGTTCCGGGCGATCAGCAGACCCATCGGCAGGAGCCGCACAGGCGACCAAGCGGGTGAAAACCGAGGCTGCTTCAGCACCATCTGCTGCTCAAAAAAAAACGAGAGATGACTCCCCAGCAGCCGTCGAACCGAGTTCCAAGTCGGAAAAAACGCCGCCCACAATAGAATTTCGGGCAGGGAATGAGTCGCAGTTGTGGGCGCAAGTGCTGAATATTGCTAGTGATGCGATTCGGACTCACGTTCAGGCGACATCCGGGGTAGCAATTTCTGGGCCAAATCATCTGGATTTAATGTTCCCCGCGAGCTATAGTTTCAGCAGACAGTTCTGCGAGCGACCGGAAGTCAGTGGTCGATTGAGCGAAATTATCTCTCAACTGACCGGCCAGACTCCGCAGATTGTCTGTCAAATTAGCGAAAATCTACCAGAAGAAGAGCCGGAATCGCCGGAAAAGATCGAAGAAAAGCCGGCTTCCAACACCGATGTGATCGATGATCCATTTGTGCAGCAGGCCGTCGCCGTTTTCGAGGCGACAGTCGTTAAAGTTGATGGAAATTCAACGTCGAGGTAACCGGAGTTGAAGAAAATGGGTCGGTCCCGTTTTCAACACGGTCGCTTATTTCAATGGCAGTGATGAGGCTCTGGAAGGAATAAATCAATATGTTCGGAAATCTGGGCAATATGGCGTCGCTCCTCAAGCAGGCTCCTGAAATGATGCGACAGGCGCAACAGATGCAGGAGCGAATGGGCGACATGCGGGACAATCTCTGTAAGATCCGCGTCGAGGGATCGGCTGGCGGAGGGATGGTCAAAGTTCAGGCGACTGCCGATCAGAAGGTTCAGACCATCCAGGTCGAGCAATCACTGCTCGATTCGGGCGATCGAGAGATGCTGGAAGATCTGTTGGTTGCCGCCGTGAATCAGTCGCTGGATAAAGCCAAAGAGGCAGCGGCCGAGGAAATGGGCAAAATGACCGGCGAGATGAACATTCCCGGCTTGAACGACGCGTTGTCGAAAATGGGACTTGGCGAAATGGGTGCCGACAACACGGCGACCTGAGATTCGCAATACACGTCGCAATTGGTGGCGGTGCTCGAAGGATTCGTTTGAGAACGATGGCAGCGAAACAATTTCCCAAGACAACACATCCTTACGGCGAAGCTGTCGGCCATCTGGTTGATCAATTCGGCCGCTTGCCCGGAATCGGTCGCAAGACGGCCGAACGGCTCAGCCATCACATTTTGTCGTGCAATAAGGCCGAAGCGTTTGAGTTAGCCGACGCGATTCGCGAAGTGAAGGCGGCAGTGCATCCCTGCCCGCACTGCTTCAACCTGACCGAAAGTGAACAGTGCGGCATTTGTTCCGACCCACGTCGCGAGCGACAAACGCTCTGCGTGGTCGAGCAGCCTCGCGACGTCACATCACTTGAGGCGGCGGGCGTTTTTCAAGGGTTGTATCACGTCTTGCAGGGACGGATTTCACCGCTTGAAGGGGTCGGCCCGGAGGATCTAACGCTCAGAGCGCTTGTGCGGCGTGTGCGCGATGAAGGAGTTCGCGAGGTGGTGCTTGCGACAAATCCAACTTTGGAGGGAGATGGTACGGCATTGTACATATCGAACCTGCTTGCCGATGAAAATGTTTCCATCACGCGGTTGGCACGCGGGATTGCCGCCGGGAGTGTGCTAGAGTTTGCTAACAAGGACATGCTGGCCGACGCATTGCGGGGCCGGCGGGAGTTTTAGGAAGAATTGAGATCGCATTTCGCGATCACCTGGATCGAGGCACCTGAATCATGCATATGAACGTCGGAATGCATCTGCAGCAGAAGCAGATGATGACGCTCTCTCCGCGCATGATCCAGTCGATGGAGATTCTCCAACTGCCGGTAATGGCACTGCAGGAACGCATCGAGCAGGAATTGGAAGAGAACGTTCTCTTGGAGAAAGGCGCGGCCGACGCCGGTGAAGCCGACGAATCCGCTGCCGACTCGAACGGCGAAGCCGAGCGGAACGGCGAGGAATCGCAACCCGTCGAAGTCGAGGAACGCGAGCTTGTCGTCGATTCCGAACACAACAACGAAGCCGATTTTGAACGGCTGATGGAGATATCATCGGAATGGCCGGAAGACAATCTGTCGGCCGGTTCGCGGGTGTCGTCCAATCGGATGTCGGAGGACGGTGATCGCCACAACGATACAATGTCCAACGCCGAAGCGCGGCCGCAATCGCTGCACGAATACCTGCTGGAACAGTTCGCCTTTTTCAACTGCGAACCCGATGTTCGCCAGTTCGGCGAGTACCTGATTCAGAATCTCGATCACAATGGGCGTTTGCAGGGGTCACTCGCTGAAATCGTTCAGGTTTATGGCCGGCCCATCGAATTCGAGCGAGCACAACTGGCGTTGTTGCTACTGCAGAAATGCGATCCGCCGGGTGTTGGCGCCCGCGATCTGAAAGAGTGCCTGCTGTTGCAACTCACGCCGGAAACGCCTTACCGCGACGTTCTTGTCACATTGATCACTTCGCACTTGGAAGACCTCGCCAAGAATCGCTTGCCGATCATTCAGAGAAAAACGGGATACGATCTCGACACGATCAAGCAGGCGAACGAGGAACTGCACAATTTGGAGCCGCTGCCTGGGCGGGGTTTTGAAGACCGGCCGGTGCAAAACGTTACCCCGGACTTGTCGGTGACGCAAAAAGATGACGGCAGCTACATCGTCACGCTGGAAGACGAATACGTCCCGCAATTACGGATCAGCAGAAAATATCAACAGTTATTCAGCAGCAATCCGGACGCGCAAACGAAGGAATATATCAAGAAGAAAATCGAATCGGCCAAATGGCTGATCGAGTCGATTGAGCAAAGGCAAAACACCTTGCGGCGAGTCGCCCAGGCAATTGTCGATCATCAAACCTGTTTTCTCGACAAGGGACCGGAGCAAATCGTTCCGCTGAAAATGCAGCAGATTGCCGACGATGTCGGCGTGCATGTGACGACGGTTTCCCGTGCGGTGGACGATAAATGGATTCAGACTCCCCGCGGGCTGTTTCCGCTGAAGCGGTTTTTCGGCGGGGGAACGACGGCCGCAGATGGAAGCGAAGTTGCCTGGGGAATTATTCGCCTGAAACTCAAGGAAATCGTCGAAAAAGAGGACAAGCAGTGTCCTCTCAGCGACGACGCACTGGTTGATCGGCTTGCGAAAGAGGGCTACCAGCTTGCCCGCCGCACTGTCACAAAATACCGTAAGGCAATGGACATCCCCTCGTCGCGCGAGCGGCGGGAGTATTGAGTTTTGGAGTGCGGGACGCGTCATGCCGAATGAAGAGCGAGACGCTGATCCGCCCGCTGCCGCGGAATCGGACTGTTCCACGCCGCCTTCCGAAATGCGTGTCACGGCTGAATTCGATTTTGATCGAATTGTCGAGGAAACATTCGTTCGGAAAGTCGAGTTTCATCAGACACTTGGCTCGACCAACGATCGCGGACTGGAGTTGGCCGATCAGCCGGACTGCGAGTGTCCCGTGGTGGTTCTTGCAGAAAGCCAAACACGGGGCCGTGGGCGCGGCGAGAACCAGTGGTGGTCGGCTGAGGGGTCTTTGACGTTTTCGTTGGTCGTTGACTGTGATCGGTTTTCGTTGACGCCGGTGAATCGTCCCAAGGCTTCGCTGACGGTTGGACTGGCCGTGTGCGAGACGTTGTCGGAATTGCTGTCAGGTGTTCATGTCGGCTTGAAATGGCCGAACGATGTGTTGCTGGACGGCCGCAAGTCCTGCGGCATACTGATCGAGGCACGGGCCGCACCGTCAAACCGGCTGGTGATCGGCGTGGGCCTGAATGTTAACAATTCGTTGTCCGCAGCTCCCGATCCCGTGCGCGCCGTCGCGACGTCGCTGATCGATGCAGCGGGGCAGTCGTTCGCTCTCCCCAACGTCCTCATTCGGCTGCTTGGACAGATCGAACAGAACCTGCAGCGGCTCTCTGTTCCGCGCGACGACCTGCGTACACGGTGGCGTCAATTCTGCGTGTTGCGGGGGCAGACCGTCATCCTCGACGTCAACGACCGCCAAGTGGTCGGCGTCTGCCGAGGCGTTGATCGTGACGGTGCGTTGTTGTTGAAGACCGGCAGCGGAACCAAACGTTTTTTCAGCGGAATCGTGGCCGGAATTATGTGATCGGCATTGTTCAGGCGAGCGCGAGTCGGCGGGCATATGGTTGCTGCAGTTCGCTGTGTTCCGTAAAGAAAAAGAGACCCGCGTGTCAATTCCTACAGAACTTATTTTGGAACAGAACGAGACACTTGGGTCCACAAGAACTGGCAAGGAAAAATATTGAAGGGGCGAATTTTCAGAGAGAGAGCCTACCCAAGATGTGATCTTGATGCTCTGTCATTCCCTTTGAGTTTCAGGCCCAGAAAATATGAATAGCCTGAACCATTCCTCCGGATTTGAAATCCGATTCTCTTCACTCCATTAGAGAGGGAGTGGTTGGATGGAGTTGGGAGATTGTTCGATTTCGCCCATGAACAATATTGGTTGAAAAATGGACGTGAGTAACATTTTCCTTCTGCCGTTTGCTCACATCGCTCCGCAATGAATTTCCGAATGGGGTTATCAGTGCCGGGAAGAATCCGCTTGAGTTTTTTATGCTCCATCAGACTCGTTCTTACGGCGTGAATTGAGTACCGTTTTTGAGTCTTGGGACAACGGTAATCTTCACGTTGGATTAACGTAACGATATGGTCTTGGGTTAGACCTTGGTTGTAGAGATCCAGAATGCGAGACCGTACGTCCTCGCTTATGACCATCCTTTTTGATTCGCCACCCCGCCTACCGTAAATTCTTGAACTGTACACGACAATTATTGACATCAGGTCCGCCGTAAGATCATCTTCGTGAGATGCGTCCTCTTTCGCATTCGTCACAACGAGATCAACATTCATTCTCTCGCACAACAACTCAAAAAGCCGCACTCCATATCTCGCCAATCGGTCTTTGTGTTCGACCACCACACAACCGACCTTCCCAGCCAAGATCAAGTCGATCAGTTTCAAATAGCTCCTTCTCGATTCATTTAAGCCTGAACCATTCTCCGAAAGTAACAGGATTTCATCTCGGCCAATCTGAAATTCAGAAGTGCAAAACTCAATGAGCCGTTCTGATTGTCGGTCGAGGTTGCCTTCTTTTTTTTGTGTTTGAGTGCTAACTCGCGCGTAACAGACCGTCAGTCTTTCTTCTTGCGGTTCTTCGTCTTCTCCATTCCACCGTCGAATTGAACGCACACACACACGACGATGCATACCGAAAGTACGAGAGGCCTTCAACACTCCTAACTCGATCCAGTTCCTCACAGTCTGAGGTGACACACCCAACATCACACTTGCTTCGCCAACAGAAACCGCCCGGCCTTGCCCTGAAACTTGATCCCGATGAAAATTGTTCACAGCCATCACTCCTTGCTCTATTCAAGGATTTGTGGTCAGGGATTGGAGGGTGTTAGTCGCACCTTTCAGTCCCGTTTTTGCTTCGGGTTTCCTTTTCAATATGCCCGTTGAGAGCCTTTGTAATAAAAAGAAACCCGGCTTCCCTGGGGAAGCCGGGCTGATCGTTTCGTGTGACAGAATTCATCGTTCAGTCGAACGGGTGCCACTGGCACCCAATCCGCCGATCCGAAATTGAAGCGGCATTAGTTCTTGCGAACGCGTTTGTTGACGTCGATTTCCAACACGCCGAATGCCTGCTCGTGTCGTTGGATTGTTGCCGACAAGGCAGCCAGCAGACGCTTGGCGGTGAAGTGGTTCATGATAATCCGCTGTGACACTTCAACCGTTGTGTCGGTCTGTGCGTAGGGATTGGGATTCAGGCCGAGATCGAGAATCAACTCTTCCGGTGTGCTGGAAACGCGACACATATTCGCGTAACAGGCCATCACGTTGGAGTCGTCGATGGTCGTAATCGGCCGTGCTGCCGGCTGTGTGGCGCCGGTTTCACTTCGTTCGACATTCACATCGCTGCGCGGATTCGACTGCTTGTCGTTCTTTGCGGCGGGTGCGTTCTTCACTTCGGCTTTCGTCTCTTCGGTCTTGGTCTTGGATGTTGACACGTGCATTGTCTCCCGTCGGTTCCCAAAGTCTAAGGCTGCTTCACAGTCCACAGCGCCAATGTTTGATTCAGCAGAACGTTTACAATTCCACCGTAAACCAAATTGGAGCAGTAGCAATATCGATCGGCCGTCAATCTCGACGCAACGGCGGTATCGGCGCAGAGTTTACCGTTTTCTTGGGCTGTGCCGCCTGTATCGATTCCGCTGAATGCAATCAACCAAGCTTTCGCTCCAGAATCATCAGCGTTACGTCGTCGGCAGGGAATTTGTCGGAATGAAACTCCACGACGGCGGATTTCACCCGCTTCAACAACTCGGGAGCGGGGAGACGGCGGTTTTCGAGAATCAACGCTTTCAACCGATCGGTGCCAAATATCGCGCCTCGTTCGTCTCTCACCTCAATCACACCATCGGTACCCAGCACCAGCAAATCGCCCACCTGCATGTTGAGCGACTGGCTTTCGGAAGAGGGAAACTCATCGCTGAAACCGAACGGCAGCGACGTGGATACCAGATTGCAGAACTCCTGCTGCTCTCGCTGAAAGTGAAATGCCGGTCCATGTCCGGCGTTGGCAAACATGAGTTCGTGCCGAACCGGATCCAAGGCGACGATGAGAAATGTGATAAACCGACCGAAGTGCAAATCGGCCGCAATCGATTCGCCCACCAAAGAGAGAATCTGCGACGGGTCGGAAGTCGTCCGCGCCAAGACGTGCAGCATCGCCCGTACCGATGCCATTATTAGACTCGCAGCGACCCCGTGACCGCTGACGTCGGCCGTGATGAAACCGAGACGTCCATCGGGCAGCGACACCAGATCGTAATAGTCGCCCCCCACCGCTTCGGCCGGTTGCCACCAGACGGCCAGTTCATATTCGGGAATCTCGGGCATATCGGCCGGCAGAAAAGACGTCTGGATGTCGCGGGCCATCCCGATTTCGACTTCCAGCGCCTGTGTGCGGCGGGTCTCTTCCAACAGGTCGGCCCGTTCCAACGCAGTGGCCGCATGCGATGCGAATGCCTGCAGCAGTTCTTCGTCGAATTCGTGGAAGGCTCCGTTTCGTTTGTTGATTGCCTGCAGAACACCAACCAACTGTTCGCCGTGCTGTGAGATGACCGGAGCCGCCAGAATATTGCGGGTGACAAACCCGGTCGCGCGATCGACGCTCGAAATCCAGCGGGCATCCGCCGACGGATCGGGGATGTTGGCAACTTTTCGTCGGCGGGCAACCCAGCCCACAATGCCGCTATCGATTGAAGTGCGAATCTCTTCAATTTCAAGATCGATGGCGACGCGGGTGTACAATTCGTCGGTCGATTTGTCGAAGACAAACAGGCTCGCCCGCGCGCAATCAAGGGCGTCGCACGCACCACGGGTCACCGAACGCAAGATCTCGTCCAGATCGTGCAGGCCGGCCAACTCGCGCGTCGTCTCAACCAGCTTCATCGAACCGGTCAGTCGCTGGTGCAACGACTGCAACTTATCGGGATCGTCTGTCATCAAATCGTCGTCAGCAGGCACTATTACAGAACACGCGGATAAACTGTATTCACATTACCCGTTACAGCAGTGTTGGCCAATGGCGGATGCCGAGTTGTTTGGATCCCTCGGGGCGCAGCCCGAGGGCTTTAGGAGGAGACATTAACAATCTGAGGCTGACTCAACATTCTCAACCGCCGTACCCAGTCGCTCGTTAATCCACTCTGGATCGCAGAATCGGCGCAGCAACCACCGCAAGGTGTGCTCAATTCGACCGGCCGCTTCTTCAATGCGTTCGTCTGATGGCGAATCGTCCGTTTCGTGCCAAACGAATCCCTGCGATTCGAGCCGCGCGGGCCACACCTCTTTAGCAGCCACGGAATTGATACGATCTTGAATCCGCCGGGCCCAGACAATTCCAAACGTGTTGCGAAAGTCGGCCCACAATTTGTCGGCCCCTTCAAGTCGGGACTCGAATGTCCCGAGCTTCATGGCCGCGGTCGATGTGCGCCTCGACTCTGTTCTTGCTGACCGACGCCCGAAGAGGATTGCTGCCGACAACACGACCGTTGCCCAGAGGCGCAGACTGTAAGGCTGCACAAGTTGATTGGGAACGGCTTCGGCAAGCGTCGCAACCAATAGCGCGACCGCGATCGTAAAAAGAACAGCGGATAACGTGAACCGCGTGCCGACGTAATTGCCGGCGCTCATCACCAGCACCAACCCAAAGCCGACCAAAACGGGTGCTTCCAGTTGCAGGCGGGATGGATCATTCAGTTCTCGCCAGGAAACGGCCAACGGCGACGCCAGAACGAGAATCATCGGCAGCACAACAAACCACTGCCAAACGCGCGTCGTCGGTCGCCGCGCTCCGAGCACCGACATCGCGGGACAAAGAGCCAGCACGGCTGCCGCGTACCACAATCGGTCGGCCAGCCCCTCGTTCATCGTTGGCAGTACACCGTCGGACGCCCAGCAGGCTGCCCAAATGAGAATCGAAACAATGCCCCAACTGGCTGCCATACTCAGAGTTGTATGTTTCAGTGCGATGCGTCCACGGATCAGCATCACCAGCGATCCGCATAATCCGCATAACCCGCAAACTCGAAGTAAATTATCCACAGCCAACCCGGCCCGTTGCAAAAACCGTCCGCAAAATTGTTACAGCCGGAAGTACCCGACCCATGTTTCTGACTTCGAGCCGACATGGGCATTTTAGGCGGTGATTCGTGAAGCACAATGCCGAAAAAACGATTGGTGTTACCCACATTGTTAGTGTGAGCATTGGACTCCCTTGTTGGACATCACGGGCAACAGCCCGAGCATACATCAGGAGTTCCTCACGTAATCTCGAAATGAATCGAGGAGAAGCCCGTAATGAAATGGTTCACTTTAACTGCTGTGCTCATGGTCTGTTGCGCTAGCACCAGTTCGGCTGATGCTGGTTTGCTCGACCTGTTCGACGGCATGGACATTCTGAATGTGAATGGTGGCGGATGCTGTGCACCGGCCCCCAAATGTTGCGCTCCCAAGCCAACATGCTGCAAGCCAGCACCCCGTTGCTGTGCCCCGAAGCCCGTTTGCTGCAAGCCCAAGCCCGTTTGTTGCAAGCCCAAACCCGTTTGCTGCGCCCCGAAGCCCGTTTGCTGCAAGCCCGCCCCGAAGTGCTGCGCTCCGAAGCCGGTGTGCTGCGCTCCGAAACCCGTTTGCTGCGCTCCGAAACCGCCGAAATGCTGTGATCCTTGCGCCAAGCATGGTTTGCTGGACGACCTGTTCGGTGGCGTCGATGACCTGGTTGGCGGTCTCTTCCGCAAGAAGTGCTGCAACTAGTTCAAAGAGGCAACAAATCGACGGTTTCCGTCGAAGCCAAAAACGCAATTCCGGAAAATCGTTCTTGGCAGTTTTGAGAACGTGAGGTTCCGTCCCGGGGGAGAATTTCTCCCCCGGGTCTCTTACGTCCTCGTAAATCCGGAACAGACAATTCGACAAGCAACAGACGCTGTCATCCCACACCGGGATCTGCGTCTGTTTTTTTTGGACGACGCGCACGCAGCCTTGTGTGCAGTGGCCGGTTCGACATACTTTGGCTGTATGCGTTCCTGTCCCACAACCGTTGTCCTCGGCTCCCGCTCACCGCGGCGTCTTGAGTTGCTGCAGCTGCTCATACCGGCAGATTCCATTCGTGTACTGCCGCCCAAATCCCGGCAGGAATCTGGATTCGATGGCCTCGACGACTGGCCGTCCATCGAAAGTCGGCTGGCAGAGATTGCGCACACCAAATGCGACGATGTCCTTGCGCAACTCAAAGCACAATCTGAAATCGAGATCGACGAACAGTCTGCAGCCGTGCTGACCGCCGACACGATCATTGTCGTTTCCGAAGAGAACGGGCGGCTCCGCGTACTCGGTCAACCGCCGGAAGATGACACGTGGTGTGATGTCGTTCGCGACTGGTTTCATCGGTACTACCTGGGCCGAACACACACCGCAGCCACCGCGATTTGTGTGGCGACTCCTGCCGGCCGGCGAGTTGAACGCGTGGTGACTTCGCGAGTAACATTTCACGATGTCGATGCACAAACCGAGTCGCGAATCGAATGGTATCTGGCGACCGGTGAGTCGCAAGGTAAAGCGGGTGGCTACGCTTTGCAGGGAGCCGGCGGCGTCTTCATTGCGGCCGTCGAAGGCAGTGTCAATAATGTCGTGGGATTGCCACTGCGAGAGTTATTGAGCGCAATGAGTGAATTGGGGATCGATGTCGCCGCAATCAACAATTGAAAATGGCGGTCTCCCGGCGTCGCTTCAATCGCAGGCGTCTCTCGTCGATGATCCGCAAATCACCATTGGCGGACGCGTACTCCCAACGCGTTACTTCCTCGCACCGTTGGCAGGGTACACGCAACTCCCGTTTCGGACCGTCATTCGCAATCTCGGCGGATTGGGGCTGGCGACAACCGATCTGGTTCTGGCATCACAATTGCTTGCCGGGTCGAAGAGATCGCGCGAGTTGATTGCCACTTCACCGGATGACCGGCCGTTGTCGGTGCAGATTTTCAGTGGACACACCGACGAACTCGTGCGCGCCGCGAAGCACCTCGAACGCGCCGGATTCGAATGCATCGATATCAACATGGGCTGCCCGATGGCCAAGGTGAACAGTCAGGGGGGTGGCGCACGGTTGATGTGCAATGCCGAGAACGCCCGTGACACGGTGGCCCGCGTCGTCGATGCGGTAAAAGTTCCCGTGACGGTCAAGATTCGTCTGGGCTGGGATCGCGATTCCATTTCCGCACCAACACTGGCCCGCGAATTTGAATTGGTCGGTGCCGCAGCCATCACCGTACATGGGCGGACACGACAGCAGGGATTCCACGGCACAGTCAATCTCGACGCCATTCGCGAAACCGTCGAAGCGGTCAAAGAGATTCCGGTCGTCGGTAACGGCGACGTCCGCACGGCCAAGGACGCACTGGCGATGCGACGCATTACTGGTTGTGCTGCAGTCGCCATCGGCCGCGGCGCGCTAATCGACCCCTGGATCTTCAAGCGGATCGAACGGTTCACTCAAGGCAACACCGAACCGTTCGAGCCGACAGTCGACGAGAAAATCAACTTCCTGCAGAACCACTTTCGCGCCATATTCGCACACCGAGGCATCTACAGTTGCGTACTGTTTCGTAAATTCGCAGGGTGGTATGGCTCGCGGCTTGGAATACCGGAAGAGCTGGAAGATCGGCTCCGCCGTTTTGAATCGACGAGCGAATTCGACGAGATCGTGAAACAGATTCGTCTCCGACACGGCGAACGCAAGACGTCGGTTCCGACGGCCTTGGTCAAAGTTCCCAATGGCCCCGTCGAACGCTGGTAAGCACACAACAGCTGCGATGCAATGCACCACAGACTTTGCGATCCATTGGATCGCAGCTAAGACCGACGATCACTCAGCGTTCTGGCTCACGTCGACACCCAAATCCTCAACCGTCAACAAACTCTTGAACGGCAGATCGCGGGCGGCGAAGTTGGCGGCGCCGCCTTGCAGACGATCGCAGATGCCGACAACCTGCACGACTTCGCAGCCGAATTCCACAACACGATCAACAGCGAGTAACGAACTGCCGCCCGTGGTGACGACATCGTCGATAATCACCACCTTCGCAGTCGGCGCGACCGGACCTTCAACGTACTTGTTGGTGCCGTGTCCTTTGGCCTCTTTTCGGACGAGAAATCCGTCGAGGGACTGCCCGCGTTCAGCCGCGACTGTCAATACGCCGCCGATGATGGGATCGGCCCCAATTGCCATGCCGCCAATCGCGTCGAATTCGACACCCTCGAGCAATTCCAGCAGCCCCTCGCTCACCAGTCGCAAGCCGGTCGAGTGCAGCGTGATTTGCTTACCGTCGAGATAATACGACGACTTTTTCCCGGAAACGAGTGTGAAGTCGCCGAATTTGAGGGCGCGCTGCTTGAACAGTTCAATCAGTCCGTCACGGTCATACATCGCTGAGCCTTTCGACATGGAGAGGGTATCAGCGGGGTATTGTACTGCGGTGGGACTGTGCCGGTAAGTCCCACGGGACGTGGCCCGTGGGCTTTGCATCAGTCACATCAAATTACTTGCGGATGATGACTTCGGATCCGACGCCGAGCAGATCGTAGACGATTTCGATGTCGCTGTTCAGCATCCGAATGCAGCCTCGCGATTTGGCCTGGCCGATTGATTGCGGATCGATCGTTCCGTGAATGCCGAAACTGTCGCCGATGTCGATCCATCGCTCGCCCAACGGATTTTGCGGGTCATTGGCATCGATCACGTTGCCGTCCGGTCCGAAATACTTGGGATTGGGCAGTTTACTCAGCACCTTGAATCGCCCGATGGGAGTCTTGTCATCCTTGCCGATGCCAATCGGAAATCGGCGAACGAAATAACCGTGGGCATGTATCGTCAGTTCAAATTCACTGAGGTCGAGACGTGCCGCAAACGGACCTTTGATCACTTTGAGTTTTTGCCCGGGTCGAATCCGTCGCGGGTCGATGTGGTTCAGCCGTACCAAATATTCCCAGGGAATTTTGTACTGTTTGCCGATCGACTGCAGCCGATCTCCCGGTTGAATCACGTAAGGTTGCATGTAATGACGTAGATCGGAAAAGTAGATGGACTGCGCCGTCTCCTCAATGCGATCTTTGATCGCGGGGCGCCAATCGGGTTTGACCCAATACAACGTCGATAGTTCGCGATGGGCCACAAGTTGGCGGTCGGTGCGAAGCAGCTCATCGATTTCCTCGATCTTGCTGACCGCCTCAGGAGGCAACGCTGCATTTGTTGCCGGGTCGCTGCCAATCTGCACGACGTTGCGATTTCTTTCGGCAGATCGCGTTTTGCCCACGTTGAACGGAGAGGCTTCCTCGGCCGAATTTGCGTGAGCCACATGCCGCGCGTATGAGGTGGTTTCCGGTTGCTTGCGGAAGAGAACATCGGGAGCATCTGCTCCCTTCACTGCGACCGACGGTGGCGGGTCGAACGGTGGATTGGTCACATCGGGTTCGTCCTGCTTTGCCTCAGTCTCGTCCAACGGAAACAACAGCGAATCATTCGTCGCGCCTTCCCGCACAGGCGGTTCCGTTTGAGATCTGTAGGCAACGGGGTCCGCCTCGCCGAAATCGGGCTGGCTCCCTTCCATGCCGAACGAATCGAGCAACGACTCCTCTCCTTCAGGAAGACCAAGCTCATCCGAATTGTCGGCCAGTTTTCCCGTTTCGGGAGACTCGACCGATACCGGCAGCCATCCCATGTACCAGCCGAGAAAGCCGGAAAAACCGACAAACGCAAGGCTCCACACAGTCTTTGTCGCGGCAGATCGCCGTCGGGAATTGGTCCGCATGGTCACGTTCTTCCTTGAACAATCGCCACTGGAAATGCAACACGAAAGGGGGGATGGGGGCAGAACGATAGCAGAAACCCCTGATTTCAGCCACGCGACTTCAGTCGTGACGTAACCACTGTGATTCAAATCGGTTACGTCACCACAGCGTCCAGTCGGTTCTCTTCGACGGCTAATGCGATGCGCGGACCAGATACCCGCCGGGCAGTCGTCGTACCAGTTTCTTCATTTCGAGAACGGTCAGCGTCGCCAACACACGGGACGGATCGAGGTTCGTGTTTCGCATCACTTCGTCGAGGTGACTTGGCTCGCTGCCAATGAGATTGATTACGTGCCGTTCCTGATCGTTCAGCGTCAACTCCCGCGGTGTGCGCACTTCCTCACTCACGCCGGTCTGCACGGGGCGAGTTAGCGGTCCCAGTTCATCCAACACGTCTTCAACGCCACGAATCAGCGTGGCACCGTCTCGAATGAGGTTGTGCGAACCAATGCTGGCCAGGCTGTCGATGCGTCCCGGAAGCGCGAACACTTCACGTCCCTGTTCCATTGCATGCCGCGCCGTATGCAGCGAACCGCTTTTCTGCGAAGCCTCGATGACGATCACTCCCAGCGACAATCCACTGATGAGGCGATTACGTTGCGGAAACAGCCCCGGAATCGGCTCGCGGTGCAGCGGCGATTCGGTCACGATGGCACCTTGGCGGGAAACTTCGTCGGCAAGCTCGACGTGTTCCGGTGGATAGACCTGCGCCAAACCGGTTGCCGCCACTGCGATTGTGCGCCCACCAGCATTCAGCGCGCCGCGATGAGCGGCAGCATCGATCCCTCGCGCTAATCCACTAACGACAGTCATTCCCGCTCGCGCCAACGCGCCGGCCAGTCGTTCGGCTTGCTGCCGCCCATAAAGCGTGCAGCGCCGCGACCCGACAATCGCCACCGCCAACTGGTCCTGCTCGACAATATCGCCGCGGCAGTAAAGCACGTTCGGCGCATCGCAAATTTCCGCAAGCATCGGCGGATAGTCGGGCGAATCGAGATGGAGCATTTCGACCCCGAGTTCGCGGCAGCGGGCGAGTTCCCGTTCTGCGTCATCGCTATGCCGTGCCTCGGAAATCGTCGACAGAAGTTTCGGCCCGATGCCATCAACGGCCGACAGTTCGGATGAAGAAGCGGCAAATACCCCAGCGGGGGAATCGAACCGCGCGACCAGCAATTGTTGCAACCGAGGACCGATGCCCGGTACCAGATTCAATCGCAGCGCATCGAGCAGTTGCCGTTCTGTCTCAGCTGATTCAGGCACGATATTCAAAGCCAAACGTGCATCGTTATGGAAAGAACTCCGGCGTCACTCGGGCAATTCATCCAGCACGGCAATGACATCCTCTTCGGGAATTTCGGAGAACACTTCAGCAAACCCGAGCTTCGTCGGCAGCACGAAACGAAGTTGACCGGCCACCGTTTTCTTGTCGAGTTTCATCCGGTCCATGATATCCATCGTGGAAATGTTCGATTCGTTGGGGAGTTTGACCGGCAACCCCACCGCTTCCAGCAGATCTGATTGCCGTTTCGTTACGGACGAGTCGATCAATCCACGACGTTCCGCCAGCCGGGCGGCGTACACCATGCCGATGGAAACGGCTTCACCGTGGAGCAGTGTGCCGTATCCACACAACGTTTCAAATGCATGGGCAAACGTATGACCATAATTCAAAATGGCTCGCTTACCTGTCCGTTCTTCCTCGTCGGCTTCAACAATATCGGCCTTCAATCGACAGGAATGCGCAACGACATGGCGCAGCACGTCTGGTGCGCGCTCGCGCATTCCCTCAACGTTGGCTTCCAAATACTCGAAGAACTGCTCGTCGAGGCTGACACCATACTTAATGACTTCACCCAACCCGCTGACGTAGTCTCGGTTGGGCAACGAGTCGAGCGTTGCCGTATCGATAAATACGCCGGTCGGTTGATGGAACGCTCCGATGAGGTTCTTGCCGCTGGGGTGGTTGATGCCGACCTTCCCACCGACCGAACTATCAACCTGTGCCAACAGCGTTGTGGGAACTTGAATGAACGGGATGCCGCGGGCATACGTGGCCGCCGCAAAACCCGCAAGATCGCCAACAACACCGCCACCAACGGCGGCAATCACCGTGCAACGATCTGCCTTAAATGCGACGAGCTGATCGTAAATTGCCGATACACTCGCCTGGCATTTCGATTGCTCGCCCGGTTTCACTTCGTGTACTTGGCAGTCCCAACCGTCATCTTCCAGACTATGACGCACTACGTGGGCGTAGAGTTTCGCAACATTGGCATCGGTGATGATCATCGCTTTCCGCGAGACTTGTCCCCCGGGTGCCGACAGCCGTTCCTTGCAATTCTCAAGCCGTCCCGACAACGACGCCAGACCGTCGGTCACGATATCAATCTCGTAACTTCGCGGCCCGAGGTAAACCTGGACGCTCAAACGGCTGGACGTATTCGGCGCTGCGCCGGCCGTTTCATCGAGGAATGCGGGATGCTCTTTATTCATTGAACTTGCCGTGAGTGTGAGGCCGTGGAAAAACCAGGTTGCAGAATCAGGGACACTATTTCGTTAACAGTTTGAGATTCGTCAATCGAATGGTGCGAACGGTCAGCCCCGATTCCGATGCCGTTGTGACCGTTTGCTCTGTCGGCAGATCAAAATCACCAACGCGTCTCCAGCGAACCTGAACCGTTTCGGTTCGCACCAGCCGTCCGGTTTTCGCGTTCCAATATTGAACGACATAGGAATGCGGAAGGAACTTCCCTTCGGCGTTCTTCTTGTTGTCGAGGACTGTGATGGTCATGTTCATCGGGCCGATGTTGCGATTGACCACGCTCAGGTGGCCATCTCGCACGCGGTAGCTTGAGGCAAACCGCCCACCGTCGAAAATCAACAGTCGCCCCAGCGGATGATCGAGATCGTCGTCGGCAAATCGCAGCACCGGTTTGGGCCGTGAACCCTCGGACGCTTGTCGATGCAGGACGATCGAACCCAACTGATCTTCAACCCATTCGGTGCCGGCTTCATCATCAGTCTCGACGGTTAATTCTCCGTCAGTATCGACCCGCGCGGTTCCTTCAAATCCTCGCCCGTCAACATTGCCGGCAACCTCGGCGGTGAAACCGGGCAAGTCCTGCCAAACCGCCCGTTTGGCAATTGCCGCCTCGAACAGGGCAACGGCTTTTTCATCGGCACCGGAGCGAACGAGCGGCCAATTGAAGCAGAGCGTCGCGAAGTCGCGAATTTCGGTGTAACTCTTACCCTTATGTTCGCCAGCCTGCTTTGTCGTCGCCCGTGTGTAAACGCAATACTGGCCGGCAGCATCGGGCTTCCAGGTGACATGACCATTCTTGTCGGCTTTCAGTTCCTCGTTGACGAGATCGGAATCGACCGTTGTGAACACTGCTCCGGGGACCGGCTTGCCGTTTCTCAGAGCCGTCAGCGTCACGCCCTTTTCGCTCCAACTCGCCACAATTTCCAGCGGTGCACCTTTTCGGGGCGACATGGCGTTCAGTTTGTCCGGAGTTCCGGCGACTCCTTTCGGATGGTACCGCAACAGAAATGACACGTCGCGTTTGAGGACGCCATAAACCAATTCACCGCCGACCGAAACCGAACCGGATGACGGCAGAAACGCGCGCAGCCGATCGGTTCCCGGTTTGACCACCAACGGCTGAAACTTCCCCGGAGTTTCCTGAAGATCAAGCTTGGTCGGCTTGATCTTCTCGATGAAACGGGCGTCGCCGGCGTGGGCGTATTCGCTGAAATAAACTTCGGCCGATCGCCCCGCCTCGGCATGCGTGCCGATTCGCAGGAACAGAAAATGCGCACTTGCCGTGTTGCCGTGAAAAGTCGCACTCAGGCCGACAAACAGGACAAATAAAATGGCGTGACGTCTCATGAACGCTTCTCGCTCAGCAGATGTTTGATGGATGTTCTACGCAACAAATGTGAAGCGTTCGCCATTCTACGCTGCAGCGACAATCAAGGGAAGCGGTCCGCGGATTTTGCGTTGATACCGGCGACTACCGCTTACCGAGACGCCCGACGTATTGAAGAAACCGCCGGTCCAACGCTTCAAGATCATCGCCAAACGATGCCCGAAACGCCTGTACTTTGCTTTCGGGTTCGTCCCAAATCAGCGCCGGCTTTTTGGACAAACGATTGAGGTAATCGATGTACTGTTTCCGGCGCGTCTTGATGAGGAAATAATTTAGCGCCCACGATTCCGCGTAGGCGTCTTCGGCCGTCTCCGCGTTGGCGAAGCGACCGTTGCTCGACAGCAACGACACCAGTGCATTGGCTTGCCGGCGCTTGCGGACATAATCGTGAAAGCGGGTCAGCCGTACGGCGTTGACCTTGCCCACCGTGCGCCAGCCGTTTCGGCTTTTGAGATCGGGCGTCTCGAAGTACATCGCCATCCCTTCACTCAACCACAACGGGTTGTCGGCGTATCGCGTGTGCATGCCGCAATTGAAGGCGATCTGATGCGTCGCCTCATGCACTACGGTCGCCACGTTGAAGGGCGACGCAGCGATCTTGCGATTGACCGCTGCCGGTGTCACTGCGCGGTCGCTCTTTCCATCAGCGGTCAAGTCGTACAGCACCATGCGGTTCGTGCGAATGGAATAATAGCCTTTCGCATTCGCGACAGCCGGGCCGGCATCCTTCGTTGCGAATTTGGCGAACTGTTCGGCATCAGAAAACACAATCGCCACCAGTGGCAATTCCGGATTGTGCAAATCGAGTATGCGGGTTTTCCAGTGCGTGCGAAACGCGCCCATCAGTCGTTCAAACAGCGCGCCACACCACCGCGCATACGCCGGTCCCGCATTCGTGCAAATTGTGTAATGCCGCGTCGTCACGACTTCAAATCCCTCGCCGAATTCCTGCTTCAACTCTCCAGCAAGTTCCTCCTCCGACATCGGCTTGAACTTCTTCTCCGTCAATTCCCGTTTCTGAAGTTTCTCGGGCGTAATGTTCCACAGCCGTCCGTCGCGGCCCAGCAGTAGAATTCCGCCATCCTGCGCGGTGACAACAATTCGACCATCAACCGTCTTCGATTGCCGATCCTCGTCGGTGAACGTCACACGCACCTGCGGTGCTTCGTCCACATCGGCTGCGGCGCAAAACGTCGGCACTGCGCACAGCCAGACGACGACCGCCATCAGTGTCGTCCTCGTGCGTTCCGATATTGTCAGCGTGAAGTACTTCATCACTAGATATTCTATCACTCCGCGAGCATTCACCACGGTCATTTTTCGCCGAAAACCGACGTTGAGAACGATTGAAGTCAAAAAACGCCGCTTGTGATGCCGCCTGCAGCCTCCTACGATTCGATATGTCACCGGATTCCGTTCCAACAGTTTAACTGCCAACTGAGTTCCGACAGATGTCCAACTTCCTCAGCACCGAAACCAGTCCCTATCTCCTGCAGCACGCATCGAACCCCGTTGACTGGTATCCGTGGGGAGATGTCGCTTTGGAAGCGGCGCGGGCGCAGGAACGGCCGATTTTTCTCTCCATCGGTTACAGCGCGTGTCATTGGTGCCACGTGATGGAACACGAGAGTTTTGAGAACGCACAAATCGCCGAGTTGATGAATCGCCACTTCATCAACATCAAGGTCGATCGCGAGGAACGGCCCGATCTCGATCAGATTTACATGAACGCCGTGATGGCGCTCACCGGTCGCGGTGGCTGGCCGATGTCGGTTTTTCTCACACCCGATTTGAAGCCATTCTATGGCGGCACCTACTGGCCTCCGGTCTCCCGAATGGGGATGCCCGGCTTCGGTGACATTTTGCAGAAGGTGAACGAAGCCTGGAGCAACGGACGCGACCACGTGTTCCAAAGTGCCGACGAGTTGACCGAGCATGTGATCGCAATGGGTGTCCCGCAAGGGGAACCGGGGGCGATTGCCGAACCCCAACTGGCGGCGGCGATGCAGCAGTTGCTCAAGACGGCCGACCGCACACATGGCGGCTTCGGCGGTGCGCCCAAGTTTCCCCACCCGATGGATATCCGCCTGCTGTTGCGTTGTTGGAAACGATTTGGGAGTGAAGACGCGCTCGCCGTCGTCAATCTTACGCTCGACAAAATGTCGCGCGGCGGCATTTACGATCATCTGGGTGGCGGGTTCCACCGTTACTCTGTCGATGAACGCTGGCTTGCGCCGCATTTCGAAAAGATGTTGTACGACAACGCACTGCTGACAATGGCCTATCTGGACTCGTTTCAGGCAACGGGCAATCCCGATTACGAACGCGTCGTCCGTGAAACACTCGACTACGTATTGCGCGAAATGACGCAGCCGGAAGGCGGGTTCTACAGCACACAAGATGCCGACAGTGAGGGCGAAGAGGGCAAGTTCTTTGTGTGGTCGGAACGGGAACTCTGCGAGCAACTTGAACCGGACGACGAACAGATATTTCGCGCGTGTTACGACGTCTCTGCGGGAGGGAACTGGGAAGGTCACAACATCTTAAATCGCGTGAAGCCGCACGCCGACGCATCCGCCGCGTTGAAATTCGACGAGGACGAGCTGTCAGGAATTCTTGAACGCTGCCGCCGTAAGCTGTTCGATGTTCGTAAACAGCGCATCGCGCCCGCGCGCGACGACAAGGTGCTTGTTTCGTGGAATGGCCTGATGATTTCCGCGATGGCACGGGCGGCGCAGATTCTGGATGAAGCGAAATACGCCGATGCCGCACGGGACGCGGCCGATTTCATTCTGCAGCAGATGCGCGACGACGAAGGTCGGTTGCTGCACGCCTTCAAAGATGGACGGGCGCGGTTCAATGCGTACCTGGACGACTATGCTTGCCTGATCGACGGGTTGATCGATCTGTATCAGGCAACATTTGAGACGCGTCATCTGGATGAAGCGATCGCGCTGGCTGATCGTATGATTGAGCGTTTTTACGATGCGGATGCCGGCGGATTCTTCTACACGTCGGCCGATCACGAACAACTCGTCGCCCGCAACAAAGACAGCCAGGACAACGCAACCCCCTCGGGCAACGGCATGGCGGCAACCGCGCTGTTGCGGCTGGGACGGCTGTGCGGTCGGACCGACCTGGAAGACGTTGCCGTCGGCACGTTGGAATTGCTGGCTGCACAACTGGCACAGTTTCCGACATCCGCCGGGCAATCGCTCATTGCCGTCGATTTCCTACTCGGACCCACACACGAAGTGGTCATCGTTGAAGGCAACAGCCCGGCCGAGACCGAAGAAATACTCCGTTCGATCCGCCGACGTTTTCTGCCGAACGCGCTGCTGTTACTTCGGCCGGCCAACGTTAATGACGATGACCTGCCGGCTGCCATCAAGCCGTTACTTACTGGCAAGACCGCACAAGCGGGCGTCACAACGGTCTACATCTGCGAACGCGGAACCTGCCGGGCACCGTTGACGAATGTCAAAGACATCCAATCGACATTCGCGGGTTCGTAGTGACCGCATTTATGCGGTTCGAGTGCTTCCCGAGATACCGACACACAGTGAATCGAGTTACTACAACGCGGATCAAGCGAATCGATGACCGTCACTTGCGTGCCGGGAGTCTTCACGTAGGCCCGAACCAGACTGCATCCCAGAAAGCCTGCGCCGCCTATAAGTCAGTACCCTCATCGCATGCCCTTCGTGTAGAACTCAATTGTGCGATCAATCCCTTCAGACAGGCACACCTTGGCTTGCCATCCAGTTCGGGTCTGAATGAGCCCGGTACTGGCCACAAAATTCCGTGTGTCGATGGGCGAGAGTGTCTCGGGCGGCTCGACGTGGACGACGGGTACTTCGATACCACTCCTCGATGCAACGCGAGCCGCCACCAGCTGAATGGCCTCAGCAATCGTATGGCCCTTCCCGCTGCCGATCAGATAGTGTCCACCGTTGACGTCCTCGATGTTCTCTGCCACAGCGACAAAGGCTCTCGCGACATCTTCAACAAAAACGTAGTCGCGGAGACTGTCGCCGGTTCCGTAGACCGTCAACTCCTTGCCGGTCAGTGCGCGTCGTACCATGAGGTTCAGTATCCCACGATCCGAATTGCTGCTTGGCGGTCCGGGGCCATAGACATTAGCCAGGCGGAGTGTCGCCCCGCGCACCGCTCCCTGGTTGGCATAATACTTCAGGTATTGTTCTGCCATTAACTTGTGTAAATCGTACTTTGTCACGGGTTGATCGGCAGCGGTCTCGTCCACGGGGATGGAACTGGTCAGCCCACACGCGGAGGCTGTGCCAGCGAAAATAACGGTTGGAACCGACTGCGCACGCCTGCAAGCCTCCAGCAGCGATATCATCGGCAAAACGTTGATCGACATGTCCTTGACCGGGTCTGCACTGGCTTTTGCTGCACTCGTCTGTGCCGCCAGGTGGAATACGACATCCGCTTCCTCAATCAAGGCATCCCAGACCGAATGGTCGCAGATGTCTACATGTGAATTCTGGATACCTGCTTTTTCAAGCAGCGGAGCAACGGCTGTGCCAGGCCGAACGAGGCGAACGATCGACGCAGGCTGATCTCGAAGGAGCTGGAGCAGGCTGAATGCCAGATATCCTGCTCCGCCGGTAATCAGTACTTTCTTGTCTGACCAGAAGTTCTTCATTTTCACGATGACGTCGAAGACTCAAGCCAATTCGTAATCGCCCGCTTGATCATTCCGATGCAATCGGCCTGCGTCGTTCGGAACACAGGTTCCGGAAGTGACATAAGCTGGAGCTATTGTCAATTGTTGTGTTATGAAAATGTTTCTAAGCGGCGAATTCCTGCAGAATTCCGTCTTGGAAGGAACGTCCTT
>CAUZOL010000060.1:0-26746 GCA_963581435.1 Planctomycetota bacterium
TGGCACGGTTCGAGGGAACGCTGCTGTTTGTCAGTCACGACCGCTATTTTCTCGACCGCGTGGCGCGTGTGGTCATCGTGCTGGATCCGGAACAATGGCGACATTTCGAGGGGAATTACTCGGCATTCGTGGCATTTATGCAGAACCGCGAGCGCGAGATGAAACTGGCTGAACCGACAGTTACCGAATCTCGGTCAGCGAAACGATCGGCAGAAGGGGGAGAGAAGAGCGGTCGGCAAAAAACGCGGAAGTTTCCCTACCGAAAAGTCGAAGACCTGGAGCAGGAGATTGCTGAGAGCGAGGAGCGGATCGAGGAATTGGAGACAAACCTCGCCGATCCGGAAGTCCACCGCGACGGCCGACGGATGGCGGAAATTACAGCGGAATACGACAACGCGAAGTCGCAACTCGAATCGCTCTATGCGCACTGGGAAGAAGCGGTCGAACTCAACTGAGGTTCGCGGTACCCCGATCTTCAGTCAAAGGGTGCCACTGGCGTGTCGCCAGTGTTCCCCGCCCTGCACTGGCGACACGCCAGTGGCACACAAGACGTACCGACGGCATTCTCAATTCTGTGCGACGTTGCCGCCCAGACGCACGGAAATCCGCCCGGTACATTTGCTGCCCGCCGGCGCGTTGACTCGTAAATAGAGCAGGCCGTCGTTTCGTGGAGTGAAGTTGCGACCGCCGCCAACGGCAAACGGTTTCCCCGGTTTCCCGTTGGCAACAACCAACCCCATCAGCGCGCCGCAACGCACGTCGCCCGCCAGATCGGTTTTTGTGGGGTCGGCCACCGAAAAACCGGTCGGTCCCACCTGCAGGCTGGCCTGAAACGTGTAAGAACCATTGGCTTGAATTCGCACAGGTTTCCCCCTGCTCACCCGTGCCAACGGGACTCCCCAGCCGGTGCTGGTATCGACGACGACATCAAAGGCGTTCGCCGACAGAATCGCTTCGTCAATTTGCTTGATTCGTTCGCGAATGTCCTTCGCCTGCGGATTCAGCCGTGACAACACGCCGTAAACCTGGCGTGCCTTTTCCAGGTCGCCCGCCTTTTCATAGTCGCGTGCCAGGGCGGTTGAGTCTCTGGAAAAGTCGGCTTGCAGTTTCAGAGCGCGGACGTCGAGCGTCTTGACATTGCCCGGCTTCTTCGTCGTTTTAGGGGTCTTGCCCTTCGACTGCGCTTGCGCCCGCGGGAGCGTCTCGTGCGACGTCATCAGGCAAAGGCCCGTGAAACAAATCAAAGCCATTCCTGCGGTCAACAGGGATTTGTGCATTTTCGACTCCTTGTATCGAATCGGTCTGCGCCGTTCGGTTCTTGCTGTCGGTTTCTTCCAATTTAACGGCTCCGCGTTGAACGAAGCAACAGCACATTGTTGCAACCGACGGTTCTTTTGGGATAATCGATATCTAACATGATAGGCAAGGTGGGGCGGCGCTGACGTTTCGATCAGCCGTCGGCTGTATTCTCCCCATGCAGACATGACTCATCGTATTTTCATAGAACGCAATCGACCGCATAACCAAGGAGTGGACTGATGACGTCCCGAAGACTTTCTCAGGGTGGCGCACTTGCCATCGCTTGCCTGCTAGCCGTTGTCTCGGCTCACCAATCGGGAACGGCGCAGGACGGAAAACGTCCGCAGCCCAAGGCGAAAGCCAAGCCCGCCGTGAAACCGATCGCGACCCTGGGCGGATTCTCCGACTGGGTGACCAGTATCGAGTTTTCCCCGAACGGTTCCACACTGGCGGCCGGCACGTACGAGGCAGTCAAAGTCTTCGATGCGAAGACGCGGAAGCTTGAGAAGACATTGAAAGTCAAAGGGTTCGCCAAAGCCGTCTCCTTTTCACCCGACGGCAAACTGCTGGCAGCGGGCGGGTACCAGGGAGTGACTTTGTGGGAGACCGATGGCTTTTCCGCCGTTCGCCAATTGAAAGGACATCGCGGCTACGTCACCGGCGTTGCCTTTTCGCCCGATGGCAAACGGCTGGCGACGTCGAGCGAAGATGAGTCGATTCGCATTTGGAATACGGAATCGGGTAAGGAAGAATTCGCAATTCGCGGACACGCGTACCCGGTAATGGACGTCGCCTTTTCGCCCGACGGCAAACTGCTCGCCAGCGTCGCTGGCGACGAAACCCGCGTCACCAAACCGGGCGAAGTGAAAATCTGGGACGCTGCGACCGGAGAAGAAAAACTCAACCTCGTCGAACACGAAAAGGCGGCGACCAGTGTTGCCTTCTCCCGCGACGGCAAATACCTCGCATCCACCGGCGAAGATGAAAAGGTGAACCTGTACGAAGTCGCGACCGGCAAGGCGCTCGGCTACTACGACGGTCATTCACGGCCGACCAACGACGTGCTGTTTACCGGCGAGGGCGAGATTGTCATCAGCGCAGCCGGCGGCCGCGCCAAGGGCAAATACGACGTCAAAGTGTGGGAACGGGCTGGCGGAGACGAGCGGGCAACGCTTTCCGGACACAAAGGACAGGTTGCCTGTGTGGCGTTGTCACCCGATGGCAAAACGCTGGTGAGCGGCGGATACGACAAAGCCGTGCTGGTCTGGGACGTTTCCAAAGTGTTGGCGAAGCCAGCAGCCGAACCGGTCGCAATTGCGAATGTTACGGCGGTGGAAGCGCCGGAGCCAAAAGCTGAGCCGGCGACGAAGGTGATTCGCGCGGGAATCATCGGTCTCGACACATCGCACGTCCTCGCATTCACCAAACTATTGAACGCCGAAAATGCAGACGCAGACATCGCGAATTGCCGTGTCGTGGCAGCCTATCCCAAGGGAAGCCCCGACATCGTTTCCAGCACCAGTCGCGTGCCGAAGTACACCGAACAGATTAGGGAAATGGGCGTCGAAATCGTCGATTCCATCGAAGCGATGTTGGAAAAAGTTGACGTCGTGTTGTTGGAAACCAACGACGGACGACCGCACTTCGAGCAGTTGATTCCTGTACTCAAAGCGGGTAAGCCGGTGTTCATCGACAAGCCGATTGCCGGTTCGCTGACCGATGCGGTGGCAATCTTCGAAGCAGGCAAGAAGTACAACGTGCCGTTGTTTTCTTCATCGTCGCTGCGATTCAGCGAAGGCGCGCAGGCGCTGCGAAACGGCTCAGCGGGCGACATTCTCGGCTGCGACGCCTACAGTCCCTGTTCGCTCGAAGCAACGCATCCGGATTTGTTCTGGTACGGCATTCACGGCGTCGAAACGCTATTCACCGTGATGGGAGCCGGCTGCAAAACTGTGACACGGTCCAGTACGCCCGATCTCGATGTTGTCGTCGGCACCTGGGACGGCGGCCGCATCGGCACGTTCCGTGGCATTCGCAAAGGGAAGGGCGGATACGGCGGCACGGCATTCGGCACCAAGGGAATCGTCCCCGTCGGATCTTACGGCGGCTATCGGCCTTTGCTGGTGGAGATTGTCAAGTTCTTCCGCACCGGCAAGGTGCCAGTTGCCGAGCAGGAAACGCTCGAAATCTACGCCTTCATGGAGGCAGCCGATGAAAGCAAACGCCGCAAAGGCGTTCCGGTTTCGTTGCAAGAAGTGCTGACAAAAGCCCGCAAGGAAGCCGCCGACAAACTGGCGAAGCTCAAGTAGGCCGTCTAGCCGCGACCCGGCGGGGAGCGCGAATCCTCGACGCACAACTCAGCAATTGTGTTAAGAACTGGAGAATCACGCCGTGTCGTCGCTCCCCAATCGCCGAGACTTTTTCAAGACCACGGGGCTGGCAACTGCCGGTCTCTGCGCAATTCCGGGCATGACCGTCGCAGGAGATGCAGATACCGTCCCAGTAATCGATACGCACCTGCACTGTTTTGCCGGCGAAAAGAATAAGAGATTTCCATATCACGCCCGCGCACCCTACCGGCCGGAAGCGGCGGCGACGCCGGGACATTTATTGAACTGCATGGACGGTGCCGGTGTCGATTACGCCGTTGTCGTACATCCAGAACCGTATCAGGACGATCACCGTTATTTGGAACACTGTCTCAACACAGGCAAGAACCGTTTGAAGGGGACCTGCCTGTTCTTTTGCGATCGGCCCGGTTCGCTCGAAAAGATGGCGGCGTTGGTGAAGCGGCAATCGGGCCGTATCATCGCCGCCCGGCTGCATGCTTACGCGCCGGGGCGTCTGCCGCCGTTCGATCGACCGGAACTAATTCGCAAACTATGGAAGACGGCCGCCGATCTGGGATTGGCGATGCAGTTGCATTTCGAGCCGCGCTATGCGGCGGCGATCGAGCCGTACATCAAGGAATTCTCCAAGACGACCGTCATCATCGACCATCTGGGGCGGCCGTTTCAGGGGACGCCGAAGGAACATGCGGTGGTTGTTCGCTGGTCGCGATTTAAGAACACAATTATGAAGATCGCGTCGCTGCCGTCACAGGATCGTTATCCGCATCGAAAGATTGAACCGGTCATCAAACAATTGACCGACGCCTACGGAGCGGAGAGGATGATTTACGGTGGCGGCTTTGGCGCTCAGGCGACTCCGGACTCGTATCGAAAGTACCGCGACCGAGTCGCCGGTTTGCTCACGCATCTCTCGGCTGGCGACCGGGCGAAAATCCTCGGCGGATCCGCAGCCCGCATTTATGATTTCGACAAGACAACCTGAACCGCGTGGAAGTCGCAGACGTTCCACGGAATCGACAATCACACCGCAGTCAAAGGACTCACAACATGCCTCGTTCAATCTCCATGCTTTCGCTGGCCGCAACCGTGCTGTTGGCCGGTTCAACCCTGTTCGCCGGCGATACGAAAGTCGATAACCAGTTGACCGCGGCGGAAAAATCTGCGGGTTGGAAACTGCTATTCAACGGCAAAGATGCGACCGGCTGGATTTGTAATAACGGCAAGGTTGCGGCCGACACCGTCATTGAAGATGGCACTTTGATGCCGTACAAGTCGGGCGGATACGTGTTGATGTACGAAAAGCCGTTCGGCGATTTCACGCTGAAATGCGACGTCAAAATGCCCGCCAGCTGCAACTCCGGCATCTTCTTCCGTATGGGCAATCCGAAAGATCCCGTGCAGACCGGCTTCGAAGTGCAGGTGCTCAACAGCAAGGGAAAAGGCATGCACGAATTCGGCGCGATCTACGATCTGGTTGCTCCGTCGAAGAACAACCTCAAGCCGACCGGCCAATGGAACGCTGTCGAAATCACCTGCAAAGGACCGCACATCTCGGTCACAGTCAATGGCGAGCAGGTCGCGACAATCAACTGCGACAAGTGGACCGTGCCGGGAAAACGACTCGATGGCAGCAAACACAAGTTTCGCAATGCCGTCAAGGATTTCCCCCGCAGCGGTCACCTCGGCTTCCAGGACCACGGCGCCAAAGTCTGGTTCAAGAACGTCAAACTGCTGGACCTGAACGCAAAGAAATAATCTGGACGTGTTCCCACATCGCTTGCGGTTTAGCGGATAACTAGTTTTGGCACGGGGCGATTGCCATGCGCTGGATTCCTTTAGCAATAGCCGCGATATTCTGTGTAGCGAGTTGTAGTCGAGTTGGCGACGGTCCGCCTAGCGATTCGGAACAACCCACAGCTAAAGAGATGCCGACGCTCGATGAAAACACAACGCCTGTTGCAAACGACGATACAGTACCGATTGCTGTCATGGAACAACTGATCCACAAATGCGGACGTGCCAAGAGCGGGGAAGACAAGAGCGGGGAAGAAGGGAGTCATCAATTCTCGATCAGGAACGAGGGAGATGGCCCCCTAAGAATTGCAGTCGGTCCGATAGGTCCGAGACTGTTTGTCAAACTGCCGTCTGACACAGTTTCTCCAGGGCAGTCGTCAAAGATCAACGTGTCCTGGAGTTTCCCAGAGACCACGGAAACACGAGATTGGCGCTCTTGGGCCACAATCTACACGAATGACCCACAGAACCACACTTTGAAGTTGGAGGTGTTGGGACGCGTCGAGTGACCTTATGCGCCGAACTTTTCCAGGCGGCCGGCATGGGCTAACGCGAGCAACATCAGGTGCTTCGCCTCGAACTGGCCCAATCCGCCGCGCATGCACTCCGCTTCGCCGAAACTCTCGGATCGGTCGAAGCGGCAATTCTCGGCTGCCAGCAGTGTTGGCACCGGATGCCAACTGTGCGCCCGCATTTTTGACGGCGTGCTGTGGTCGCCTGTGACGATCAGCACATCGGGATTGAGCGCGGTGATTCGCGGAATGGCCGCGTCGAAATCTTCGGTGCGTGCCACCTTTGCCTCGAAGTCGCCGTCTTCGCCGGTCGAGTCGGTGTATTTGTAGTGCACGAAGAAGAAGTCGTAATCGTTCCAGGCCGCTTCCAGCCGATCCATCTGCTCGTCGAGCGTTGTGCCGGCATCCAGTACGTCCATACTCACCAGCCGGGCCAATCCGCGGTACATGGGGTACACGGCAATCGCCGCGGCCCGCACGCCATACACTTCCTGGAAAGTGGGAATGTCCGGTTTCTTGGCGATGCCGCGCATGGTGAGTAAATTGGCGGGTGCGTCGTCTTTCAAAACCTCGGCCGCCTGCCGCAGAAACTCTTCGCAAATCTCCGCCGTTTTCTGTGATGCATCGTCGCGGCCCACCGGCTTGAGAGGGGTTACACCGGTTTTCTGCGGGTCGGTGTCGTTAATGTGTCCGCCCAGTCCCGATCCACGGAACACAATTACCAAGCGGTATTCCTTCACCGGCCGCACGAAGACTTCAAGGCCGGGGATTTCGATCTTGTCGAGTTTTTCGCAAAGGGCCGTCCCGATGTCGCTACCAATGCGGCCGGCGCGGCGGTCGGTGATCAAGCCATCCCCGTCGATCGTGCAGAAGTTGCCGCGAATCGCAACGTCGTCCGGCCCCAGTTCAAAATCGATGCCCAACGCTTCCAGCACACCGCGACCGATTTGATATTTGAGCGGATCGTATCCGAACAGTCCCAAATGTCCCGGACCGCTGCCCGGCGTGATGCCGGGCAACACAGGAATGCTTGCCCCCAGCGTACTGCGGCGGGCCAATTCGTCGAGATTCGGCGTGTTTGCCGTTTCCAATTCGGTCTTGCCGCCCGGTTGCTGCGGCAGTCCGCCCAACCCGTCGGCCACGGCGAGAACAATTTTGGAACCGTTGTCGCGCTGTAACGCGCGGGTCAAGTCGTGAACGTCAGTCATGGCAGTATCAGATTCCGGATTTCGGAGAACCGTTCAAAAAAGCCGACGAGCTGCGGCCCGTCGGAACAACGAATACGTTAATGTAACAAACGAAATTCGATTGCGAAGTCAAACGATGCAAGAGCGACCGAAATGGGCGAGTTACTCACAATTTGGAGCGTGCGTCTGGCGATGGGCTGCTGTCTGGGCCGGTATCTGGTCGATGCAACGCCCCCGGCAGGTGATTGCCGTCGGTGGCAGGCACGCTGGTTGTGGACGGTCGGCTGCCTGTTGTATTTGGTGCACGTCGTGTGTGCGTGTGCGTTTTTTCACGATTGGAGCCACGATCGTGCATACGCACACACCGCCGAACAAACGCTGGAAGTCGTCGGTTGGAATTGGGGTGGCGGTCTTTACTTCAATTACCTCTTCACCGTCGTCTGGTTTGCCGACGTCGTTTGGCATTGGTGCCGCATCGACAATGGCGACCGTTATCCCGGGCTGCTTGGTGAGGTTGTCCACGGTTTTCTGGCATTCATGATTATCAACGCGACCTGCGTGTTCGGCCCGCCGTTTTGGAAGGCGGTTGGTGTGGTGTTTGGCCTGACGATGGGGCTGCTGCTCTGGATTCGTTGGCGCGGGAAGCCACCGGCGGATTGACACTCGCCGCTGTGGGCGATTGTTAATTCAGGCCGATCCCGTTTCGCCGAGCGATGCGGCGAAGAGTTGCAGTGTTGCATCGGCCATCGACTGCTCGTTGTAGGCTGAATGGACGTTGGCGCGGCCGGTGGTTGCCAGTTCGATGCGGCGCTCGGTGTTCTGCATCAGCGATTCCAGCGCTTCGGCGAGTTCTTCCGCGTTGCCCGGCTCAACCAGCAGGCCGCCGCCGGTCGATTCAAGAAGTTCCGGAAACGCTCCGTGCCGTGGCTGAACGACCGGGATGCCATTGGCGAGCGCTTCGAGTACGTACAGCCCTTTCGGCTCGTGGTAAACGGTGGGGACTGAAAGCACGTCGAACTGTTTCAGTAACGCGACCTTTTCGTCATGCGTTTGCGGACTGCCAACATATTGATATGCATCGCCGAGATCTCGCGCGTCGCGAGTGAGCCGGCGGAAGTATGCGTCATCGCGTTTGCCCAGAAAACCACCGGCCAGCAACCGCACGTTGGTGTGCCTTCGTTTCAGAATGCGAAACGCATCGACCAATTGGTGTAGTCCCTTCTCTTCACAAATGCGGGCAAAGTAACCGACGGTGAAGAGTTCGTGTTTCTGTGAAACTGGTTGACCGTCATGGCCGGTCAAATCGATTCCGAGCGGGAGCTTGTGAAACTTCTCGGCCGGTAACCCTAAGTAGCCGGACATGAAGTCGCGGTAATAATCGCTGTGAACCAGGAAGCCGTCGAAGTCGTCGGCACGCGCACGGATGGCGGCAATCGCCTGACTTTGGTACGGCTCGGGCAGATCCTTCAGGAAGATGTCGTCACCCTGCAAAATGCAATAGATGCGGCCATCGAACTGTTGCCTCAATGTTCGTACCGCGCCGGCCAATAGTGCGTTACTGAAACAGATGACGTCGGGCTTCAACTGCGACGCGAGAAAATCGACAAGTTCAGCGAATTCCCGGCGATCCGGTCCGGCGTCGCCTTTGAGCATGGCAACCGTCAGCGGTCCAAGATTTCTCGCGTCGTTGCTGGCGAACCGCGTGAGGTTCAACAGCCCAGGCGCATCGAGCCACCGGGTGAGAAATCGTGGAAGCTTGCCCCACAACCGTGGCCAGCGGGCATCCATATAAACATTGATCCCGCCCAGAAACACGCGTTCCACACTCAGGTTTTCTTCATCGACACGAACCGGCGTGTACGTGGGAATCAGCGTGACCTCGGCACCGGCTGTCTGGAGCGACTTCGCCCACGTGTTGTCGTGCATGCACGAACCGCAAAACATGCCCGCGCCGCCGGCAGTAATAATTGCGATGTGCATGGGGCTATTTATCGTCCGCAAAAACCAACTGCACGAACCGCTTCAGCAACTGCTCGGTTGCCGGTGTCTCGGAAAGCAATTCGGGAAACCGTTCCGGAGGCAGGCTGGCGATTCGCGTGATGTATTCCGGATACGTTTGCACGCGAAGCATCAGGTCGTCGTAGTTCAATTCGGGGTGAAACTGCGTACAATAAATGGGCCGATCGTCAAAACGGTACGCCTGATTCTGCACCAGTCCGGAAGAGGCAAGCAACGTGGCGTTCGGCGGCAACTCGACCACATGATCCTCGTGTCCCATTTGTCCCTGAAACGAATCGCCCAGCGGACCGAACAGCGGATCGTCCTGTCCGGCTGCGGTCAACTTGAGCCAGTGCGTGCCGACTTCAGCATGGTTGAAGTCTTTGGCGACACGGCCACCCATCGCCAACGCCATTGCCTGAAATCCCCAGCACGACGCAAATGTCGGCCTGCGAGATGCGTGCACGTCGCGCATGGAATCGAGCGACCGTTCCAGCCACAGGCCGTTGTCGGTCACCGAATAGTGCCCGCTGCCACCCAACAGAATCATATCGGCCCGTTCAAGTTCGGCGGCCGGCAATCGACCGGAGAGCAAATCGAAAACGCGAATCTGTTTGGGCGTTGCTCCCAACACGCGACAGAAGCTGCGCACTTCATGTTCGCGCATCGGGTCATCGGGATTGCGAACCTGCAGCAACAGGTAGCGGATTGATTTGGGCATGGAGTGGTGCTGACTGGTGTGAGTCGGACGAGCGGAAGGATAGCGTGTGGGACTCCGGCAATCGCTTCAGGCGGGCGGAGAGTGTTCTTTGCTCAAGGTTAGGTTTGAACGGTCGATTGTTCAACTCACTGCGATCGGCAGAGGATTGATCTGTTGGTGCCGGTTCCCGTCATAGTGAATGGATGATGCCGGAGAGTCCGGAGGTGAGTGAGCGACCGCGACGCAGAGCGTCGGAACGAGGCGATTGTTGAGAGTTTCCTCGATTTGTGATTTTTCTCGGTTAATGCGCGACGGATGTTCTCGGTTGGGTGCTTGCACGGCAATGACATTCGCTTGACGAACAATCGCTTTGAATCGGGGAGAGACAGATGTTTCGCACACAGGTGAGATCGGGAATTGCACACGTCGGGCTGGCATTACGCGATCCGGAGTCGTTTGCCGTCCGCTGGCACAAGGGCGAAGTTCTTTATACCTGGCCGGTCTGGGGCGCATTGTTTGCCACGGCTGTGCTGGGAACGACGACTTACGGCATGACGATGGGCATGCTGGGCGACACGACCGACGTGATCTACAAGGGAGTGGCGTTGACGATTGCGGCAGGATTGGCGTGGGCCATTCCACTGCCCGCGCTGTACATTCTCAACAGCCTGTCCGGCTCGCGATTGCCGGTCAGCAGCACATTGTTGGCTGCATTGGTGACGGTGAGTTGGGGGGGATTGGCAATGGTCGCCTCGATTCCCATCAATTGGTTCTTCACCGCATCGATTCCGCACGCGGGCTTCCTGTTATTCCTCAATCTGGTGGTGTTCGCCGGCGTAGGCGTGTCGATGATCGACGTGTTTAACCGCGTGATGCGGCGGCTGGAACCACAACGCGGAACGGCACCCACCTGGTGGATGTTTCTCGTCGCAGCGGTTGGCAGTGAGCTGTTCTACTTCTTCGAGCTATTCCAGTTCGCCAATTAACGGATGCCACTGCCGTATTCAACGGGTGCCACTGGCGTGTCGCCAGTGCAGCGCGGCCAGACACTGGCGACACGCCAGTGGCACCCAACCGGGCAATAACAATGTGGGGCGTTCTCGAATGGTCCGCCTTTCAAATACGCATAATAATTCAGACACAAACACAAATTCAGGAATCGAGGACGAAGACATGAACGTTGCACGCTACGTCGATACTCTCGAAGAATTCCGTTCGACCACCGTCGATGATCCGCACTCACCCACCGAGACGGATGAGACCGCGGGAGACGCGCAATCGGCCGTTCCGGGCGACGCAGAGGAAGACATCTTCGAGTCGGTCGAAAGTATCAGTTACATCGGGTTGGTCGAGATGGTTCTGAAAAATCGGCCGCGACTGCACCGCATCATTCGCGACCCTTCACTTCAACCGGAATTGATTCCCCGACTCCTTGCGATTTCGCTGTCGGCGTTCATCTTTTTCGGAGCAGCAATGACCGTGGTGCTGTTTGCTTCGGGATGCTGGCCGCAATTGACCGCGATTGCCGACGTATTAAACGCGCCGCAGACGCGACTGATTGTATTCAGTCCAATTGAAGAGTTCAGCTTACAGACAAGCGGCGGATTGCTGATCGCGGCGCTGCAGTTGACTGCCGCATATGCTCTCGGTCTGATTGCCGCCACCGGAGTCTGTCTGCCATCGCTGTATTTTTACGGTTTGCTGTCCGGCGTAAAAATGACAATGTTGGACGTCGTCGTTCACTCGCTCAAATCGAAGGCCACCGCAGCTGTTGCGTTGGTTGGAATTCTGCCCATTTACGCCGCCCTCTGCATGGGGATGGCGATCTTCGGAGCTCCCGACTTCCTGCTGCATGCCACATTGTGGCTGGGACTGATCCTGCCGTTCATCGGCGGATTATGGGGAACGTATTCCCTGTACTCGGGCTTCGAGGGGATCTGCCACACAATGGCGCCGGACCGCCGCGAGCGTCGCGAATGTTTCCTGCGGCGGTTGGTGCTGTCGTGGTCGGCGGTCTACACGGCTGTTGGTCCGGTCATGATCTTCTCGTTGTGGGTTTGGCTGCAGACGCTGGGGAACGTGGGATGAAGCGGCGTGCGATGTCGGGCGTACGCTAAACCGTAAGCGATGTTTGTTTCCGTAATAAACGAGAATTCAAAAAGGGGAGATACGATGGGACTTTTTAGACGCGTGGGCGATATCATTTCGGCGAACCTGAACGAAATGGTCGAACGCTTTGAAGACCCGGAGAAGATGCTGAAACAGGCCGTGTTGGAAATGGAGGCGGCCGTTGCCGGCGCGCTGGATGGTGCCGTGAAGGTGATCGCCAACGAGCGTTTGTTAGCGCGGCAATTGGATGAGAATCTCAGGCAAATGGAACGCTGTCGCGCTCGCGCAGAAGACGCGGTTCGCCGCGGTGACGACGATGCCGCACGTCGCGCCCTGTCACGTAAAACGGAACACGCGAAGCTGGCAGCTGCGCTGGGCGATCAACACTCGGCGGCGGAAGCGGCGTCACGTAAATTGCGGACACAAATCGATGCGCTCCGCGTTCGCCTGAGCGAGGCCCGCCGTCAGCAAGCGACGTTAATTGCCCGAAAACGTGCTGCCGACGCCCGACGAAGTCTCGCCCGGGACATGAACGGGATCACAATCGACGATTTTGCGTTCAGCAAATTCGACCGCGTCGCGATGAAGGTCGAAGAGTCGGAGGCTGAAGCCGATGCGTTGCTTGAACTCACCGCATGCTGCGATCCGGTCGATGAAATCGATCCGGTCCGCGAGGACGTCGAGACCGAATTGGCGGCATTGAAACACAGCATGGCGACCGCCGGCTGCTGAATGTGATTGAAGCCGTTGTCCGAATCGAGGTGTGAAATGTTGGGACTTACGGAGACATTTTTCTTCTATTTACTGCTGGGAGTTGGCGTCGGTGCGGCTGTGTTGTTGCAAGACACTGTTTTGACCGGTAGCGAACGGTTGTTTCGCGTGTTGACGGCCGTCGCGTTCTGGCCCATTTATGTTCCGGTACTCCTGCAACGGTCTCCATCTGACGATGTGTCAGCGACGCGCGGCGGGGTGGTTCCCAGGCCTTCGACGAGATCACGCGACGAAATGGATGCCGCCATCGAGCAGGTTGAGACGGAATTGGATGCCGCGATGAAGAGTTTGGGCGGCTGGGCGGAGAATGTGTTGACCAGCGAAGATGCCCGTTTCAGCGAGCTGAGAGCGACCTGGAGAACGCAAGCCGATCGCATTCGTGAACTGGACACGCTATTGGTGCAGCCGGATTTCGTTGCCGGCAGCGCATCGGTCGAAAGTGAATCGGTCGGCCGCGCGGACGATTCAATCACAGGCTGCGATGAGCGGATACGTCAAACGGAAGATTCTCGCCGTGAAAACATCGCGCGACTGCGTGCGGTCCGCCGACAGATGCACGACGATTTGTTGGGAACACTTGCCTGGGTGCGCGAATTGGTGACGATGATCCACCTCGCCAAATTCACCGGCGCACCGGCATCGCGCGGCGAGGAATTGGTCGCGCAGATTGCAGCGGCCGTCCAAGGACTTTCGGAAGTGGCCGAATGGCGCGATGAAACGGAACTGGAACTGGTCTAGCCAGTGGGGTGGGTGCCACGTGAAGAGGGTGCCACTGGCGTGTCGCCAGTGCCGAATTCTAACTGAATCTCAAAGTCTGAAGCGCAAGCGAAGAATGGAAGCTCCTTCGCTTGCGCTTCAGGCTCCTATGCACGCCCACCATACACACGACATTAACAATGTGGCGCGTTACGACGACGTCAGAACTCGCCGTACCTTCTCGCAAGCGATCTCGATTTCCTCGTCGGTCATCTCAATCGCATCGAGGTTGAGGTAACCTTCGTCGGCATGATGCGCACGGGGGACAATGGTTGGGTCGCCTTCGATCAACGCGGCGGCGAGTGATTCGGCGGTGTGGCCGGTCACCTGCGGATCGGGTGTCAATCGCGCGCGCGAAAACGGGCAGCCGTTGGGATCGGGATCGACGCCCAGCGATAAACCGGCAACATCGGCAAGCCGGCCGAGAATCAGCTCGACCTTGCGGTCCTGCTCGGCGGTCCAGGCGGGGATGTCCTGTTGCATGCGGTATTCAAGGGCTGCCATCGCGCCAAAGATCGCCTCTTTGCCCGCCTTCATGCCGCGGCCGATCCCCTTGTTCTGCTGGTAGACCGCATCCACCAACTCTTTGCGGCCGGCGACAACACCGCCGGTGGTCGAGCAGAGATACTTGTGAGCGCTGACGATGACGAGGTCGGCTCCGTAACCGATCAACTCGCGCATCCGCAAGTCCTGCGCGGCACCGTCCACGATGACCGGAACGTTGTATGCATGGGCCAATTCAATCAGTTGCGGCAACTTCACCCAACCGAAACGCACCGTGTGATGCGACTCGACGGCGACCACGGCGGCAACGTTTCCTTTCTTCAATTCATGCTCGATTTCTTCCGGCTGACAGCGATTGACGACGCCGACTTCAACCGGCGTCGCGCCGGCCAGTCGAATCGACTGCGTGATCGGCGCGCCGTATTGCACGCAGTGTCCCTTTTGGATCAGCACGCGCTGCGGCATGCCCTCGGCATCGGGAAGCTGAAACACGCGGGCGATGTCGTTTCCCGTCATGCAGGCGGCGACCGACAACGTGATGCCGGCCGACGTACACGCAGTCACGCATCCGCTTTCGGCTCCACTGGACTCGGCGATGATGTGCCCCGCGGCTTTTTGAATGTCATCCAACTCGAAAAAATGGTTGAACGACTCAGCTGCGACGGCGGCAATTTCCGGAAGGACAATCGCGCCCCCCAAGTGGGTCATCTTGCCGCAGGCGTTAATGACGCGGCGGACGTTGTATTTCTTGTGAAGATTCAAAGTGGTTTCCAATAGACTGTTTCCTGTTGTCTGGTTTGCTTGGAGACCGATTATGAATAATCATTTCGCCATCGCTTCACAACACCACCGGAGGCGGATCGAACAGATCATCCAGTTTACCTTCATCCTCATGCACCAGTTGAATGTAGGCAGATGTTAACACCAGCCAGCCGATGGGTGTGACAAACCAGGCAAGGACGATGCCGGCGTAGGGAACTGTTGAGGGTAATATCTCCAGTGCCAGTGTGATGACAAACAGGAGCAGGTTCGGCCCGAAACCCTTCCGCATGACGATTTCCTTGCTGGCGCCAAGCGACGCGAATACGCCTTGGTCCTCGTCAATAACCAGATAAAAGGGGTACAGCCAGATGGTTCCCAATAGCAGGCCAGGAATCCCGCACAGCGCAAAGGCGAAAAGCATTGGGAATAACGTCAGAAAGAACAATCCCAGCAGCGGGACGAATTTGTCGAGGCAGCGAAACATGTCGGCGAAATCGACTTTCTTGTCTTCTCGCTCGAACGCTCTGAGCAGCATGAGACAGACGCCGCCGTACAATGGTCCCGCCAGAACCATCAGTGAAATTATCGTCAGAAAATTGAAAACCAGAGCGGCAAGAGTCAGCGTCAACCAGTTTCGTTTGTACACTTCGATTGCGTCATTCACGCAGAGCCCGATGTCGAGCGCTTGCCGTGGAGCAGTCAAATCTGCAGAGTAGGGCATTCGGAAAATCCTTTTGTTGCGTCATCGTGAATGATACCGGTCGGAGTCGAACGGTTGAAGTTCGCACTGGGTCTCAAAAAATTTATCAAAAAACGAAATAGTTCGGGCAATTCAGTTAAAAACGCGATTTATCCCTTTGCTCGCGTGTCGGGCTGATTTCATTTCGGAGCGATTTGCATGCAGTGTGATATCCTGATTCGCGGTGGTGAGGTGATCGATCCCAGCCAGGGGTTGCGTGGTCTGCGCGATGTGGCGATTAAGGACGGCAAGATTCTGTCGATCGAAGAATCGTTGCCCGACGTGGAACCAGTAAATACCGTCGATGCGCGCGGGCTGTATGTCACGCCGGGGCTGATCGATTTGCATGTGCACGTTTACCGTGGACATTCGCCGTTCGGTTTGGAACCCGATCCACTCTGTGCTGCCGGCGGTGTGACGACAATGCTCGACGCCGGGACTGCCGGTTCGTACAACTTCGGCGGCTTCCGTCGCGATGTGATCGACAAGGCGGCAACGCAGATTCTGGGATTGGTCAATCTGTCGTGTATGGGATTGGTGGCGGCGAATTTGGGGGAACTCCGCGACCGACGGTATGCCGACCCGCAGGGTGTGATCAACACCATTCGCGAACATCCCGACGTGGCGGTCGGCGTGAAGATTCGGGCCGGGCGGCACATCATCGGCAAGGGCGAGCAAGGGTGGGAAAACTTTCGGGAAGCGGTAATTGCCGCCCGCGAATCGAATACGTGGCTGATGGTTCACATTGGCGAAAGTCCGATGCCGATTCCCGAAATGCTCGATCACATGGAGCCGGGAGATTGTATTACGCACTGTTTCAAAGGGGGCGGCGAACGGATTCTTGAACCGGGCGGTCGCGTGTTTACTGCCGTTCGTGAAGCGGCCCAACGCGGCGTGATCTTTGACGTCGGACACGGATTCGGCAGTTTCGAGTGGGATGTGGTCGAAGCGGCCCTCCAGCAGGATTTCGAACCGACCACGATCAGCACCGACCTGCACACGAAGAACATTCACGGCCCCGTTTATGACATGCCGACGACGATGTCGAAATTCCTGCTGCTGGGTGTGCCTTTGGCACGTGTGATAGAAATGTCGACAACACGGCCCGCCGCAGTTCTCAACCGGGAGAACGAATTGGGTACCTTGCGAGAGGGAACCATTGCCGACGTCGCGATTCTCCAGCCTCATACCGGCCGCTTCGTCTTCACCGACAGCTACCGGAAGGAACGCATTGGCGAGACACTCTTAACGGCCGCATGTACAATTCGCCGCGGCGAGATGGTGCCGGGAGGCGGCGGACTGCGAATGCGGCACCTTGCGGATGAACGTTGAATGGAATCGCGCAGGGCGTTGCCCTGCCGCTAAACAACATCATTTCAAAACAGAGAGATATTGATGAGCAACGTGAAAGATTTCGGCGCGGTTGGCGATGGCAAGAATGACGACACCGAGGCATTTCAGCATGCGATTACCGATGGCGATGGCATCGTCGAGTTGCCGCGCGGCGACTATCGGATCACCAAAACGCTGCTCGTTGATTTGTCGAAGCACGGCCGCGTTTCATTCAATGGATCGGGCGGCGTGGCGAAGCTGTTGATGGAAGGCAGTGGTCCGGCTATTTTCTTGCGAGGGACACATGCCAAGACGGCCGATCCGAACGGCTTTCGCCCGGAAGAGTGGCAGCGAGAACGCATGCCGATGGTCAGCGGGCTGGAAATCGAAGGACGGCATCCCGAGGCGGACGGTGTCCGCATTGAAGGAGTGATGCAGCCGACGCTTTCGGGCGTGTTGATTCGCACGGTGCGGACCGCCGTGCACGTGACCGATCGCGCCCGCAACTTGCTCATCGATCATTGTCACTTCTATCACAACACGGGCATCGGCGTGCATCTGGATGGAGTCAACCTGCACCAGACAATCATTTCTGACTCGCACATCAGCTATAACCGGCTGGGTGGGATTCGGATCGAAAAGAGCCAGATTTTCAATCTGCAGATCACCGGAAACGACATCGAGTACAACAACAACCGCGCCCACAAGGTTCCCGATGCCGACGACATCCCGACGGCTGAAATCTACATCGATGCTTCCGAGGGATTGGTCAAAGAGGGAACCATTTGCAGCAACACCATTCAGGCCACTTATAGCACCGGCGGTGCAAATGTTCGCATCATCGGTGGGCCGCCGGAGACACCCGAAGGCAACCGCCGCGCCGGCTTGTGGTCGATCAGCGGCAACCTCATCGGCAGCCAGACCGATAACATCCATCTCACATCGGTCGGCGGAATCACTATCGCCGGCAACTACATCTACAACGGTCTGCGGCGGAACCTGCTCGTCGAAGACTGCCGCAACGTGGTGGTGGGCGCGAACTGTTTCGGCCCGCGGCCGGGGGAACGGTGTACGGGAATTCGCATCGTCGATAGCGCCGACTGTGTCCTGTCAGGAGTTCTCATTCAGGACGGGGCGACCGTCGGGAAAGGAAGGGAGCCAATCATCGAAGAGGGCCGACAGGGACAGGTGGAAATCGTTCGCTGCCGCCGGATGAATCTCTCCGGCATTCAGGTACTCGACTCACATCCGGTTGGCATTTACCTCGAAGACTGCAGCGACACGCTGATGACCGGTTGCAGCGTTCTTGATGCGGCGAAGCCAGGACGGATGACGACCGGCATCCGTTGGGTGGGAGCCGGGCATCACAACATGATCAGCTCGTCGCGAATTGGGAAGGGCACCGAAGCCGACATTGCCGTCCCCGATCACGTCCGATTGCACAACAATCTGCTCGACGAATGAGGCCGATTCGCTCACGCAGCGAATCGCGCGTGCAGCGTTTCGAGTTCCAGAGCGGTCAATTCACGAATGAGCGACGAGAAACTCTGCGGTCGGCGTACCGGTTGTTTTGCCAGTAATCGTTCGACGAGTTTGACCAATTCGTCCGGCGCACTTGGGCAGAGTTCTCGCAGGGCAGGGGGCCGCGCGCTGCCGTGGAGTCGGAGAACCTGCTCGACAGTCGCCGCCTCGAACGGTAGCTGACCGGCAAGCAAACGGAAGATGACGACACCCAAACTGTACATGTCGCGCAATTGCGAGTTGACAGTACCGCGCAGGCACGATTCGGGAGCCATGTATTCCGGCGTGCCGGTGATGCAGCGGACCTGGCCTAAGGATGGCGGCTCGTCGATCGGTTCGGCGAAACCGAGGTCAATCAATTTTGCCGCGCCGCCGGTCTCCAGAAAAATGTTGTCCGGCTTGATGTCGCCGTGTGAGTAGCCGGCCCGCGCGAGATCGTTTAGCCCCTGTGCACATTGACGGGCAATCCAGATGATCGAGCCGATGGACAACGACTGCCCGGATTCGAGTTGCTCTCCGAGCGTGCTGCCATCGAACCATTCGAGCAAGTTGAATGGCGGAGACGAATTGTGATCGGATTGAATCACACGAACAACGTGATGCCCGGTCACGGCGTGACCTGCTGTCGATTCGTTTAACAGCAGTCGCCTTGCGCCCTCGTCGTCAACATACTCTGGCAGTAACCGCTTGAGTGCAAAGACGTTACTGGTTGCTCGCTCGCGGACTTTCCAGATTTCGGCGAATGTTCCTCGGCCGGCGGGTTGAATGGCGGAAAACCCGTCTGGGAAATCGTTAGTGTCAGGAAACGGAATTGTTTCCATCAGACTGCCGACTTCGCTGATCGGTTCGGTCAAATCGTTGTTCGGCATTCCAATACCCATGAAAATTAGGCCACTCGAATATTTCCGGACGTGATCGAAATTACTGAGTTTGTCTGTGCAAAATGCGCGCAAGAGTACTCGTTGTGCACAAGTTGTGCTGTGTCATCGGGCAGGGCTGCTCAGTTTTCGGGTTAGGCGAAATGGGGGTGCCTGTGGCAGAGTCTTCGATGCCACAGTGAGCGTTGGTTCTGGGGGCTGCGCTCCAAAAATGTCGCTTCGACCCCAGCCACCCATTTCCTGTTTTGAAATACTGAGCTGCCGTGCGTCATCAGCCGGGAGATGCAATGGAGGATATTGCATCTATCGGCTTGGGGGAGAACTGCTGACCAGAAGAAAACCGGGAAGACCCGGGAAATCGGTGCAATCGCGACCGCTTCGGAGGATTTCGCCGCAGCGGGGGAAGAGAGGGTAAAGGACGAATTATGAAAAGCCCCACCGAATGAATCACTCGATATGTGAGCAGGAATTCATCGTTCATCATTCATCACTCACCGTTCCCCCCTCACTCCGCCAGAATGGTGATCCAACCGTTCAGTGCGCTGATGCGTGCGATGTTGAGAACGAGGTCGTCTTTGCCTTCGCCGCGGCTTAGGCTGATTTCTCTCGCCTCTTCACGGTTTCCGAGGTCTTTCTCGATCTTCTTGCCCATCACGCGGGCACGAACGATCTGCTCACTGCGGCTTTTCGGACGCGCGATGGGCGCGACCCGAACCGTTCCCCGTTCCAGGACGACGGCATCTTTCTCCAGCCGAAACGTAAACGGTACCGTAATTTTCTGCGGGGGAATTTCTTCCTTGTCCTTTCGGCGGATTCCCGTACGAATGACGAGAAACACAGTGTTGTTTTCAACGCGGAACCGAATGGGATCGACGGCGGCAAACACGTACAAGTCGGGGTCAGTTTCTGGCTCGTCGGCAGCCTCTTCCGTTGCGGGATTTGTGGAATCGTCTGATTCGTTGCCGAAGAGAATTGCGAAATAGTCATCAACCTCTTTGCGGAATTCCGCATCGGTCATCGTGCGACCGGCAATGTTCATGCGGTCGAAGGTTGCGTTCAATAGCGTCTCGTGTGCGTGAATCGCCAGTCCTTTGGTTGGGGGCGGCGGCATGGTGGTTGCCCCGCCGGCAAGTTCACCCGCCTTCGAAATACGGCTGCTCCAGATGAGATGTTTGTCGGTGGATGTGACGCTACGGGCGGCCGGTTCGAGCTTGGCTTCGCGCAGTTTGACGTTCCACTGTTCTTCGATGTCCTTGTTGAGTTGCTTGAACTCCTTTGCGACCTCCGTCTCAAACTCCGGCAGCACGCGTTTGCGAATCTTGTCGGCTGCGGTGCGTTCAGATTGCGGGCGGCGGGCGTTTGCCGCACTCATAGCTCGACGACGAGCCGTACTCGCGCCTAGTCTGCCGTCGTAGCTTGTGGAAGCTCCGGTGTTTGTCAGGCTGGGATTCACCTTGATGGTGCCACGCTCGCCGATCGCGAATTTGTCGCCGTTGAATCGCACGCTGCGACGGGCGACGAAGCGGTGATTGCCGGTGGACCAGATTCGTGCATTGGCGCGGTTTGCATGTGCGATGGTGTTGGTACGGACGGCACCGCTGAGCGTCAGGTCGAACAGGCCGCCGTTATCACTCTTCTTCAGATCGACCGCGGTTGTGGCAGACGTCTTTTGTGAGCCGGTGACCCAGGCCCCCTGAATCGTTTCTGCAATCTTGTCGGATTCCGTGCGAGTTTCCTCGACGTAGCGGCTCAAGAACTGTTCGGAAGCAACAATCCGGAAATTGTAATTCCGGTAGTACGACTCGATGACGGCAGCGATCCCCGCCCCTTTATCGGGCGATAATTTACCGATGGCAGCAAGCGACGCCTCGACGCTCTTAACCGCCGCGAGTTGTCCTTCTTTCTCGAAACTTTCAATACCTTCGACCAGCATGGCCAATTCCTCGCGCAGCTTGCCTTCGTCCAACGGCGGGTGTTCTTCTTCGGTTCGCTTTACGTATTCTGCGATGGACGCGGCAAGAGCTTGAAACTCTGGGCGGCTGAGGAATTTCTTCTGGGCTTCGACAAGCGAATCCGTGTTGGTCAGTTTTTCATGGACCTGAGTCAGAACGGGTAATGCAGCCTCGGCGTTAGCGGGGGCTTGCATCAATTTGGAGAGTTCGTCCGCTTTGACAACAGGCAGCCACGCCGGTCCGCCGGGAATGGCTTGCAGCCGTTTGTCTAAAGCAGCTAAGGCCGCCGTCACGCCGCTGGCGGCCGCTTCGAGCCGAGACTGGCGAACCTTCTCGTGGGTCAGTTCAAGCGTGTCGAGCATTGCCTCGGCCAAATCGATTCGGCGAACCAGACGCCCGTGAATTGTTGTCAGCGGGTCCCACAGCGAACGGAAACGTTTATCGGCCAGCGAATTTTCCATGGTGCGCAGCCGGTCGCGAATTGCGGCAAGACTATCGCGTTGCTTCGCCACGTCCTGGTTTTCGGCTGCATAGAATTCGCCGACAATCTCGGCCGTTTGCTCGCTCCACTTTGTCCAGTTTTCATTGAGAATCGAGAAGTCCTCGTATTCCAACCCGGGGGGAGCTTCGAGGGGAAGGATCTCGGTGAGACCAACGGCAGCCGCTTCGGCCTCTGAATCGGCCGGTTCCGCCGGATCGTCCTGAGCGGCGAAGGTCAGCGTCATCGCCAAAGCAGCCAGCAATGGAGTTGCGGTTCCAATCAGCGCCAGAGGAAGACGGCGTTCCGTTCTCCGTGGAATTCTGCGTGATCCGTTCAACATGTCTCGCACTCACTTCCTGGCATGGGGCCAGAATTGGAAAGGGCTGGCGCGTGGCCAGGAATGGGCGGGGAAGCCAGGAAAGTTCACCAAACCGTCAAACATTTCCCAAACGCGCCAGTTTAGACAACCCAGACGGAATTCGCAATCGGCTCGAAAACGCGGTGTGGGTCAAATCGATGAATGATAGTTCATTATGCTAGAAACAGCGTTTCTGCCCGATGTTTGTAGAGGGTGTCGGTTCTCGTCTATGATGGCGGTGTGACTTTCGTGTTGTAAATCGCTCATCAGATTCTAAGGACGCGCCCATGTCATCCGACCATACGGGGTCATCCGACCATACCGGAGCAGGCCAATCGCATCGGACCAGCCGCCGTACGTTTCTCAAAGCGGCCGGTACCGTCGCAGCATCGGCGGCCGTCGGCCCGACGATCCTGAACGCGTCCGACAAATCGGGGAACATAAAGCCCGTGTTGGGGGCAGGCGAATTTCGCTATGAGGCAACACACGGCTGGGGCGAACTTCCGTCGCACGTTGTCTGGGGCGAGACGCACGGCGTAGCGGTCGATGAGGCGGGACTGGTCTACATCAAGCACCGCTCGCGCACCAAAGATCCGGTGGATGCCGTCGTGGTGTTCGATGACAAAGGCAAATTCGTGCACTCGTTCGGCAAAGAGTATCACGGCGGCGGTCATGGCATCGACATTCGCAAAGAAGGCAACGAGGAATTTCTGTACCTGTCCGATGTCTTGCACGGCGTTGTTGCCAAGACAACGCTGAAGGGAGAAGTCCTGTGGCGAATGGGACGCCCCGAAGAACCGGGGATCTACAAAGATGAAAAGAACCGCTACAGCCCCACCAACGTCGCCTTCGGCCCGGATGGCAGTCTGTATGTCGGTGACGGATACGGTTCGCATTTCATCCATCAGTACGACAAGGACATGAAACTCGTCCGCACCTGGGGTGGCAAAGGATCGGAGCCGGGAAAAATGAGCACGCCGCACGGCATCTGGCTCGATGATCGACCGGGCCGCGATCCGTCGCTGGTTGTCGCCGACCGCGCCAATGCGCGCCTGCAGTATTTCACACTCGACGGCAAGCACATCGGTTTCGTTAACGAGGTCAGTTTTCCGGCCGACATCGACATTCAAGGCGAGGTGATGCTCGTATCCGATCTGCACGCCCGTATCACGCTGCTCGACAAGAATAACAAGGTCATCGCGCATTTGGGTTACGACTCCGAGTGGACCAAGAAGGCGCTGGCCGGCTTTAAGATGCGCCGCGATCCATCGCAGTGGGTCGATGGGCGGTTCGTGCATCCGCACGATGCCTGTTTCGATCACGCTGGCAACATCTATGTCGCCGAATGGGTCGCCACGGGCCGTGTTTCGTTCTTGAAGAAAGTGAGTTGACCGCGATTCTCATTTAGCCGCGGGGCTGGCCCCGTGTGTGGCGTCGGCAAATGCCACGCCCCGCTAGCGGGGCGGCTAAATCATTCCCCGCAATGTTGCACATACCACTGAAATAGCACGCGAAATGGCGGGGTGAATTGATCGGGTTGCTCCTCGATCATCGTTGCGATTTCGTCCAGTGTGAAATACGCGCCGCATTCGATCTCGACCGGATCGAAAGTCGGTTCGTCGTCGGTCACCGTGTGATACAACACCGAATGTTCGTTCGCCGTTTGCGGGCCGGCGGGGAACTTTTCCAGCCTTTGAATCGGGACGCGCAATCCGAGTTCCTCTTCGAGTTCGCGCGGCGCACATTCGTCGTACGTTTCCCCCGCGCTGACGTGACCGGATGCTGACGACGTGAAGCATTGCGGAAACTCGTCTTTCTCCGCCGTCCGCTTCTGCAGCAGCAACAGGCCGGCCGTGTTCAGCACAAAAATGTGAACCGCCCGATGCAATAGTCCACGCGCATGGACTTCCGATCGCCGTGCCTGGCCGATGACGTTGTCGTTTTCGTCGGTGACGTCAAAGATTTCTTCGGTGGTCATGTCGTCGTTCGTGCTTTCGTTTCTGGAGACTTTGTGAGAGTTCTCAAAACACTTTTGCGACTTGTTGAGTCACAGCTATGGGCGGTGACGTTGACGCCGCCGACGGTTTTCGGTGTACAATAACGTCAACAGTTGATCATTTCTTCAGCAACCGCCACCCGACGGCCATTTACTGACCTCTGATATCTGGCCCCTGACTTCTGAAAAATGTCCGACAACTCCGATTCATCTCTCGTTGAATTGCTCGATCGCGCCCGTGGTGGCGATGATGCAGCACGCGATCGACTGTTTGCACGCTGCCGCAATTACGTCTCGGTCGTTGCCCGCACGCAGGTCGAAGGCTGGATGAAGGCGAAGGTTGACGCCTCGGATCTGGTGCAGCAAACATTGCTGGAAGCGCATCGCAGCTTTGTCGATTTTCGCGGCACAACAGAAGCCGAATGGCTGGCGTGGCTCAAGCAGATACTCTCGCACAACACCACCGACTTCGTTCGCCGATACCGGGGAACCGATAAACGCCGCGTGCAACGGGAAGTTCCCATTTACAGCAATAACGGTGATGGTTCGGCTGCATTCTTTCGGGACCCCAGCGATCCAGGCGAAAGCCCCAGCCAATTGGTGGCCCGTCACGAGCGCGAGGTGGAGGTGGCCGAGGCCATCAGCCAGCTTTCGCCCGACCACCAGGATGTCATCCTGTTGCGTAATCTGCAACGGCTTCCGTTCAATGAAGTCGCCGAGCGAATGGGGCGTTCGCGACCGGCCGTGCAGATGTTGTGGATGCGAGCACTGCGGAAATTGCAGGAAATTCTGGAAGAGCAGGACGCATAAGTTCATGGCGGACTCGCAGGAACCAACTTCCGACGAGAGCGACGAAAACGATGAGCGGCTGATTAAGCTGCTCGACGGTTATGTTGATACGCTGCACGAGGCGGACGATGCGAGCCGCAGTGAGTTGTTGTCGCATCATGAGGAGTTGGCCAAATTTCTCGGATGTCTTGACGCGCTCGACAGCTTGGCGATTCCGGTGAAACCCGGTTTTTCCCAACAACCGAGTTTCCCAAACACCGCGCCGCTGCAGGAACTGCCTTTGTCCGAGCAGCCAACGATTGTTGAGAAGTCGGGGGATCCGCCGCACACCGCTGACGGGAGGTCAACCACAGAATCGCCCGCAGGCGAAATCTCAGAGGAATTCGGGAAATACCGCCTGGAAGCCGAGGTCGGCCGCGGTGGGATGGGCGTCGTTTATCGCGCGCGGCAAACCGATCTCGATCGGGTCGTCGCCGTCAAAATGATTCTTTCCGGCAGGCTGGCATCGCGCGATGACGTTCAGCGGTTCTACGCGGAAGCAAAAGCGGCAGCCGCGGTCAAGCATCCGAACATTGTTGCCATTCACGAAGTGGGACAGATTCACGGCCAACATTACTTCGCGATGGATTATGTCGCCGGTCAGAGTTTGTCGCAGGTGCGTCGTGGCGGACTGATGACGAGCGACAAAGCAGCGGAATGTGTTTTGGCTGTTGCGCGAGCCGTTCACTTTCTGCACGAACAAAAAATCGTGCATCGTGATTTGAAGCCGTCAAACATTCTTATTGATCGAGACGGAACGCCGTACGTGACGGACTTTGGTTTGGCGAAGGTCTTCAGCGGCGACTCGGCACACACGCAAAGCGGCACGATTGTGGGGACGCCGAGTTACATGTCGCCCGAACAGGCGGCCGGCCGCAGCGCCGACCTTTCTCCGCGAAGCGACGTGTATAGTCTGGGCGCCATCTTGTACGAGTTGTTGTGTGGGCGACCGCCGTATCGGGAAAAGACGCCGCTGGACACACTGGTGCAGGTACTCGAAGGCGAACCGACAATTCTCACCCGAATCAACCCGGCGGTTCCGCGTGAGTTGGAATTGATTTGCCTGCGCTGTTTGGAGAAAGACCCGAAAGACCGCTACCTTTCGGCTGCCGATTTGGCCGACGATTTGGAACGATACCTGCGTAGTGAACCGATCGAAGCGCAGCCGCCGGGAGTGTTTCATGCGGTGCGCCGCTGGGTCCGCCGCGAGCCGGCGCTGGTGTCGCACGCGGCGGCATTGGGTGTCGCAGCCGTCATTGTTCAAGCGGCGTATCTTTATGATCGGACGCTCAACGACTTTGGTTACCATCTGCAGGTGATGTCGATTCTGGGAACGTGGGCGATCGTCTCGTTCTTGTTTCAACGATTGATGCATCGCGAGGCGTGGGCCGACACGGCGCGATTTGCCTGGGCGGCAGCCGACGCGGCATTGTTGACGTTGTTGCTGTCGACGATATGTTCACACACGCCACAGGGCCCGGTACCATTCGCACCGTTGGGGCCGTTGCTGATCGGCTATCCGCTGTTGGTGGCGGCGTCGGGCATGTTCTTTCGTGTGCGGCTGGTGTGGTTCATGACGGCCGCCTGCTTGATCAGTTACGCGGTGCTGTTAGTTGCGCATCCCGAACAACGCAGCCCGCCACATTACCCAATGATTTTCAGTGCCGTCCTTGGAGTGCTGGGCGTGATTGTGGCCTATCAGGTGTACCGAGTGCGTGTGTTGAGCCGATACTTCTACAGGGAAAAAGTAATAAGTAAAAAAGCGGTATGTACTTTTACCTTTTGCCTTTTTAGGTTCTTCGCGCATTTTAGTGGGTGCTGCTTGATTTGACGTGTGGAATCGATCTCGGGATCATGGGGGATTTCCGAGGTCGAGACGATGGAATCTCTGAATGCGCATTACCGACTTCTTCTGGGC
>CAUZOL010000061.1:0-26652 GCA_963581435.1 Planctomycetota bacterium
ACACCGCCGGCATCCGCCCACACATCCGCAGGAATTCCGTTCGGTCGTTTTGGGGTTTCCTTTCCCATGCCCGAAACCATCGCATCTTCCGCCTCATGCGCGAAGAGCGGTTTTGTGAACGGTTACAATCGACCTGTCCGGCGGGGCATCACTCTCTCAAGCGGTTTCTCAAATTCCGACGATACTGCTGAAGGCGGGAACTTCGCCGACAATATCACGAAAAACCGGGACCTTATCGCCAAATTGGACAAGCCCGCATGGAGGAACGTGGGCGCGATCTGCTACAACTGTTGATCCCGTCGGCTGGCACGCGACGTTCGTTTGCCGGCCGCTACATCTGTTTCCGTTGATGGATGCCGCTAGCGTATCGCCACTGTTAAACACACGACGCTGCGAGGCACGCGACACTGGCGACACGCCAGTCGCATCCGACCGACCAAACTCGATCGACAACTCGATCACACACCAGAAAGTTCGACACCATGATGGCCATCGTTGCAGTTCATGCCCGCGAAATTCTCGACAGTCGCGGGAACCCCACAATTGAAGTTGATATCGAATTGGAAGACGGCACGGTTGGTCGTGCTGCCGTTCCCAGCGGAGCCAGTACCGGCGTTCACGAAGCGCACGAATTACGCGACACGGCCGCCAAAGACCGCTTTCTGGGTAAGGGAGTGCGACAGGCGGTTGAAAATATCAACGAGCAAATTGCCGACGCACTGATCGATCTCGATGTGACAAATCAAGCGGTCATCGACCGGGTGATGCTCGATTTGGATGGAACCGAGAACAAATCGAAACTGGGAGCCAACGCGATTTTGGGGTGTTCGCTGGCCGCCGCACATGCCGCAGCACATAGCAGCATGCTACCGCTGTTTCGTTACCTCGGTGGGATCGGCGCGAATCGGCTGCCGGCCCCGATGATGAATATCATCAACGGCGGCGAACACGCCGACAACGGGATCGACATTCAAGAGTTCATGATTATGCCGTTGGGTTTCGAGCGGTTCAGCGATTCATTCCGCTGCGGCGTCGAGGTGTTCCATCACTTGAAGAAAGTGCTTTCGGATAAGGGGCTGAGTACCTCAGTTGGCGACGAAGGCGGATTCGCGCCCGATTTGGCCAAGAGCCAGGATGCGATGGATGTCATTCTGACAGCCATCGAAAATGCAGGATATCGCCCCGACGAGCAGGTGAAGATCGCACTCGATTGCGCGTCATCGGAGTTTTTCAAAGAGGGAACGTACACTCTGGAAGGAACGAAGTACGACTCCGCAGGCATGGTCGAATTGCTGACCGAGTGGGCCGGAAAGTATCCCATCTGCTCGATTGAAGACGGATGCGATGAGGACGATTGGGACGGCTGGAAACTGCTGACCGACGCGATTGGTGACAAATGCCAACTGGTTGGCGACGACCTGTTCGTGACCAACGTCAAACGACTTTCGCAGGGGATTGAAAAAGGCGTCGCCAACAGCATCTTGGTCAAAGTGAATCAAATCGGCACTTTGACCGAAACGGTCGATGCCGTGCAGTTGGCCTATCGAAACGGCTACACGGCGGTGATGAGTCACCGTTCGGGTGAGACCGAGGACACGACGATTGCCGACCTGGCTGTTGCCCTGAGCACGGGCCAAATCAAAACCGGTTCGGCCAGCCGCACCGATCGCATTTGCAAGTACAACCAATTGCTGCGCATCGAGGAGATCCTCGGCGACGAAGCCGTTTTCGGCGGTACGATTTGATGGATTGAAGATTCGTCTAGCTGAGGTGTAACACATCGCAGCGACTTTAACCGGACGCACGTGCAACGTGAGGCCGTAAACATGGATGAAGCAGCCAACAATCTGGAAGAACGTCAGCATACGTGGCGCGTGTCGCTGGCGTTCTGGCTGAGTCTACTATTCTCGGCAGCGCTGTACGCTGCCGTTGCGCTCGCACCGAAACTGCTGGACTACGTGGCGCTGGACAACAAGTTTCAAACAAATCAGGCGGAGTTGGTATCGTTGGAACAGCGCGTTACCCACCTCGAACGCGTGAGCGATGCACTTAGGAACGACCCGGAATTCGCAGCGGAACTGGCTCGAATTGATTTTGAAGCGTCGCGTCCCGGAGACGAACGGATCGCGGTGGAACCGCTGCTCAGTCTGGAGGCAGACCCCGCGACCACGCGGCTGGCTTCTGCCGCCATCGACGGCCCAGTGGCCTGGTACATTCCACTGCTGGAAGCGCTCACTCGCAATCGGACGTTGCGGATGTCGCTGTTGGCAATTGCGGTCATTGTGATGGTTGGGGCCTTCACGTTTCTACACGAAACCGATGATGCGGCCAGTGACGATTCAACATCCACCGGGGGCGGCCCGATCCAACGGTTCATCAATCGCTACCGTAAGGGCGAACGACGGAAAACTTCGCTGTGAGTTTCCGCCGGCACGGTTGGCGATGTTGTCGTCGCGGATGTGCCGTTTGTATCAGTCGTTCATGCATCAGCGCCGGGCAATAATCCTTCGACCGATTGGCCGATTCGCGCCTGTCGTGCAGATTGTGCACGGTGTGTCTGCGGACGCGGTGGAATCCGCAAGCGAAGCGGCGGACAGGCAGAAAGTCTCTCGCGTGAATTGCGAGAATCGTCGATGTCAGTTCTGACACATTTCCGATTCCCGGTGACTCCTGTCTCGTCACTCGTTTTTCCAATTATCGTGGAGAAACTGCGCATGTCTGATGCTCCCATTGCCGACGTCAATCTCGCCAAGGAACTTCGGCTCCGGGGCTGGGCACGGAAGAACTACGTTTCTGCCGAAAACCGCCCGGACAAATGGCATCCCATCGTGCTGGATGAGATGCGGAAACGCGACCGCGAATTGGAAAGTCGATCGTCCGGACAAACGATCGCCGGCACGTTCGTGCCTCTCCCGCCAACCGATTTGCGGCGACTCGACGAGGCGCATGAATCCGTCTCCGAACCGAATCTGCTGCACGCCGACAGCCGTCAGCCACTGCACCTGTTGTACGAGTCACGCGGTTGAGCTTTACCGCATTCGTTGGTCCCACGGGGCGCTGCCCGTGGGCTTTGGTGCGCGCGACTTCTCAATCTGGCTCTTCGCTTGGGCCGACGAATTCTGCCGCAAATGCGTTGAGAATGATCACCTCGACACGATCTAACTTTGCCGCTTGCTCGTCGTCGGTTTGCGAGAGGGGATCGTTGTCCGACATGGCATCGACCCGTATCCGTTTGTAATCGACCCCCTGCCCCACCAGAAAGTGATAGACCTTACGGCCTCGTGCGTAGGTGAGGGCGATCTTGTCGGCATACTGGCTCTCGGAAGGTAGCGGCGTTTTCGATGCGTAAGCACGGATGACAACCTTGTTCGGTTTTCCCACCAGCTCCGCGGCGATCGCAACCAATTCCGGCCGCACATCGTCGGTAAAGTCGACAGCGAATGGTGCATACAACACCGCGCGGCCCGCCAATCGAGATTCTCCCTCCCGAGTCCGGAAGACCTTCAAATCGTCGCCTTCGGGCGACGGGTGCTTCGTTCCGCCATAACCGTCGTCTTCATTTGTAAACGAGCCCAGTGTTTCCAGGTTCGTTACCAGAGCGTTGAGCGGGAATTCTTTTCCCGGTGGGGTATGGGCGGCGGTCTCGTATCCGAGCTTCTCATACAGCGCACTGAGGATCGCCTGATATTTTTCTTCTGCTTTGACGTCGCTGAGCGAGACGAGCATGATGAAGAACGTCAGCAGCAACGACATCATGTCGCCGTACGTAACGACCCATTCTGGTACGCCGGGGGCATCGTCTTCCATGACCGATTCTTCTCGGGGCGACAGAAACTCAGTACAGAATCTCAGTCATGTTCGTCTGCAGAACAAAGCCGAGAGGGAATTGGTGCCGCTCTGTTAATATAGAACGCGCCTACCCGCAAATCGGACAGCCGGGGCCGACGGCCACAGCTGAAGTTGCTTTGCGGCATTCGGTATTGGTCAGGTTCGTCCGGTTAGGCAGTTCTGGTAAACTGCCGTCGAGAGTTACGGCTTGACGATGTTGCCGTCTCGTTGCCGGACGTTGCCCCAGAACATGTCGAAGGGCGGGTCGTCTTCGATGGGAAAACTGGCAGCCAATTCTTCGTCCAAGTCGATGCCCAATCCTGGTTTGTCGTTGGCCCAGTAGTACCCCTCTTTCAACTCCGGGCAGCCGGGGAAGACATCCTGCTCGGCCTGTGTGAATTCTCGCGCTTCCTGAATTCCGAAGTTCGGCAGGCTCAAATCGAGATGCACGTTGGCGGCATGTCCCACCGGAGAGACATCGCCCGGACCGTGCCATGCCGTGCGGACATGAAAGAACTCGCACAACGCCGCGATCTTGCGGGCCATTGTCAGTCCGCCGACCTGCGAGATATGCACGCGAATGAAGTCGATCAGCCGTTCGCTGACGATCGAGACCCATTCGTTCGGATTGTTAAACAGTTCGCCCATCGCAATCGGTGTGCTCGATTGGGCCCGCAAATGTTGGAAGTAACCAATGTCTTCCGGGCTGAAGGGATCTTCGAGGAAGAACAGTCGATACGGCTCCAGGTCTTTCGCCATTTGGATTGCCAGAATGGGCGGAACGCGTTCGTGGACATCGTGCACCAATTCCACCTCGTCGCCCAACTGCGTCCGCAAATGATCGAATAAACACGGTACCAGCCGGGCATAGGGACCCGGTTCAAAAAGTTCGACGCGCTGGTTTTCCGGCAGCGGTTTTTTGCCGCCCGTCTCATTGGTTCCATAGGTGGTATAACCGGGAACAGCGACCTGCGCCCGCACGTGGCGATACCCGGCTTCCATAAACTCCCGCACGCGGTCTTCCACTTCTTTGAAGTTTTCGCCCGAAGCGTGCCGGTAGGTATCGACCGCCATGCGGACCTTGCCGCCGAAGAGTCGATAAACCGGCAATCCGGCCGACTTGCCCAGAATGTCCCAGCAGGCCATGTCCACGCCGCTCATGGCATTGTTCAGCACGGGGCCGTTCCGCCAGTAGGAACTGACGAACGACGACTGCCAAATGTCTTCAATCTCCAGCGGGTTCTTCCCGATGAGAAACGGCTTGAGATACTCATCGACGGCCGATGCAACGGTTCGCGGACGTTGGGTATAGGTCGCGCATCCCAGCCCGTACAGTCCCGGTTGATCCGTCATGACCTTCACAACGACAAGCCGAATTCCCGCAGGTGCCGTCAGTATCGTCTTGATATCGGTGATCTTCACGTCACGGTCCTTTTGGGATGCGGAAAGATAGGTGGACTTCGTGTTGATGGTCAAACGCTGGAGCAAGTCACTACCGCCACCCTCCTATTGTCATCATCCGGACCACATGCCAACCGTCGCTGGTCTTGTCGAAGGTAACGTCTAATCCAACATCTTGATTGCTTTGCCTAAATACTGTTCGAAATTGAACCTCCCATCTGCTTGGCCCGAACTGCAGAAGTTCGACCGACACCAGTCCAATATCTGGTAAAGCTTCGTGCAATTTGGCACGCGCCAGATCGTGAATGGAATGAACCTCACTAGACGTCAGAAGACCATTTGCTTGCCGCACCAATCGCCTATGCGTAACCAGATCGACGCATTGCGGTCCCGCAACTGCAACAACTACCAAGAACGCAGCCATGGCGATCAGCAACCAGTGGGACTTCCAGTTCGAATTTCTCGTCATTGCCGTAGAATCCGCGCTAGAATCACGAATCTTGAGTTGGTGACATCAGCCGACCGTTGACGAACAACACGGATTGTACCCTCTAATGTGCCGTTGTTTTCAAGCGACCTGCAGAATTCTGTTGATTTGGCGGATGGCCGACAGAGTTTGACTTGTCGGAATACTTTGCGCCGTTTAACCGCATGATCCATCATGCCTGAGTCGTCGTGATTGCCGATGCTGCACCAAAAGCGGTCACAGCAAGGCGGTTGGAGTCAGGCGGAAACTTCGGAATCGTCGATAGAAGTCCTACAGGTCGAACCCCCCGATCTCGAAACGACCTTTACGTCCAGACCTCGACAGATGAGGAAGTAAATCGTGAATCCGCCAACCCGTTCTCGGCACCTCGGTGTGCACTCGCGTTGTTTCGTTCTGCTTGCAGCGACCGGTCTCATTGCCGGATGCACGGGCGGCCCGAAGCTGAGCCTGACTTCTCCTTCCACATGGCCGGGAGCCAGTCAGGTGGCGGGCGCTGGACACAAGGTCGGCGGATGGGTCTCTGAAAAGGCCAAATCCCGGCGGGAACGCCAGCAAGCGAAGCCTGCGACAGTGGCACGAAGAGAATCGAGCCGAGCGACATCGAACGACGACACGAACAGCAAACTCCGTGCGATCTTTACTCAGGGCAATACAGTCGGGACCAACCAGCCGGCAGATCCGTTCCTGGCGCAGACGGCTCAGGCCAATCCCAAAGTTGCCAGCGCTTCTCATTCCAACAACATCCCTCAGAATGATCTTCTCACCAACGATCGCCGCGCAGCGAGTCTGAAACCTGCAGCACATTCTGTTGACGGCCCAAAACTTCCGGCACCCACAAAATCCGCCCCGATCGATGCAAACGTCAATCCGTTTGCCGATCTCGCCAATTCTCGCAGCACACCGCCGACAAGAACCAGTGAGAAGCGTTCCGCTGACAACCCATTTGCCGGCGGAATCGACACGCAACTGGCGCAACTCCGCGAGCAGGCCGGACGCAGCCAAACGTCTCGCACAACTATCGATTTGCCCGACGAGCGGAATCCATTGCGCGACGCAATTTTGGGCGACGCAAATCTCGACAACAGTGTTCTCGAAGACAGTGTTCTCGAAGACAGTGCCGTCGAACCGCAGGCCGGGCTTCCGATTTTTCCCACCGACGTTGACGTGCCAATCATCAAAGACGTTGTCGCACCGGTCGATAGAATTGAAGTACCAATCGTAGAAATCAATGAACCGGCTGATATTGAGGAGCGACGCGTTGGCCGCGCCGTTGTACGGTCGGGTAATTTCGCCGACGAGTTGCTTCCCAAGTGGGCTCGCGAGTCGTCGCCGCAACCAGAACAACGTGAGACGTTGCCGTCGGAAGAGACACACTCTGTTGCGAATCGACAAATCGACCCTGTGAATGAAATCCCGGTCATTCCATTCGAAGAGTCGCTGGCAGCGGATCGGATTCGCGTGGCAAAAAAAGCCAACGAAGCGCCGTTGACCGCAATGGAAATTAATCCGTCCCCAGTCATCATCTCCCCTCGATTCCCATCGGAGAACCCGATCGACGATGCCGAAGCATCGCGGCGGGTTGAGATGCTGTCACCGCCTCCCGCAGATGTGGTTGCCATTGAAGAGCGCGGCAGCCTGCCAGAAAGTGACGATGCCTTCGCCGGGATGATTGTCGAGTCAGATTCTCTGCCGTCAGGCTTTGCTGAATGGCACGGAAACGATGGCACACACGCGACTCTTCGCACAAACACACCCCTCGAAGCACAGGGAGTGAGTTCCAAATCGAACGCGGGTGTTCCGGCGCGATTGGCCGTCAATTCGCGTTCCATAGCGACAACTCCCGTTCCCGCTCCGACGGACACTGATAGCGCTGGGCAGAATCCTTTCGTCGTTCGCCCGCATCTCCTGCGAGAGATTCCTGCGACCGAGTCGGCGAACGATGATGTGAAAGACGCGAATGAGCAGGCGGCACCGCTGTCTGATCCGTTCGTGTTTCCTCAATCAGAATCCAACGACGGGCATGCCCTCGAAAGCTCGTTGGATTCGATCAGCTGGGATCCTGAAACGGAACCTGGCGCAGCGGCAGGGAGTTCACTGTTTGAATCAACAGCGATGATCGGGCTGCTGATCGGCCTGGTCTGCCTGATCGGCCTGGCGCTGTTTCGACGGATGCACACAGCGGGCTGAATTGCCGTCTGCGGAGGGAAATCCCCGCCCGACAGAGAGTCGAAGCCCGCGAGGTCATTTTGACCTCTCGTCGATTTTTGGCGACTCGCCCGGCTTTTGGCGGTGACTTGCCAATAAATCGCCCGCATCGCGCCGCGCCGTGTCCTATATTTGAATTGCAGTGCCATGCCCTGTGATTCACGACAGGACCGGGTGGACGCGCCAATTGCAGGGCGCGAGGATCTCGGCATCCTTTTCCGTTCAGTGCATGGACGTTCCGTGAAAAGCTTGGCCGGTCGAACCATTTGAAACCGCAGACGGGAGTTTTGCCGATGACATCGGATCCTTGGAGTCGCCCTACCGTGCACGAGTTGCACGAAGTGTTGGAGAGCATTGAAAAACGCGATGGATTGAGCGAACGCGAGGTCGAACGGCTGGAACTGGCCGTCCCTGCGGAAATCACCACGGCCCGTGGCAATACCGTCTCGGCGATGACCCGCGAAGTCAGCCGTGCCGGCATCGGACTGCTGCACCGCGGTTCCATCACCCCGGGACGTGTGACTGTGAAGATGGCCAGCGAAACGCGAGATTTCACCTATCATGTAGAGCTTGAATGGTGCTATCCCTGCGAAAACGGCATGTTCATGAGCGGCGGCCCGTTTCTGCAAACCGACGATGATGACGAGTAGGATTGCCCGCAGCGAGCGGAGCGAGCCGTAAACCCAAACCGACGGCTTGCTGGCGAACGGCTGGTTTACATGTCCTCCGACAGCAAGCTGTCGGTTTGGGCTATCGCGCCGCTGCGCGGCGCTTCACAATTCGAGTTGGCACATTCACATTTCCAGCAAGAACTGGCGACGCACCTCGGCGATTGCAATCAACGCACGGCTTGACGGTTTTTCACCGCCCACCTATACTCGCGCTGACCGTCAACCGGAAGCGAGAGTACCCGATGAAAAGCGAAGAACGGCACGAACTGAAGTCCAACGAGCTAGAGAAAATATCGGCCAGATTACAGCCGATTTTCGAGCAATACGGGCTGCACATTGTACTGGCTATCAGTGCGGCGATTGCCATCGCTGCCGCAGCGATGTTCTGGAATCGAACCAGTTCGGCAGAAAAGACGGCAGGTTGGACCGAACTGAGTGCCGCAAATTCTGCCGAAACGCTGCTCGCAGTTGCCGAGAACGAAACGCTCTCGACGAAACCGGTCGCAGCCTGGGCGCGTCTTCAGGCCGGCGAACGCTATTTGCAAACCGGCATTCGGCAATCGCTGGAAAACCGCGAGGGTGAACGCGGCCTGGTGTCGGATCTGGATGAAGCCCGCAAGAATTTCGAGTTGGCACTGGAAGCAGCCCCCGCCAAAAGCAACCTACAGGAACGGGCGTTGTACGCCTTGGGACGTTGCCTGGAAACGATGGCCGGCGTCAACCAGCGCACCGATGCCGCAAATAGCGAAACTGCCGACTTGCTCGCCGAAGCAGCCAAAGCCTACGAAAAACTGCTCAGCGAATACCCGGATTCTGCTTACAACCAGAAACGATACGAAGAGGAAGACATTGGGAACCTCGAACGGCATCTGCACTTCCTGAAAGATGAGGTCGCGGTCAATAAGTTGAATGAGAAAGGGAAAGTCGTCGGCAAGGAATGGCGGCCTCGAAAAGAGGGGGACATCGGATATCTGAAAGCACAAAGTTTTTACGCCTGGTTCAGAACACAGAATCCGAAACCGGAAGATCGCCGCAGCCCGTTTGACAGTATGCCGACGGATCATCCGCCCTTCGATAGCGGCCCAGTCACCCTGCCGCCCATTCCCGAGGGATTGCGGTTACTGGATGACGACGCCGAAGCCGGACCAGCGTTTCCCGGGAGTGCGCCAGAAACCTCGGAAGGCGAATCGAGCGGCACCACTCCTGCCCCGAAGCCATCGGCCCCCGTCTCCAAGACTCCAGCCGAGACTGATGGCGACAACGACAAAAAGCCCGACGCTCCCGCTTCACCGTCGGAAAAGAAGGACGGCGAGTAATCGATTCTCTGTGTGGTTGAAATGGCGTGGTGTGGTTGAAATGATGCGCACAGTTCCCTCCCCACCGCCGTTGATGTCCGATGAATGACGCGACTCCGCCAAGTGATGACGACCTGCCGGTCAGCAAAGTCGATCTCTCTTCATCCGATCCGATTGAGTTGACCGTCGAAGCGCGTGCGCACGGTTGGCGGATCGACCACTATCTCAGCCGACTGTTCCCCAACTACAGCCGATCGTTGTTTCAACGCGCCATTGAAACAAAGACCGTGCTGATCAACGGGCTTTCGGTAAAAAGTTCGCGGCGACTGCGCGTGAACGACCGGGTGTCCGTCCGACTGCCGGAACTGCCCGACAGCAGTCTTCCCGCTGAAGACATTCCGCTAGAGGTGCTGCACGAAGACGATTCGCTGATTCTCCTGAACAAGCAGGCCGGAATGATCGTGCATCCCGGCAAGGGCAACTACGGCGGCACGTTGGCGGCAGCGCTGCAGTTTCATTTCGATCAACTCAGCGACGTCGCCGGCCAGTTTCGGCCGGGAATCGTGCATCGCCTCGACCGCGATACCACCGGCGTCATCGTCATCGCCAAAGACAATCAGGTTCACAGCAAACTTAGCAAACAATTCGAAGAACGCACCGTCAAAAAAGAATACCGGGCCATCGTTTGGGGCGAGGCCGAATTCGACAGCGACTACATCGAAACGCACGTCTGCGTTCACCCAAGAGTGCGCGAGAAGATGCAAGTTTGCTCCCCCGGGGGAAACGCCCGCGAAGCGACCACGTTTTACGAAACAATCGAACGATTCCCCGGTTTCAGCTACATGCGTCTGCTGCCCCGCACTGGTCGCACGCATCAACTCCGCGTACACATGCAACACATCGGCCATCCCATCGCCGCCGACCGCGTCTACGGCGGCCGCCCCGTACTAAAACGCACCGACGTGGAGAAAGGGCGAGCGGGGGGTGTTAACCCCCTGATTTCTTCCATTGAGGAATCCACTTCCACACCAGAATCGGCTTCCACATCCGGAGATTCCCGCAAGATTCTCATCTCCCGTCAGGCACTGCATGCGTTCCGGCTCGAATTCGATCACCCGCAGAGTGGACAACGGGTGGCGTTTGAGGCACCATTGCCGAAGGATTTTCAGCGTTCACTGGACGCGCTGCGAAGTCTGAATGAATAATGTTCACAACCCACGTGCTATTCCCCGTGGGATTCTCAATGGATACCCAAAATGCGATTAGCAAAAGTTGCCCTCGTCGATGGCGAATGTCGCGTCGGCCTGCTTGAAGACGACCAAGTCAAACTGCTCGATCTGACGCAGGTGGATAACTGCGTCTGTCTGTCCGACGTACTGCATTCCCCCGATCCGATCGGGCTGGCCAAATTCCTCGCCGATCCCAATACCGAACCGGTTCCGCTCAAAGAAGTGACGTTGCTGGCACCCATCTGCCATCAGGAAGTCTGGGCGGCCGGCGTCACCTACAAACGCAGCCAGGTCGCCCGCATGGAAGAATCGGAGGCGGCCGCCTCGCATTACGATCTCGTTTACACCGCCGATCGACCCGAAATATTCTTCAAGGCCGACCCGACTCGCGTCTCCGGGCCCGGCGAACCGGTCCGCGTCCGCAGCGACAGCAACTGGAGTGTCCCCGAACCGGAATTCACTCTCATCGTCAAACCCGACGGCACTCTCGCTGGCTTCACCATTGGGAACGACATGTCGGCCCGCGACATCGAAGGCGAAAACCCGCTCTACCTGCCGCAAGCCAAGTTCTACAAACAATGCTGCGGTCTCGGCCCATGCGTGTTGGTTCCTGAAGAGGAACTCGACCTGTCCGCAACGAAGATCATTCTCACCATCGACCGCGCCGGTAGTCAGGTCTTCCACGGCGAAACCGACCTCGGCCAAATGGCGCGCAGTTTCGACGATCTGATCGATTGGCTCTTCCGCGAGCAGGATTTCCCCAACGGCGTCATGCTGCTTACCGGCACCGGCATCGTTCCACCCGACGACTTCACACTGGAAGACGGCGACACCGCATCCATCGACATCACCGGCATCGGCACATTAACCAACCCGGTCGTCAAGGGGTCATAGACCCCCATTGTAAAGCCGCGACCAGTGGTCGCGCCCTTATGTCTGCATGACACCGCGCGGCACGGAAGGCCACCATGACCAAACACCTCAACCGCATCCACCAGACCGACTGCATCAAGGGGATGGGCAAACTGCCCGATGGTTCGGTGGATCTGGCCTTTGCCGATCCGCCGTTCAACATTGGCTACGAATACGACGAGTACGACGACCGCCGCGAGGCCGACGAATATCTCGACTGGTCGAAGCAATGGCTCGGCGAAATCGCCCGCGTGCTGAAACCCGACGGCGCATTCTGGCTGGCCATTGGCGATGAATACGCGGCCGAACTCAAGGTGCTGATGACCCGCGAACTCGGCCTGGTGTGCCGCAGTTGGGTCATTTGGTATTACACGTTCGGCGTCAATTGCAAAAACAAGTACAGCCGCTCGCACGCGCACCTGTTCTACATGGTGAAGGACGAAAAGAACTTCACCTTCAACGCCGACGATCCCGCCATCCGCATCCCCTCCGCCCGGCAACTCGTTTACGGCGACAAGCGAGCCAACCCCAAAGGCCGCCTGCCCGACGATACCTGGATCCTTCGCCCGCAGGACATCCCTGAGAGTTTCGGGCCGGACGAAGACACCTGGTACTTCCCCCGCGTGAACGGCACATTCAAAGAACGCAAAGGCTGGCACGGCTGCCAAATGCCCGAGCAACTCCTCGGCCGCATCATCCGCGCCTGCTCGAACCCCGACGAGGTTGTCCTCGACCCCTTCACCGGCAGCGGCACAACATTAGCCGTCGCCAAAAAACTCGGCCGCCAATTCCTCGGCTACGAACTCTCCAAAGAATACGCCGCGAACGCGAAGAGCCGCTTGAAGGAAACCGAAGTCGGCCAACCGCTGGACGGTGTGGAAAACGCGATGACGAGTGCGCCAACGACGGCCGACGGGCGGAAGTTGGATGAAGTCCCGAAGCCATCACGCCGACGGAAGAAAACGACGACCGCCGAGCATCAACTTGATCTGCTGTGATGTCCAGTCAGGCTAATGACCGCGATCTGAGAATAGTCGCATCGGGGAACGATCGCATCTGGCATATGTCAGCCGGTAGCAAGTAGGACGCTGAAGTTCGATTTCAAAACCGTGATCCCGACTGCTGTCTGCGATAGGTGCGCCTTCTTTCGATCTCCGGCGATTCATTTGCCAGCGCTGACTGTTCAAACATTGAAATTCAATTCACACTTCGATCAGCGCTTTGATGTGGTTGAGCGGCCCCACCGCGATCTCTTAGTCACCATCGCAGAGACCAAACAGCAAGTTGCACGCGTAGTGCATTCGATATTCGGCAGGAAGGTTCGACTGGTCGTAAAATTGTGTTTCGATGCTCTTGGACAGCAACCGATACCCGCAAGATTTCATGATGCCGATTAACTCGCCAATATTGATGAACCAACAGGCGACCACGCCGTCCTCGAGATTCATCTGTACATTCGCGTATGTGGGGAAGTCTCCAGCGGGAAGTCGAGGCATCATGAAGTAGCTCGCTTGGAAAGCGCACAATTCTTCCAGCACAGCGCGATAGTCATCAACGTACTGCAATGCCCCGTTAATGTGGACAATGTCGATCTCGCGCGGCACGTCGGAGATAGCTCGGTGAAACTTGATGCGCGGCTCATTTGGCCACAATCGTTCGCCAAGCCGGCACGCGCTCTTCAATTCGACGACGTTCAATTCGATCGCAGATGGATCACCCATCCCGGCAGTCAGGTGCAAAAATGCCGTTCCCGTGGCACCGCCGAAGTCGAGAATTCGAACTGTGCCTCCCCTTTGTGAGACAAGTCCCGCCAGCATCGGCAAAAAGTTGTGATGGCTATGGGTTTGAAATGGAATCGTTCCGTTCGTATCCATTAACTCCCGAAGTTGCCTGTTCCCCTCGAAGGTCGATTGCGCCCAGTTGTTTCCTTCATGTCCGCTTCCACGGACGGGAACCTCGTCGAAGCTCTGATAGATACCCCGCCAGACGTAACCCTCTGACTCCGCCACCTCGAAAGAACGTTTGAGTTGCTGTGCCCTCTTAAGAAAGACACTGGCTTCGTCGTGTTTTCCCTGTTCGCCCAGCAGCATACCGAGATTCTCATGTCCCTCGATGTAATCGGCATCGGCGCGAACAGCGTTCTGCAGAGACTCGACAGCACTGTCGAGATGACCCAACGCGCGGTACGCGGCACCGAGATTATTGTGATACGACGCCACCGAGGGATCGAGGTGGATCGCCCGCGCGAAGAACCCCTAACAGATTATTCGCGTCGGCATGATTGGGATCGACGCGTAGAAGTTCTCGACAGAGTTTCTCTGCCCGATTGACTTCGCCCATCCGATGGTGCTTCAAAGCGGTTGAATAGATCTCGGTAACCAAAGCCATCTGACTTTCCTTGCACGCTACAATCGAATTCAACTGGTACATTGAGTTTGAACTAGGAATACTTCCAAACTCGGCGTCGCCATCCGCCCTTTAATTACAAGAAATCGGTCAAGATGTCTATTCCGAAAACATTTCGTTAGAAGATGGCTCTAGGTCGCGTCATCTTTCAATGCAAACACTCACCGATAGCTAACACACAGTCAGCGCGGCGACGAGATTGCCGGCCAGTTAGCTAACGTTGGCCGGCCAACCATCGACGATGTTGCTGTGCCTGTCCGATAGCTGGCATTCATCGAATTTCTGTGGGGCAAGCAGCGAAGGGAAATCGCCAAAGTTGAAGCGATAGCCGTCTGGTTCATACCAGATTGTTATGCCGCAACAGCGCTTCGGGGTTCGGTTCTCGGCCGCGGAATTCTTTGAAGAGTTCCATCGGATGTTTGCCACCGCCCTGCGAGAGGATCGTGTCGCGGAAGCGGCGGCCGGTTGTTTGGACGGCTTGCTCGTCGTCCAGACCGGCATCTTCGAAGGCGCTGAAGGCGTCGGCACTCAGCACTTCGGCCCATTTGTAGCTGTAATAGCCAGCCGCGTAACCGCCGGCAAAAATGTGTTGAAACGCGCACAGCGAACGATCGTCGTCGAACATCGGCAGCACGGATGTTTGTTCGGCCACACGCCGTTGTAGTTCAATAACACTTTCATCGCCGCCCGGCTTGAATGCCGTGTGCAACTGCATGTCGTTCATGCCGAAGCGTAGTTGCCGCAACATGTTGCTTCCCGCGCGATAAGTTCGTGCGGCACAGATCTTCTCGAACAGTTCATCGGGCAGCGGTTCGCCGGTCTCGAAGTGGGCGGTCATGCCGATGAGTGTTGGCTTGTGATAGCACCAGTTCTCCATGAACTGGCTGGGCAGTTCGACGGCGTCCCACTCGACGCCGTTGATGCCCGAGGCATCCGCAAAATCGACGGTGGTCAGCATGTGCTGCAAACCGTGGCCGAATTCGTGAAACAGTGTTTCCACTTCGCGGAACGTCATCAGCGACGGCCGATCTCCCACCGGCGGTGTCGAGTTGCAGACGAGATGTGCCACCGGGAGTTGCAGCGAATCTGCCGTTCGTCGCCGCACCAGGCAATCGTCCATCCACGCTCCGCCCCGTTTGTCGGCCGGCCGGGAATAGGGGTCAAGGAAGAACGACGCGACGTGATCGCCCGCTTCGTTAAACACTTTGTAGAAACTGACATCATCCTGCCACATGCCCGCTTCATCGTTGGCTGCCTTCACTGTGATGCCGAACAATCGCTCGACCAGCGAGAACAAGCCGTCCAGCACACGATCTTGTGGGAAGTAGGGGCGCAGTTGTTCGTCGGTGAAATCAAACCGCGATTCCCGCAGACGTTCTGCCCAGAAGGCGACATCCCAATGCGTCAACGGTTCGGTCTCGCCCGAATCGGTGGCGAGTTTTCGCAGGTCGTCCATGTCCTGCTGTGCCGATTCCCACGAGGCGGAACGCAGTGTCTCGAACATCTCTTCGACCGCTGACACGCCGGCCGCCATTTTCGTCGCCAGACTGACCTCTGCGTGGTTGTCGTAACCCAACAACTGCGCCTGTTCCATTCGCAGTTTCAGAATTTGTTCGATCAGCGGGCTGTTGTCCCACTCGCCTGCAGATGCCCGGGTAACGAACGCGCGGAACACCTGCTCGCGAAGTTCCCGCCGTTTGCAGTGTTGCATGAAGGGGACAAAGCTCGGCGCTTCGAGCGTGATTCGCCACGGACCATTGTCCGGGGTCGCCTCGGCGGCGTCTTCATTCTTCGCGTCGTTGTAAGAAGCGGCCGTCATCGCCAACAAGCTGCTTGGCAGACCGGCAGCATCGTCCTTCTCCGTCATTACGAGTTCAAACGCCTTGGTGGCATCGAGTACGTGGTTGGAGAAATCGGTGCTCAACTTCGATAGCTCGCCGGCGATTTCGTTGAACCGCTCGAGGTCTGCTCCGTCGAGACCAATGCCCGCCAGCTCCGCGTGCAGTAACTTCTGCTCGATAATCCGTCGCTGCACACCGTCCAGCGCATTCCATCCGTCGCCATCGCGTATCGATTTGAGCGCCTGGTAAATCGGCTCACTTTGTTTCATCCGCAGGCCGAACTCAACTACTTCACCCAGCACTTCCTCGTACGCCTCGCGTAACTCGGAGGAGTTTTTTACTCCCATCAGATGTGACACCGGACTCCAGGCGTACTCAAACGGCCGGTCGATTGCGTCCAACGCTTCAATTGTGCCGGCCCAGGTTGGCGACGCATTGGCTTCCAGTTTGGTCAACTGCTGTTCCGCATCGGCCAGCACCTGCCTGACCGCTGGAACAATATGTGCAGCGTCAATCCGATCGAACGGCGGTAGTCCCTCGTTCACCAGCAGTGGATTGTTCGTCAAATCGGCAGTCGCATCAGCCATCGATTCATTTCCTTATGAAGCCGTGATATCCAACAATTTATCCCGCCCAACCATTGCACGCCGCCATCGTCAAGCCCGAGCCAACCTGCCAGAGAAGTGTACCGGCTGGAACAAACAACGTCACCCACACAGGACCGATCAATCTCGACATTTCCTGGCTCCTCGCGTAGATTTGGCGGGTATTAGACTATGAATCAGTCATTCGGACAGCGAATTGGGAGAGACAACGTGGTCAATCCGACAGCATTCCGGCGAATTCTGTTCGCATCCTGTCTCGTTCTGGGCGCATCTTGCCTGAATTCCGTCGCGACAGCAGCAGACGACGAGGAAACCCCGTTGATTCCGGAAGAGCGAGCGCCCGAAAAGCAAACGCTCGAAAAGCGAACGAGCGAGGAAAGACCTCTAAAGAAGGTGTCGTACAAAACGCTCGGCGGCCGGCAGTTCTGGGGCGATGTCCATTTCTTCCACGGTTGGCGAATTCAGAAAAACGTCCTCACCGGCCATTTTCGCCTGATCGATCCCAAGGATTATCGCCACGCCACCGGAACGCGGAAGGAATGCGACGACGAACTGGGCCGTGTCACAGAAGAACTCAAGCTGGAACCGATGACCGGCAAGGTGGTCATGCTGGTGCATGGCATCATCCGGTCATCGAAGTCGTTCAACACAATGGCCGTCCGGCTGAAGAAAGACGGTTACACAGTCGTCGGTTTCGACTACCCCAGCACGCGAACCGACATCCGCGATTCGGCCGAATATTTGCACAGCGTCATCGAGTCGCTCGACAAAGTGGACGAAATCAACTTCGTCGTGCACAGCATGGGCGGCATTGTCGTCCGCAGTTATCTCGACAAACATGCCGACAAACGCATCAACCGCATGGTGATGATGGGCGTACCCAACGGCGGCGCGAACATGGCCGACCGGATGCGAAAGAACTCGCTGTATCGGCTCATCTACGGCCCGGCGGGACAACAACTCGGCAGCGACCCGGAAGGTCTGATCGCGAAACTGCCGACGCCGAAATTCGAGTTCGCCATCATTGCCGGCGGCCGCAACAGTTTGACCGGGTACAACCCGCTGGTTCCCGGCGACGACGATGGCACCGTCAGTGTGACCAGCGCCCGCCTGCCCGGCGCGGCCGACTTCCTGTTGGTCCCCTGCATCCATTCGTTCCTGATGAAAAACGAAGCCGTCATCGACTCCACCCTCCGCTTCCTCGAATCCGGCCAACTCCGCAAAGAAGGCGACCCGCACCCGATTCCGCCGAAGAAGGAAGAAGCGAAGAAAGACGTCGAGAAGAAAGACGCCGAGTAACACAGGCGACAAAACCAGCCCGCAGCGCAAGTTGACACGTCGTCTAAATCCTCCGTCGTTGGGTGCCACTGGCGTGTCGCCAGTGCAATGCGGTGGGCACTGGCGACACGCCAGTGGCACCCAACCCGTCAATCGCGATTTGATGTTGTACTCGCACAACTTCAAACCGTGTACGGCGGGTTGGTTGAATCAATAATCATCGTCAACCACTTCACCACCCGCGCGTGTCAACATCGCCCGCAGTTGCTCTTCCGGCGTGTCGTCGGCGATGAACCGCACGCTTCCATCGACGCGAAGCACCTGCGTGCCGCCGGTGTGTCGGCTCGACAATCCCATGCCCGCCGTAGGATTCACCTCACCGGCCATCTGCGACACATGCAGATCGCGCGGCTCCGCCCAGTGAATGCCAGTGTTGGCGACTTCGACGACAAGAATCGTCGTTGACTGGTGATCGGTGATGTCGTCCAGCCGACACGCATCGGGAGCCGGCCAGACGGTTTCAGGTCCGATGACCGCGAAATAGTTCGTCATTCCCTTACCGACGTTTTCGTCGGATGGGCAGCAAAACACTGGGATATCGACGTCCAGCAACGGCCGATTGTGCGGACTGTCCCACGGTTCATCCAAACGCAATTGGTCGTACAGCGGTTGCTGATCGACTTCCGGCAATATCAACACGCGCCAACTGTACAACGGGCGGCCGTCCTTATCATTTACGTAAGCAGGTGGGAATGAGCCGTGTGTCTCGTGGTAGTTGAGCAGCGCGATGGCAAACTGCGTCAAGTTGTTCTTGCATGTTGATCGACGCGACGCCCCGGGGTGACCGACAAGCGAAGGAATAAGAAAAAGAGACACAACGAGCGAGTAGCAGAAAATCGCGACGGCCAACGCCTTTGTAATTGACAGCGCCCGACGGCATGAACTGAATTCTGCGTCTTTTCGTTGTTGCATCTCATCCAACATGCTCGCGCTCCCTACTTCCTCTCGGCACCCGCGCTGGTTAATCATCACGCATGCCAGTAGCATGGAATCAGACATCGCAATTGTATATTCGGACATCCACGCATGCAAAATATTCTTCACGATCTCGAAGAGGTCATTCGTCACGGCAAGTCGGTCGCGTATACGGCCTTGGTGGAAACGCGGGGATCGACGCCGCAGAAGGCTGGGGCGATGATGCTCGTTTATCCCGACGGCTCGCAGACCGGGACGTTGGGGGGCGGCTGTGTTGAGGCCGAAGTCAAACGCCGTGCGCTACGGCTGCTGGATGAGGGCGAGCGCGAAATTCTCAGCTTTCAACTCGACAGCGATTACGGTTGGGATGACGGGCTGATTTGCGGCGGCCGCATGCGGATGTTGGTCGATCCTGTTCGGCCCGCCGACGATCTTGGTTATTATCACACTCTGGCCGAAACGCTGAACGGCGGTTGTGGCTGCACCGAAGCAATTGTCCTCGACGGCGAACAAACCGGCACAAACGCTGCCGACCGCTTTCTGCTCGACGTGGAAGGCAACGTACTTGCATCGCGGAGCAGCGGCGACGTGCCGGCAACTCTCGTGGAAAACCTCAGGCCGCTGGTGCGTCGGCCACGGCCTTATGTGGTGGGCGGTATCTCCTATCTGCCGCGACTGGAACGCTGCCGACTGTTGATTGTGGGGGCGGGACACGTCGGGCAGAAGGTCGCCGAAATGGCTAACGATGTCGGCTTCGATATTTGGGTCATCGACGACCGGGAACAATACTGTAACCCCGAGCGTTTCCCGCAGGCGAAGCGCTTGATCGTCGATAACATTGACACCGCCTTGTCCGGCGTCGACGTCGATCCGAACACCTACTGCATCATCGTCACCCGTGGCCACAATCACGACGAAGAGGCACTTTATCATCTGGCAGAAAAGTCGGCCCGCTACGTCGGCATGATTGGCAGCAAACGAAAGATCAAACTCATTTTCGACGACTTGCTCAAAGAAGGCGTCTCGCGAGAAGCGCTCGCGAAAGTCTACGCCCCGCTCGGTTTCGACATCGGCTCGCAAACGGTGCCGGAGATTGCGATCAGCATTGTTGCCGAATTGATTGCCCATCGAAATTTGGGCGCAATTCCCGAGCGCGTGCGGCCCGATAGTTTGACGGAATTGACGACTGACAATTGAGAATTGACGATTGATACACCGACTTCGACGACAACCTTGATTTGCCTCGCTTCAACGGGAAGCGCATCAATTGGAGAACCACCAATGCTTTCACGCCGTGAATTTACTGCTGGAATGACAACAGCCGCCCTCACTGCCCTCTCGCCACGTCTGTTCGCGGCCAATGCCGAACCAAAGAAGGCCAGCAAATACATTGACGTGCATACGCATATTGGCACGACCTGGAACGGCGATGAGGAATTGACGCCGAAGGCACTATTGAATTGGATGGACGACCACGATATCGAGAAGTCCGTGCTGCTGCCGTTGACTTCACCCGAGTCGTCGAGCTTTCTGTTGCTGACCGGGCCGGCGCTGAAGGCGGCCAAGCAGCATCCCGACCGCCTCATTCCTTTCTGCTCGATCGATCCGCGGACGTCGGTTCGCGGCGGAGTAAAGGGGTTTGTCAGCATCATCAAACACTGGGTCGATCTGGGGGCTAAGGGGTTCGGCGAACACAAGGTGGGGCTGAACTTCGACGACCCGCTGATGATGCAGATTTACGCAGCCTGCGAAGAGGTGGGCATTCCGCTGTTGTTCCATCAGGACGCACAACGTGGTTTGGACGAACCGGGTTTGCCACGGTTGGAACATGCGCTGGCGACATATCCCAAGCTCAACTTCATCGGCCACGGGCCGGGTTGGTGGGCATCGATTTCCGGTGACATCAAAACACAGAAGGATCTTGGTAGCTACCCCAAAGGTCCTGTGGTTGAAGGGGGAGCCATCGACCGCTTGATGGGCAAGTACCCGAATATTTATGGCGACCTGTCGGCCGGCAGCGGCGCGAATTCCATCAGCCGCGATAAGAAATTCGGGCGCGAATTTATGATTCGCCGCAAGGACCGGCTGATGTTCGGCACCGATTATCTTCGCCCCGGCCAGAAAGTGCCGCAGTTCGATGTTTTCGACAGTCTCGACTTGCCCAAAGAGGTGCAGGCGAGCATTTTCAAAGGGAATGCCACGCGTGTTTTGAAGTTGTCGTAGTGGTTATTGAACGTCACGTCGGGCAAGCCCGCCGGCTAAATTCAAACTCATTTAGCCGTGCCGCTCGCGGCACGTGGCATGCGTTATTCGAGGAATGAATTGAACATGCCGTCCGCACCGCCTTTCGGCCTGCTGCTCATTGCTGGTTCGCAAACGCATCAGGAGAATTACGCGCGGGCGTTTGCTGCCGATGAGCGGTGCCGGCTGATTGGTTTGACCGACGAAGCCGACGTTCCCGCGCGCCGCGGGGAATTGAATCAACAGTTGGCCGACGAGTTGGGAATACCGCTGTTTGACGACATCGATGCGGCGTTGGCCCGCGATGATGTTCACATTGTTTGTGCTTGTCCGGAACCGGAACGTCGCGGACTGTTGGCCGCCAAAGCGGCCCGCGCCGGCAAACACATTTACATCGACAAACCGCTGGCTTCATCACTTGTCGATGCCAATGAAGTGGTGCGGGCTGTTGATGAGGCGGGCGTTCACAGCCAGATGTTCAGCCTTGTCCGCACACCGGCGGCCCAAGAGGCAAAGGATGTGATTCAATCGGGTCGGCTGGGCGAGTTGGTCGGCTTACACTGCGAATTGTTATTCGCAAAAGGAGTCGCCGGCACGGCCGACCTGTCGAAACCACGCGTCGAAAAACGGGAAGCCGAACGGTTCACGTTCGTCGATTCCAAACGGGAACTGTTTTGCGTCGGCCTATATCCGCTAGTGCTGTTTCAATGGCTAACCGGATCGCGGTTTCGTCACATCTCGGGCAGCACCAGCAATTATTTCTTTGCCGAGCATCAGCAGAACGACGTCGAGGATTTTTCCTGTTTGCTGTTGGGAATGCAGAACGGCGTGGAAGCTACGATCACTGTTGGCCGCACCGGTTGGTCGAGTCACCCCGGCTTCGGGCTGCATCAGATTCATCTGGTGGGAACCAGCGGCGCCGTCACCATCGACGCCTTCCGTCCGCGGCTGGAAATCTACAGCGATGCCCCCGCCTGGAAGCAGCCGGAGAAGCCGCATCCGGAAGACCCGATGGGGTTCTGGTCGAGCACACAGAAAGCGGGCGGAGTGAAAGAAAAGACCGACTGGTTTCCGATTCAGGCAGCCGCACAAAGCGATGCCGCGTATTTTTTGGACCGCATTGAGCAGGACCGCGCGAGTGATGTCCCGGCAGCCGTCGGCGCACATGCGGTTGAAGCGATTCTTGCGGGTTACGAATCGGCTGCGACAGGAACGACGGTTGAACTAACGGCATCCGAATAATTTCGGCAGGTTCGTAGTGACCGGATTTATCCGGTCACTACGAACCGCCCTCCCGCAGTTGCGGATTCTTGTAGAGATCGGGCAACCAACTCAGCGCTGGTAAATCGGTAGGAAGCCGTTGTCGAGTTGCAGGATGGTTGCGTTGATTGCCGTTGTGTAGACCGGGCCGACGTGGCCTTCTTTCCATGCTCCGGAGGCCGACTGTTTTCGCAGAATGGTTTGGCCAACGTCTTTGAAGTACTTCCCCCACTTTTCATCGCCCGTGCGGTACATCACTTGGGCGTAGTAGTAATGGGCGTAGTGCCAGTGGCCGAAGTTGACTCCGCCGCCGCGTCCCGGCCAGACGTTTTTCTCGCAGTAGGCGAGCATCTTCTTAACTTTTTCTGATTTGTAATCGCCGGCATTGAACATCGCTGCGACGGCGGCTGCGGTAATTGGCGGTCGTGCCGATCCACGCCGTTGAGCGCTGTACACGATCCCGCCTTCGGGCGTCATGCATTTTTCGATGTAGGTGTGTGCCTTTTTGATGATCTCTTTGGCGACCGGAATGCCCGCGTTGCGGCAGGCCCGGAGACCTTGCACCTGTGTGATGCACGTTGAGCCTTCGTCGAAGCCGTTGCCATCCTTGGCCGAAACGTAGCCCCAGCCGCCCGCTTTTGTCTGGGCACTGCCGCTGAAGATGACGGCGTTGGTCAGCACGCGTTTGAGTTCGGCACGCCGTTCGGCGTCTTCCTCTTCACCGTAGACCGACGAAAGAAACAGCATCGAGAAGCCGTGCCCGTAGGTGTAGCGGTAGTCGTTCTCGTATCCAATCAGTCCGTTGGAACGTGCCATGCCCACGAGATAATCGACGGCGCGACGGATGTTGTCTGAGTATTTGCCCCGGGTTGTCGTCGAACCTTCACACAGCAGCGCGGTTCCCGAGAGCGCCGTCATCGCCACACGGTACTGGCCCTGGTTGGCTTCCCAATATCCCTGTCGCCGTTGTTCGCGGGAAAGCCAGTCGAGCGCTTTGCTGGCGGCCAGTTTGACTTTGGGATCTTTGCCCGGCCGGTCGGCCCCGATTGCGGGAACGGCGAGGGAACAACAGACGGCGATGGAGCAGATGAATCGCAGCATGGGAATCCCGCTTTCGTCAACAGAGTCAACGGCTGTGCGACCAGAGACAGTGTGCCAAATCGGCCTGTATGTATCAGACGATGTCAGCACCAAAAGTCTAACAGGAAACGACGTTTAAGTTAACTGCAGAGTCCCGCAGGCAATCACGCCTCTGATTCTTTGTCCCGACTGTACTCGTTCCGGAAGCGGGCAATTCGCTCTAACGCCGGCTTGGCTCGCCCATTGGCGTCGAGCAGTCCGGCATGCGGATATTGGTGCGGAGTCTGATCGCTGAAGTGTGACCATTGAATCCCGACGACCGATTGTTTGGCCATCAGAAGTGGTAAGTACAGATCAAGCCAGTCGCATTGGGCCTGTTCGCTCCAAGGGGTTTTCCAGCCGTGGCCGTCAACTTCCCAGTCGGAGACCGCGTTTTCGTCGATACCGGTGGCCGAAGGAAACGCCAGCTTCACATACAACGGGACACCGAGTCCACTCCAGACGTCGATCATTCGCGAAAAGTCGAGCACGTCGCGCGACGCGCTTCCCCGCGGACGGTAACCGACGCCGACTTCCAGGTTGATGCCCGAAAGCGCAGCTCCCGAGCGGATCAGCGCATCGACAAACTGCATCGGTGAGAGATGATGATTTCCTCGCGCCTGATACTCTCCCCAAGGCTGGTCGATTCCGATCAGCAATTGGTTCTCGTCATCCACCTGACTGGCAATTTCCAGAGTGCGTGCCGCAAGCGTCAATCGGTTCTCTTCGTTCAACGCAAGATATCCGCCGGAATTGACTCGCGACGCTATTTCCCAGTTGCGAACTTTCCCCACATAACGGGACATGGCGGTTTCGATGAAGTCGCAGACGAAACTCTGCAGATTGAAGAAGTCGTGTTCCCACTGTCTCAGCCAGCCGGGTATTCCTTCCGGCGACAGATCGATCAACGGCCCGCCGATCACCAACAGATTATTCTGCTGACACCATTCGACCTGTTGATCGTAGACGTCCCACTGATATTCGCCTTCCTTGGGTTCAATCAACCGCCATTCCAGCGGGACAACGGCGGCGGTAAACGCCTCGCAGAATTGGTCTGCCCACGACGATTCGGGAACGGTGTGTCCAAGGTTGCAACCCAACGATGCCGGCAAATGCGTCGTTTTTCTGCGACGTACTTCCAGCCTTTGGTTGGTGTAGGACTTCAGTACAATTTCCGCCGCCTGGAACGCATACGCCAACGCGGAATTGGCTAACCGCGTTGCTTCCTCTGGTTGGTCCTGCACAGCCGTCGCGCGTGCAAACTGCCGATGTGCCTCACGATGCAAGCCGAGGAATTCGTCGGGAACCGTCATGCCGGCCAGTTCCCAGTAACCAATTTGATCGCGAATGCGGCAAATCTTGCCGCGCGCCAACTCGACTGCCAGCACGTAGGGTTCGTCTCGTTCCGGCAGCGACGAAGAAGTGATGACCGGCCGGCCAAACCCTTCGACCGGCCAGGCAACGTGCAGTTTTCCACTGTCGGAACTTTGCCGACGGCAGGTCATGATGTTGCCGTCGATTTCCACCCGGGTGGGAAAGATTCGCCCATCGAGACCACTGATACACGCCCGATGAGCCTCCGGCAAATCAGCAATCAATTCAGTCGGGTGGAGCAGGAAACGCATCACGCCCATGTCGGCAAGCCAATCAACAAAGCTTTTGGTTCGTCTAATTTGTTACGTGCAGCAAAGCGGACCTGTCAAAGGCCAACGCCAGAATCATTCAACACAGCCAAATTCATTCAACACAGCCAAATTCAATGATGTGAAGTCCAGACAAGACTTCGACGGAACACGCAAACAGACGCTGCGCGCGGATCGTTACCGGACGTGTGAAAGCTGCATAAGGTCTTTTGCTTAGTTTATTAATGTAGTGATGTCCTGTTTGTTGTTCAAGAAGGTCGTAATGGGTAAACTTATCGCAGGCCGTGCGTGCCGGTCCGCGTGTTCTCCAGAGTTGTCGATCCGTGACTTCGCACGACGCTGAAATCTCCCCTTACCTCTTCCTTCCATACTGACGAACCCACGAACATGAATGCAACTGCCTTTCTCGAAAGTTCTGTACCAGGCGTTCCCCTGCGACGCGGCAAAGTTCGCGACATTTACGATTTCGGTGACCGGTTGTTGTTCATCGCCACCGACCGGATCAGCGCCTTCGATTGGATCCTGCCCAATGGAATACCCGATAAGGGCCGCATTCTGACGGGCATCAGCGAAATGTGGTTCGACCGCCTCGATGTTCCCAACCATCTGATCAGCCTGAACCTGGATGATGTCCCGCTCCCCGACGGCGTCGATCGCGAATCGCTCGAAGGACGCAGCATGATCGTCCGCAAGACCGAAGTTGTGCCGATCGAATGTGTCATCCGCGGATATCTTTCCGGTTCCGGTTGGAAAGACTACCAGAACACGGGCGCCGTATGCGGGATTGCGTTGCCCGAGGGCCTGCAGCTAAGTGACCGATTGGACGATCTCATTTTTACCCCGGCAACGAAAGCCGAGTCGGGACACGACATCAACATTTCGTTCGAGCAGATGTGCGAAACTGTTGGTGAACCGCTTGCAGCGCAGCTACGCGACCTCAGCTTGGACATCTATCGGCGCGGTGCCGAATTCGCCCTCTCCCGCGATATGATCATCGCCGACACAAAATTCGAGTTCGGCCAGATCGACGGCGAGTTGCTGTTGATCGATGAAGTGTTGACGCCCGATAGCTCGCGGTTCTGGCCGGTCGAATCGTACTCACCGGGCGGCAACCAGCCCTCGTTCGACAAACAATTTGTCCGCGATTGGCTGGAGACGACATCCTGGGACAAGAACAGCCCGCCGCCGGAACTGCCCGAAGAAATCGTCGTCAAGACACGAGAAAAATACGTCGAGGCATACAAGGAACTGGTCGG
>CAUZOL010000062.1:0-26478 GCA_963581435.1 Planctomycetota bacterium
GCAACTGCATGACAAGCGAGATCAACTGATCCCGATCGAGTTCCATCTCCGGCACCCTGTCCATGCCGGAGTCTTACCAAATTCTCGAATCTGCGCCAGCATCTGTTTTGCAGAATGGACATCCACGTGGCCAGGGATACTCAGGATTTGGGCCATTGTTTGAGAGAGCAGGGGCTAATCGCTCTAGATCATAAACCAGCGGCATCGCGTTGCGGGCAAAGCTCCGAAAACCTTCAAATCGTTGGAATGCAAAGATGTCAGCAATTCGTTGTCGATCAACTTTGGGAACGTGCTGCAAAGCACGCATAAACGGCGCAAACCCGATATGGCTCTTCTTGGGGGCATCACCTGATCTCCAGAAATACGCTTTGGCTAGCTTTTCTGTGACCATTTGTAAGTAGTGAAGCTGGTGGCACGGAGCAACACCTTTTCCCCGAAGCACAACCAAAACAGCATGGTCTGATTGTGCTTGTTCCCACCAGCATTGTTGATTGTTGTTCATCTTGAACTCAACCCAGATGCACGGCATCGACTAAAGACCAATCGGGTGGCAATGACAACAGGGATTGGTTGATCCGGTCCCATTGATCTGGAGTGACGTCTAGAACCAACAACTTGTGTTCAGACCCCATGCCTGTGTCCACGCCAAAATCAATTGGTTCGAGTGCCTCGTCATTTCTTTCAGAGATCAATTCATTGATCTCCACAAATCGAATTTCGCGATCGGTCGCATTGGTAGGCAAGTAATAAACAGATTGGATCCCCGGGTCCGTTGCTCGATGCTGCCCGGCGTACCAACGTGCCATCGAGTCTCTGTCGAATTGTGTTGCGCACATGACGAGCCTCGATGATGAAGGGGCGATATAGTACACTGGAACGTCAGTGCACACTGTCGTAGCGCACTCATTAGATTGGTCAAGTCGAATTACCGAAAAGCGGTCAACAACCTTGATCCGGACACGCTGCAGAATTTCTTGTTGGCGTCGCTGCCTAGGCCACAATCTCTTTTGCAACCTTGCCGTGGACGTCGGTCAGGCGGAAGTCGCGGCCGGCGTAGCGGTAAGTGAGCCGTTCGTGATCCAGACCGAGCAGATGCAGGATCGTCGCGTGCAAGTCGTGCAGGTGCATGCGGTTTTCGACGGCCTCGTAACCGAGTTCGTCGGTCGCGCCGAATTTGAAGCCGCCTTTGACGCCGCCGCCGGCGAGGAACATTGAATAACCTTTGGCGTTATGATCGCGGCCGTCGTTGTCCTTCTGGCCTGTATCAGGGGTGCGACCGAATTCGCCGCCCCAGAGGACCAAAGTTTCCTCCAGCAGGCCGCGTTGTTTCAAATCGGCAAGTAGCGCGCCAATTGGTTGATCGGTTGCTGCGGCCCGTCCCTCGTGCCCCTTCTTCAAAGCGCGGTGCTGATCCCAGAACTCGTCGCAGAGTTCGATGTACCGCACGCCAGATTCGGCCATTGGCCGCGCGAGCAAACATTGACGGCCGAAATTGTCGCTCGGTTTGCCATTGCCGATTCCGTAGGCCGCTTGTGTGGCCGCTGTTTCCTTGCTGAGGTCCAACACCCGCGGCAATTCGGTCTGCATGCGGAACGCTAACTCATACGATTCGATCACGCCTTCGAGTTGCGAGTCGGCCGGATCGCGGTCGGACAGATTCCGATTGAGCGATTGAATGAAGTCGAGTTGCTGCCGTTGTTTGGTTGATGAGAGTCGCGGGTTTTTCAGATTGCCGATTTGAGCGTTCTTGATTGGTGTTTTGATGTCGCCGATTGCCGTTCCCTGATAGACCGCCGGCAGAAATGCGGAACTGTAGTTCTTGGCTCCGCCGTTAATAATTGGCGGACACATTGAGACAAACCCGGGAAGATTTGCATTCTCGGTACCCAGGCCATACATCATCCACGCGCCCAATGAGGGGCGGGTGAACGCGAAGTTGCCGGTGTGCAGCTGCAGCATCGCCGGAGTTTGATTGGCCGAATCCGTGTGCAATCCAGACAACACACAGATATCGTCGGCGTGCTGCGCCATGTGGGGGACGAGGTCGGAAACCCACAGGCCGCTTTCGCCCCGTTGTTTCCAGTTCCAGCGTGAACCGACCAGCTTGCGGTTCTTGCTTCTCCCCGGCTTCCCATCCTGCTTGTTGAGTTCCGGCTTGTACTCGAAGGTATCCATGTGCGCCGGCCCGCCGCGCATGTGCAGAAAAATCAACCGTTTTGCGCGCGTCGGGAAGTGCGGTGACTTCGACGACAACCGACTAGCGCTCTTTGCCCCGTTCGCCTGGCACAGATCGGCCAAGGCCAACATGCCGATACCGCATGTTGAAGTCGTCAGCATCTGGCGTCGAGAGATCATGCCGTCCATATTATTCATTCCCGGCGGCTCGTCCGCCGCAATCAAAAGAATGCACGCAGGCCGTGCGATATTATCATCTATGTTATGTGGGTTCAGTTCAAATACCGAAACTCCGCCGCCGCGAACAGCGACTGGCAGAAACTGGTCCATGCTTCCAGTTGTTGTTTTTCGACGGCTTCGCCTGTGATCCCCTCGTCAACTGCGGACTTCAAGAAATCAGCCGACTGCTGGAGCTCCTTATCAGTTGGCTGACGTCCGAAACAACTCAAGAAGACATACGCAATCCGTTTTCGGTCATCGCCATCGGTCTGCATCGCCTTGCCCGCCAGCGATTCGGACATCTCGATCACCAACGGGTTATTCATTAAAAACAGTGACTGTGTCGGCACGTTGGTTACGTCCCGTCGGCCCTGCAAGTTTGACGGGTCGGGGAAGTCGAACGTCTTCAAAATATCGATCATCGCCGTGCGGAGAATCGGCAGGTAGACTCCACGGCGATAGAACCGTTCCTTGAGCGGCTTCTTGTTGATGCCGCGTCCAACTTCTCCGTCTCCAATTCGCGCGACGACGGATGTTTCCGGCCGTGACAAATCGAGTTTCCCTGCCGATGAGAGCAGTCCATCGCGAATCGCTTCTGCTTCCAGCCGGCGACGATTGGCCCGCCAGAGCAATCGGTCTTCAGGATCGATTGCGTACGCTTTCTCGTCATACGCGGTCGATAGTCGATATGTCCGCGAGCGAATCACCTCGCGAATCAGTTTCTTCGTGGAACCTCCGTTTTCGACAAACCGGTTCGACAGCCAATCCAACAGTTGCGGATGCGAGGGGGGGCTGCCGTTGACGCCGAAGTTATCGACCGTTTCGACGATGCCGCGGCCGAACAGGTGCTGCCAGATACGGTTGACGGCGACTCGTGCGGTGAGCGGATTGTCGGCATGGGTGATCCACTCTGCCAACTGCAATCGTCCGCTTTGCTTCGGGTCCACGTTGGGCGCACCGTCAAAAGATACGAATGACAGAAATCCGCGCGGCACAACGTCGCCACGGCTCTTGCTGTCACCGCGAATCAGAACGGCAATGTCAGCTGTCTTCGGTGCGTCGGTCACGCCCATTGCGAATTGCAGTTTGAATTGCTTCTGTTGTTCTTGAAGCGTTTTTAACTGAGAATCCAATTCGTCGAACTTCTGTTTGGCTGCCGCGATCGCTTTGGCGTTCTTCTTCGCTCGCTGCAGGTTTCGGAGCTTCTTCTGCGCAGGAGTTCGCTGTTTTTGTACCTTGGCGATCTCCTTCCGCAGTTCCTCGGCGCGTTTTAGTTTCTGCTTTGAATCGTCGCCGAGAACCATCCACACTTTCGCCGCATCGCTTGCCTTCTTCGGTCGTTTCAAGCCGCCGCCGTACAATGTCTTGGTGCTGTTGAAGATTCCCGCGAGTGCGTAGTAGTCGGCAGTTGGAATGGGATCGAACTTGTGGTCGTGGCATCGCGCACAACTGGCCGTCATTCCCAGAAACCCGCGTGTGACGACATCGATTTGATCATCGATCAGATCGAACTGCAGATTGCCGCCGGAAATTGGTTTCGATCCGACCGCCAACAAGCCGGTGGCGATTCGCTGCGAATCGCGGCGCGAGGTGGAATCAGCTTTGAGCAGATCGCCGGCAATCTGTTCGGTCACGAATTGACTGAAGGGCATGTCGGCATTGAACGCATCAATCGTCCAGTTGCGATACCGCCAAGCGTGGGGGAACAGCACATCGCGGCTTTTGCCGTTCGATTCCGCATAGCGCGCGACATCCAGCCAGTGGCGCGCCCAACTCCGGTGAATCGAGTAATTGATCGACGAGAGAGTCGATTGTCAATTGGGCGTCGGCGTTGTAATTCTTCACAAATTCTTCGACGGCAGCAGGTGAGGGCGGTAGCCCGATGACGTCGAAATGAATCCGTCGGCACAGCGTATACGCGTCGGCATCGGCAACCGGAGTCATACCCGCTGCTTCGAGTCGTGCGAGGACAAAACCATCGATGTCACTGATCGGCCATGCGTCATCATTCACCTTGGGTGGCTCAGACTTCTTGACCGGCTTCAGCGACCACAGTGTCTCCGCACGCTGTGCGAGTTTGTCGCTGACCTTCTTCGGCCGACGCGGATCGGGCGCACCCATCTCAATCCATTTGCGGAAGTCGGCGATCACGTCGTCGGGGAGCTTGTCATCGGGGGGCATCTCCAACCCGTCCTGGTATTCAATCGCCTGAATCAGCAGGCTGTCATCGGGGTCGTCAATTGTCACTGCCGGCCCGGAGTCGCCTCCATTGAGAATGGCATCCCGGCTATCGAGCAGCAGTTTGCCGCCGATGTCGTCGGACTTGGCCGAATGACATTCGTAACAATGATCGACGAGTATGGGGCGGATCTTCTTTTCAAAAAACTCAATTTGTTGCTTCGTCGGTTCGTCTTCCGCCAGCGCAACTGTGGGGATGCACAACAACAGCCAAACGATGGAGCCGCTTACGGAGTATCGCATGATTGTGTCTGTTCTGGTGGCAGGAAGGTGAGGGGGTTCGCCAATGACTGTCGGACGGTCAATAAGCGGGCGGGATTACTACAATAAATTGTAACGAAATTTCCGCCACAGACACAATGGAATCCAGCCGATAGCCGCCAATTGACCGATGCTGGTGGGTTTGTGCGGGCGTCTCAACTTCTTGCAAAACTTGGGAAATCGCTCAGGTTGGGTGGATGTGCAATGAATGGCTCCATCGATAGTCACCCGAAGCGTAAGCCAGTACCAAAACTTGGGGGTTCAGAACCAAGGGAGTTCTAAGTCTGCGATATTTCGGCACCTCCCCACGATGATTGTGCACGATTTGGCCGGACCAAAACGAAAGGCCCCACCTGCGAAATGTCAGGTGGGGCCAAGTCGATTTTCAATTGCTTCGAACGGCCAGCTTGTTTGGCTCTCCGTCAAATAGCAGTTCGCAAGCTGATCGTTTCTTAACGGTCTTTGTTGCTTGCGAGTCGTGTACGGACTACGAGACGCCGGTCGGCGAGAGTGACTGTCCGAATCTTGCGAACGCGATAAAGCGGCCCGGCAAGGTACAGACTCGGACGCTTGGCCAGAATCTCCCCCTCGATATAGACACAGTCGCCGTCGGAGAAGTCGTCGAGACGAATATCCGGAGCGAGTACCATGCTGCCGCCGTGAGTGTCGATCTGATCTAACTCAAGGAAGCGAAGTTTCCAATCGCCACCAGGAACGTGTACGCGGCGCAGTTTGCCGACGAGCCAGACATAGTTGTCACCACGACCGTAGACGGTTCCGGAACGAGGCAACGGCGGCTGCGGCAATGCGGCGACTCTGACTGGAGCAACCGGCTCTTGACGTTTCTCAACGACCGTCTCCTCGACGATCGGTTCTTCTTCGGCCAGCTCCACGGGCGGTGCGATTGGAGCGCAGGGGCTGGGGCAGGTACCGGTCGATGGATCACACTGAACGTGAGCCGAGCCGATGGTTGCGTTGGAACAATGCTGGCACTGCTTGGGATGCGATTGACATCCCGCCGCTCCGGCAATGGCGACAAGTGCCAGGGTACAGAAAGAGTTATACATGATCGGGAATTCCCTCGATTAGTTTCGGCATTCCAATGCCGCTCGTCGGTGGGCTGGAGTCTTTTCGATCCGGGCCGCACCGACGAGTGGAGTCATACTCGTTAGAGTTCCTGGCTGCACTCACGAAGCGATTAGTCACTATAGACTTGCGTACTTTCCAATTCGGTGACAGGCGTCTTCAAGCGATCGGTTGTCACTTGAACTTCCACGCGGGCATCGCCGGCCTTAGAAGCTCGCACTTTGAGGCGATAGATGGCATCGGCTCGCGGAGCTAGCTTCGACAGTTCGCCGAAGTGAATCGTGCGTCCATCGATTTTGTTGCCCGTCGGTCCGTCGGCACTAATGATTTTCATCCCTTCGGGAACGGTTGCCTTGATATTCACCGACCTGGCGAAGTCCGTTCCCTGGTTCGTGACCAGGATTTCGTAGACCGTCTCGGCACCAACCTCGACCGGATCGGCAACATCGACAACTTCAAGCAGGATCGCGGCGATGCCGTCCACCTTTGTCGATTGTTGTGCTCTGGCCTTGAGGCCGCGTTCGGCGACGGCTTGAGCGAAGATTGGGTATTCGCCCGGTTCTTGTGCCCGCAGCTTAAACGTTTCTACGAACTCTTTGCCCACTTCGAGCGTTCCGACAAACCAGTTGACGGTTTTGTTTGTGCTGTCGAATCGGCCGCCGTGGCCAGCTTCCAGGTAGGCGAAGGCCTTGGGAATGGCACATCGGAGTCCCACGTTTTGGGCTGCAGCGGTTCCGGTATTCTTAATCCGAACGGTGTAATCGGCCGGTCGGGTCACGTAGCGGAATTTGGGTCCGGAGACAACAAGGTCAAGTCGTGCTCCGAGTGCGGTGACTTGCTTGGTTGCTTCGTCACGAAGACCGTGGTCTGCCGTGGCGATGAACTCACTGGCGTATTTGCCCAGGTCGGCTGCCTTGGCGTGAACTTGAATCGATCGCGATTCACCGGGATTGATAACACCCAGGCGGTAAATCGAAGCCTTTTCCACTCGTTCAAGACCCTTTTCAAACTTGGCCTCAATGCTCACGTTGGTTGCTTTGCCGGAGCCGGGGTTTTGCACGGTGAGCGTATAGACGATCTGATTTTCAATCAGGACAGTATCCGATGCTTCGGCAATCAATTCGAGTTTCGGCTCGACAACCCTAAAGCGGGAACTGACCGGAAGACTGAAGTTGACGCGAGCGTAGCTGTTGGCGTTGCCCACTTTGTCGGGAATCAGACGCATCGAGATGCGGGCTTCTTCCTGCGGTTCGATTTTGTCAATTTTCCAGTAAGGTTGGTCGCCGGCTTCCAAGGCTGCTGGTGTCGCTTTGACAAGACGAAATCCCGCCGGCAGAACCTGCCTGACCGTAATCTGATCAACCGCCACCCGGCCGCGGTTACGCAGAACGAGTTCAAAATCACCTTCCTGGCCGACGAGAATACTTTCCGGCGTTACCCAATCAAGCGTGAGGTTCATCGACTTTGTTCCGAATGAATGGGCGCGTCCCAGCGGCTGCGGTCGCCTCGCTGTGTCGATGCGAGCCTCTTCTGCCAACGCTTTGATGGCGGCAGCCGTCCGTAGAGGAGCACCATCGGTCACTCTTGAGATCGGCGACGGGTTGGCAATCGGGGCCGCATCCGCTTCCGGCGTCAACTCGAAAGGATTCTCGGGACCAGCGGCTAATGTCTGATCTTTCGTCGGCAACTCTGCCACATCATCTAAGGCGACCTCGGGTAGAGGGCTAATCTCTCCTGCAATTGGCAAGCGATTGAACGGCACATCGCTCTCAGCGGCCTCGCCGCTCGCAAGCAACTCATTCCCGCCCGACGAGAAAAGCTGAGCGCTGATCAAAGTGCCTGCAGCCAAGCAGATGATTGCGATTGGCACAATTACACGCGGACTTCTCATTTTCCTCATCGTACGGACCTTTCCAGCTTCGCCCAAAAATTGGAATATTGCGCCCCGTCAACTGGCGTTTCTCTCATTTCTCATCGGAAGGAATCGATCCATAGTTTCCGGTTCATTGGCCGTGCCGGAATAATCGGCACCACCCCTCAAAAGCATACGGTGACGGCCAATCGTCCGCTGTTTCACGCCGGAGAAGCAACCGAAACCTCGTAACCGGAACTTTTTCACCAGTCGCGACGACGTTAAGACGCAAAGAAGCCGAAGTAATCTCCAAAACTGGCCGCCGCGTCTCGCCATTATGCGAGACAATACTCAAATATATTTGCAACGCCGACACAAAATGGTGGTAGAACTACCCGCTTCAGGGTTGATTAGTACGAGTCTGTGTCGTGCGCCGATTTAGCAAGAGGTGCGGGCTGCTGGCTTGAATCGCGATTGACATCGGCGTGAGAACGATTTGTCCCGGATCGCGAAGGGCCGTTCGCTACGGCTCCACTCCACGAAACCTCCGGTCGCTCCGCTGTTGCCATCGTCAACGCTCGCTCAACAGACTATTCTAGAAGGGCGGGGCGCGTGGTCTGTTTGCGCGCGGAATCTGGACCGGGAGTGTTTGAATGCTGGACATCGGAAGCTTTCGTGCCAAGACATGTAGCGGTCTGTCGCGACGTTCCTTTCTGAAAATCGGGGCATCGGCACCCGTTGCCCTTGGACTTTCCGAACTGGGAAGCGACGTGCTGGCTGCAGAAGTGGGAAGGGCGAAGTCCGTCATCTTTCTGTGGCTGTGGGGAGCGCCGAGCCATCTCGACACCTTCGACCCAAAACCGAAAGCCCCCGCCGAGTATCGCGGACCGTTCTCGCCCATCGCCACCAAAACACCAGGGGTTCAGTTTTCCGAGCTGATGCCGCGAATGGCACAGCAGAGCCACCGGTTCTCGCTGATTCGATCAAACGTTTCGTCGGATAGTGGACATCCAGGTGCCGGCACGGTTGGGTTGACCGGCTTCAAGGAATTCCCCGAGCCGGTGCAACCAAACTTCGGCTCGATCGTCTCCAAGTCGCGCGGCCATCGCGGACAGCTTCCGCCGTTCTTCTATGTGGGACGAGGAATTCCACGCGATTTGCCCCGTCGCATAAAAGGTTATGGAGGCGGAACGCTGGGAAAGACGAGCGACCCGTTTTTGGTCAGTTGCTCCGATGTTGGCCGCGTTGAGATCCCGGCTCTCAAACTGCTCGATGGGTTAACGCCGAACCGAGTGACCGATCGCAAGTCGCTGCTGTCTCAATTGGACGGCGTTCCCGTTGCACTCGACAACGCGGGCTTTGCCGATTGGGATCGCACGTATCAATTGGCGTATGGATTGTTGACGACGCCGTCGTCGCGCAAAGCGTTTGACCTCACAGAGGAGTCGCCCACAACGCGAGCGAGTTACGGACAAACAACCTTCGGCCAAAGTTGCCTGTTGGCAAGACGACTGGTGGAGAACCAAGTCCCCTATATACAGGTCAATTGGAGCGAGTACGTCGAAGCGATGTCGCCCGGATGCGATTTCGGCTGGGACACGCACATCTACAACTTCGAGTTACTGCAAGACCGGCACTGCCCAATTTTTGACCGCGCCTACATGGCCCTGTTGGACGATCTGGAACAACGCGGTCTGCTCGACGAAACGCTGGTTGTGGCGATGGGCGAATTTGGACGCACTCCGCGAATCAACAAACGGGCGTCGCGCGATCATTGGCCGCGCTGTTATTTCTCGATATGGGCAGGGGCCGGCGTGGAGCCGGGACGAGTGATCGGTGCAAGCGACAAATTCGGCGAAGACCCCATCGCGGCTCCGATTCCTCCACTCATGGTGGGAACGACAATCGCAGAACTGGCCGGTGTCGATACCGCTAAGCGGGCCGAGATGAAAGTCCTCGACGGTGGAAGGGTCATCGATGAACTGTTCTAGAAACTCTCTGCGACACATCGCACTCCTCGCAGTACTTCAGTTGGCGAGCCTTGCGTCTCTTCAAGCCGCTGACCCAGTTCGCCTGACGACCGACGGGCATCTGAAACGCGATCCGATCTTCATTCAGTTCGGGCGGGAGATCGTATACACCCTGCTCGAAAGTCCCGTGCAACTGCGTTTGATGCGGCTAGAGTTGACCGACAAAACCACGGCCCCCCTACATGCCAACGTCTCGAAGAATGAATTCGAGCCGGACTTTTCTCCGGACGGGCGGTACGAAGCCTTCGTTCAGAGTCGCGGCAACCTCAGTCTCGCGCTCGTCATACGCGACACCAAACAGAACGCCGATGCGGAAATCAAACCGTCGGGCGGGTTTTCCGGGTTGCGGAGTCCGGCCATTTCGCCCGACATGAAACGCGTACTGTATTGTTACCCGGAAGACGGCCGCCAGCAGATTTATTCGGTCAACATGCAGGCCAAAGATCGCAAAGCTCTCACCGACAGCGGCGGCGTTAACAATTGGCCCTGCTTCTCGCGCGATGGAAAACAAATCGTGTTCGGCTCAACACGCGATGGAAACTATGACCTGTACCTGATGAACGCCGACGGCACTGCCGTTCGCCGCTTGACAACGAACCCGTTCCAGGACATCCGCCCGAAGATTTCTCCCGACGGAAAACGGATTGCCTTCACCAGCAGTCGCGACGGCAACTACGAAATTTATGTCATCAACACCGATGGCAGCGGCCTGCAGCGGATCACCAATCATCCGGAACGCGACGACTATCCGTCCTGGCATCCCGATGGGGGAAAACTCGTCGTCGTCTCCGAGCGAGACGGCCGCCACGACCTGTATCTCATCGACGTCTCCCGCTGAGCCGGATTGCTTGCCGGGTGCACCCTCAACGTACGTAACTGCCGCCGTTGGTGTGCAAGACCAATCCTTTTCGGGTAGGCTGGCATCGTATCGATTGACCAACCCTGCGCCCGTTGTGAACGAGGACTCTTCCATGGTGATTGCCAACTGTGCTGCCCGTCTGTCGGTTGTGACGTGTATTGCTTTGATCGCTTTACTATCGACGGATCCACTGGCCGCCGACGAGAAAGACGAGGAACCTGCTACGAAGATTGTCTATCAGGAAGACCTCGTGTACGGCCGGGTGCATGGCGCGGGGTTGCTCGCCGACGTTGCTTACCCTGAATCGGACAAGCCACTGCCGGCTATCATCTCGGTTCACGGCGGCCGTTGGCGCGGCGGTCACAAACGCGACGGTTCGACCATTAAGGTCAAACAGTGGGCCGGCTTTGGATTCTGGTCGATGTCGATCGACTATCGGCTCGTCGGTGCGACTCCGGCACCTGCCTGCTATCAGGATTTTCAGTGCGCCATCCGCTACGTCCACGCGCATGCCAAACAACACAACATCGATACCGACCGCATCTTTCTCATCGGCCAGTCGGCCGGCGGACACATGGTCTCGCTGGCTGCAACATTGGGCGACGGCAGGTTCCCGCGCACCGGAGGCTGGGAAAAAGCGAGCAACGACGTGCGGGCCGTGATCAGCGTGGCGGCCAATTACGAAAACAACACGCTCAGTTGGGGAAACATCTGGGCGCCGGCAAGTGGTGACCTCGTCAAAGCCCGCGCGTATGCTTCGCCTGTCAATCACATCAGCAAGAAAACGAAGCCGCTACTGATTTTGCATTCCGACAACGATCGCTCGGTGCCAATTGCCAACGCGCTATTGATGGTCGATGCCCTCAAGCAGGCCGATGCGAACTTCAAGTTTCACCGCTATCCCTCGAAGGGACACATGGGAATCATCCCGGAAGTCATCGAGCGTTCGCTGGAGTTCATTAAGCAGCAATCGTCAGGCGACTGAAACGACCGTTCGTTTCACGGCGGGGCATCGCCCCGCGCGTCGTTCTTCGTACGACTCATACGAATTCGGAGGTCGGAATGCGATTTTCGGTGTCGGGTTATTGGCTCGTTGTTGTTGTGACTGCTGCGCTGCTATCACTTCATCCGCCTGCCATGTTTGCGCAGGACAAATCGGCCATCGGTCCCACAACCGAAGAACGTTTCCCGAAACTACAGCTACCTGCCGGATTTCAGGCGACGTTGTTTGCCTGCGATCCGCTGATTGAATACCCCTCGGTCATCGCCGTTGGTCCTAAACCGGGCAGTATGTTCGTCGCACAGGATTACATGAGCGGCCTGGGATACAACAGCCCGCGCCGCAGCGAAGTCAAACTCGTTGAAGACACCGACGGCGACGGATATGCCGACCGTTCGACATTGTTCGCCGGCGACTTCAATTCGATTCAGGGTTTGACCTGGCACGACGGCAGCGTCTACGTCATGCACTCTCCCTTACTGACATCACTTCGCGATGAAGACGGCGACGGAAAGGCCGACACACGCCGTGACCTGCTGAGCGGATTGGGATTGTCGCCGAAAGAAAACCCAAACCTGTTGCACTGCGCAAACGGCGTTGTTGCCGGCCACGATGGTTGGCTGGTGTCGAAGGTGACGCCGTCGCCGCGCTTCAGCTTCCCCTCACGCAGCTGGCGGCGCTCGCGTATCTGCGGGAATTCGGCAGCCCACTGCAACTGGATGCAGTCACCGCAGTCGCGAAACAGAATCGATCAACGGAGATTCTGCGGGGTGTGTTGCAAACACTGGCAGCGTGGAACAATAAGTCGGCCAGGAACCCCGAAGTGCAGAAGAAGGTCAACATGGCGATTGCCGCGATTCAGGGACAGACAGGCTCGCTATTGACTTGGACTCGTGTGAGCGACGGTGCGCCGGGCGAGCCACTTCCAATCTCATCCGGTGCGGTCACACTCGATGCCATACCATCCGCTGGCTTGATTCCGCTCGCCTTTACCGAAGTGTTTTTCGATCAGCCACAGGAGCTTCAGTTTCTCGGGGCTGTCAACGGAACACTTTCGGTTTCGCTCGGTGGAAAGCAAATCTACGAACAGTCGGAACAGCAGAAGTTCGCGACCGATTCCCAACGTTTCGAGACGCACGTTGATGCCGGTCTGCATCGAATCACCGTTGCCATCGGCGCAGCGACCGGGCCGGCGCGGTTTCAATTGCGTTTTCGCGAGAAGAGTTCCAGCGTCGCTCGCGAACGATTGATGCAACTTGCACTGAAGGAAACCGGCAGTGTGCGTCGCGGACAGGAAGTTTTCGCCAACGTTGACAAGTCGTTGTGTATGAAGTGCCATCGGCTGGGTGAAAAGGGCGGGAAGATCGGTCCCGACCTGACCGGTGTCGGCAGCCGATTCTCGCGGGTCCATCTCATCGAATCGATCCTGGAACCAAGTCGCGCGATTGCCCCCAGTTATGGAACGTATGTCGTCGTTATGACAAACGGCCAAGTGCATACCGGCGTAAAAACGGGCGAAACCGCCGACTTGATGACGCTGGGAACTACCGAGGGAAAGACAATCGAGATCGTCCGCCGCGACATTGAAGCCATTCGCCGACAGGAAAAGAGTACAATGGCCGAAGACGTCGAGAAACGCCTTAGCGAACGGGAATTTCTCGACCTGATTGCCTTCCTGCTGTCACAGAAGAAATCCATCATCAAGTAATCTTAGCGAACATATACCACTCAACTTGTCGCCTGAAGAACGGGAATAACACCATGCAGAAATACAGTTTCGGATTGATTTGCAGTGCCGTCGTCTTGATGTCTGGAGTCGTTTCGTCGCAGGCCAGCGACGTCCCGCAATTCCGCGACCTGTTTAACGGCAAGGATCTGACTGGTTGGGTTGATGTGAACACATCCAAGACGACTTGGACGGTCCGTGACGGATTGCTCGTTTGCAGCGGACACCCAATTGGTGTGATGCGGACCGAAAAGCAGTACGAAAATTTCATTCTGCACATTGAATGGCGACACATGGAAGCTGGCGGAAACTCCGGCGTATTTGCCTGGAGCGAAGGCAGTGTGCCGAAAGGCCGACGGCTGCCCAAGGGAATGGAAATCCAGATGCTCGAACTCGACTGGGTGAACATTCACAAGGACAAGAAAACCGGCAAGCCGCAGCCCATCGCCTACGTGCACGGTGAACTGTTCGGCGCGAACGGCCTGAAAACCATTCCCGATAACCCCCGCGGCAGTCGCAGCAAGTCGTTCGAGAACCGCTGCAAAGGCAAGGGGCAGTGGAATGTTTACGACGTCGTCTGTGTTGATGGCGTTGTGAAGTTGTCGGTCAACGGCAAATTCGTCAACGGTGTTCGCAGCGCATCGGTGAAGAAAGGGTATCTCTGCCTGGAATCCGAAGGGGCCGAAATCCACTTCCGCAACATTCGCATCATGGAACTCCCACCGGGTATTACCACCAAGGAACAGACGGCACCCGTGGTTATGAAGCAATGAGGTTCGCCACGACGTGCAATTGATTCTGCACGTGCAACCGGAGCGTTGACGCCGATGCGCCGCCGATGTAACGTTTCCCTGTGATGGAATCGGCGTTCGCAGCGATTCGACGCGTGCCTTGTTGGCGGTTTTCGTACGTCGCAACATCATTTGAGTTTTCTCTGGGTGTAGGAAAGACCGCTCATGCGGATGATCAGTGGGGCGATTTTGTTGTTGGCTGGCGAACAAGCCTTTGCCCACGCGCATTCGATCGGCTTTCCCCACGCAACATTCGCGCGAAGCGTTTTGTTTCCGGCGAGTTATGTTCTCGTCGGGTTGGGCGTTTTGCTTCTCGTGTGGGGCGTGTTTACCGAGCGGATGTCCTCGCCCTCGAAGGGGTAATGTCTCATCGACGGCGAATCGATTATGGCTGAACCATCAATTTCTCGGTCGGGTAGCCGCGCTCATCAGTTCGTTGGGGTCACGATCCTGTTGGGAGTGGCGTTCGCAATCTCTCCCCTCGTGTTGCAGTCTCGTCACGACCGCCTCATCCATGTCGCCGCGATCGCTTGGGACGATCAGCGTTTTGGTGACGCGCTCAAGCTCGCAAAAGATGCGCTGCGTGAGCAACTCGATTCACCCGAAGCACTTGTGATGGCCGGCGAATCTTCGGTGCGGATGGCCGATCCGACGGCCGGACTGGAATTCACAGCTTCCGCCCAGAGTCAACGAGTTTCCGTCCGTTTGGTACTGTCGTGGCATGTGGGCGCGCGAAGTGGGTCAAAACCGTGCTGCCGTTCGTTGTTTTCTGGAGGCTGTCCGCAGGAATCCCAACCATTTGCAGTCGAATTATCAGTTGTCGCAATTGTTTGTGGCATTGAAACGCCGGAAAGATGCAGAACTGTTTGCAAAACGCAGCAGCAAACTTTCGAAGTCAGAGTATTTGATCAACGACCTACAGGGCGGTCCCAACCAACACTTGCTGCGACAACTCGTTTTCATTTTGGAGTCGCTCGGCAGAAAATGGGAAGCGGCAGCCTGGTGCCATATGTCGCAGCGGGCAGAAATTGAGGCGGACTGGGTCACCGATGCTCTGAAGAGGTTGAGTTGGAACATTCAGCGCGACGACCAACTTGTGCCAAATTCAGCCAACCCGTCATTCGCGTTCGATTTGTCCGAGTTCCCGCTGCCCGATTGGAAGACAAGCGGAGGGAATCAGGGAAGTCGGCAGTCATCCGATGTTCTTCTTGCGAATGTCCATTTCCGCGACGAGGCGACGGTCGCTGGCTTGAACTACCAGTACTTCAACTCAATGGACCCGAAGGTGGGGCTGAACCACATTTTTGAGACGACCGGCGGCGGTGTGGCCGTCCTCGATTTCGACCGCGACGGACTGCCCGACCTCTACTTCGCCAACGGATGCCCGTTGCCCGATGACGCGATCGGCCTGAATAAACCTCGGCCCGGCTATCACGATCGGTTATTCCGAAACCGAGGTGATGGTCGATTCGACGACGTCACGTTTTCTGCAGGGTTGGGAGACGACCGATTCTCGCAGGGCGTGACCGTAGGCGACCACAACAACGATGGCTATCCCGACCTGTACGTCGCCAACCTGGACGGCAATCGGTTTTATGAGAACAACGGCGATGGAACGTTCAACGAGATGACCGCGGCGACCCGCACCGGCGGTAACGAATGGTCGATGAGTTGCCTGCTCACCGACCTGAACGGAGACGGGTTGCCCGACCTGTACGTAGTAAATTATCTCGAAAAAGATGCTGTCTTTGAGAGAGATTGCAAACGAAACGGTCATCCGCTCACGTGTGCGCCTACGCTGTTTCCGGCCGAACAGGATCGCCTCTATGTGAACCGGGGAGACGGGACCTACAGCGAAGCGACGCAGAACGCCGGCATCGTTGTCTCCGAAGGAAAGGGGCTGGGAGTCGTTGCGGCTGACTTCGACGGCAGCGGCAAATTGAACTTGTTCATTGGAAACGACACTGCGCCGAATTTTTACTTCGTCAACCAGACGCCGACGCCCCAAGGGTTGCCTCGCTTTACGGAAACCGGCTTGACATCCGGTTTGGCAATTAACGACGGGGGTGAAACGCAGGCCTGCATGGGGATCGCCGCCGCCGATGCTGACGGCGATGGTCGTATCGACCTGTTCGTCACGAATTTCTTTGCCGACTACAACACGCTTTACCTCAACCGCGGCGGAGAAATCTTTACCGACCGCTCGCGGTCTTTCAATCTGACGAACAGCAGCTATTCCATGCTGGGATTTGGCACCCAGTTTATCGATGGAGAACTGGATGGCTGGCCCGACATTGTTCTCACCAACGGTCATGTCGATCAGACGGCGGCCACCGGAGAGCCGGATGTCATGCCGCCGCAGTATTACCGCAATCTTCAGGGTAGGTCGTTTCAAGAACTCTCCGCAGAATCGTTGGGGCCATCTTTTCACAAGAAGTCGATCGGCCGCTCGATGGCGCGGTTGGACTGGAATCGCGACGGGAAAGACGACGTCTGCATCATCTCGCTCGATGCACCTGCGGCGCTTCTCACCAAGACAACTGACGACGCAGGACATTTTGTCACATTTCGCTTGGGCGAGCGAGATTGTCACCGGGATGGCATCGGCACTGTGGTTACGCTGACAACGCAAGGCGGTCGAAAGATTGTCCGCCAATTGACTGCCTGCGATGGCTACCAAAGCAGTAATGAACGTCGTTTGACGTTTGGGCTTGGTGCGGAAACAGAAATCGCCAATGTGACCGTCCGCTGGATTTCCGGCGCGACGCAGGAATTCACCGCTCTGTTGGCCGATGCGCACTACCAGGTGACCAAATTATTGCGGCCACTCCGACTGCATCGTTGATGGTGTCTTCAGCGATGCCTCTCAGGCGAACTACCGTATGTGTCACGCTTTTGTTGCGGGTTGCATAATTGGCGTGTAGGGAAGTTGACACTGGCGGGTCGCAATTCTTAGAAACGGAATAACGAGCACCTACTGTCTAACACGTAGTTGATTAGGGCTATTGTTGTGGTGTAATGCACTCCGTCCCCCCCCAAGAAAACCGCTCTACTTCCCCTTTTTCGGGTTGCCTACCCACCTTTTTCGCTTCCCTACTCTGGATAAGTGGCGTCTCGCTTGTCCATTTCTTCGATCTTCATTGCAGGGTTCCGCGCGTTTCGGAAACCGAGCCGGAGGAATTTAAGGAGCGACTCAATATCTTTGTCTCACATTCCACGCAGAGTTCGATCACGTGGTTTCACGCTGATTGAATTGTTGGTCGTCATCGCGATCATTGCCATTCTTATTGCACTCTTGTTGCCGGCTGTGCAGCAGGCGCGCGAGGCGGCCCGTCGCTCAACCTGCAAAAACAATCTGAAGCAGGTCGGCCTCGCTACCAATGATCAACCCTCCGGCCTTGCCCTGCCAAACGAGTTTGGCCTGAAAGGGAGTAAGCCTGTCGGCATCGATCAACTCCCGGGCGAGACCTTCGGCGCCTGCAGGCTGTTCGGAGAGGCCAGCGGAAAAGGCCGCGATATCCTCGGCGCTCATCAGACCGGAGTCGGTCAGTTGTTGCACAAACTGATCGAGGCTGAGCGGCACGGGCGGTTATTCCTGCATGCAAATCGGGCGAACACTACCATTGGAACAGTCCACGGTCACATTTGCTAAGAGATAGGAGCCTGAAGCGCAAGCGAAGAATGATTCCAGGGCGGCGCCAGCAAGCTCCTTCGCTTGCGCTTCAGGCTCCTACGTGCGGGAGCCCCAGCGCTGGCACCCGACAAGTGAATTGGAACGGCTGCTATTTCTTCGGGGTCTTTGGCGGGGCGGCACCGGCCTTCGTCGCGGGCTTCTTCGAGAAGTCACCGGCTTCAACGATGAACAAACCATTGGGTTTGATGTGCTTTCTCATCGCCTCAGCAACCTGTTTTGCCGTGAGTTGGCCGATCTTCCGTTCGATCGCAGCAGTGAAAGACATGTCGCGGTCGGCCAGCATGTTGGCTTCCAGCAGCGCGGCCAGTTGTGCATCGTTGGTGCGGGAGACCTGTTGACGCTGGATGTATCCGCGTTTGGCGATGTCGAGTTCCTTTTCGGTCACACCGTCTTTGAGCAACCGATCAATTTCCTGCCGGACCGCGGTTTGCAGCTTGGGCATGTTCTCCGGCTTGCAACTGGCGTAGATATAGAACGCGGTGCGGTGGTCGAGCGACATCGTCTGCAGGCCAGAACCAATGCCATACGACAAGCCGTCTTTCTGCCGAACGCGGTCGGCTAACCGCGACGACAGCGAACCTCCGCCGAGAATGAAATTGCCGATAACCAGCGCGGGATAATCGGGGTGGTCGTCCCGCAGCGGAAACGCGGTGGCGGCGAAGTAAAACGCGCTTTCCTTGTCGGGCGTATCAATTGTTGTAACGCCCCCTTTGATCTTGGAGTTCAGCCGTTTCAGCCTGTCATACGATTGCGTCGACTTCCAGTCGGCAAACACGTCATCAAGCAGGCCCAGGGTTTCGTCAGCGTCGAAATCGCCGACAATCGTCAGTTGGCCGTGGTTGGAACCGACATACTGATCGTACAACCGCTTGAGCAATTTGCGGTCAACCTGCTTCACGCGGTCAATGCCTTCTTTGTTGGTGGGAACGTACCGTGGATCGTTTTGGGGATAATTATTGAGCGTGCGGCGCACGGTGACCGAAGCAAGTGTTTGAGGGTCGGTAAGTTTCTGTTCGATCGAGGACACTTGCGCGCTTTTGAGAACATCCAGTTCCTCTGCGGGCAGCGTTGGGTTGCGGAGCACTTCGGCCAGCAGTTTCAACACGGGGATGAGGTTCTTACGTTTCACTTGCAGGGAGAATGTCATCTTGCCGGCATCGCCGCTGGGGCTGAGGCGGGTTTGATATTTGTCGAATTCATCCTGCAGTTGCTGGCGGTTGTATTTCTTGGTGCCGCGGGCCATCACGACCGGCAGAAACTCACATGCCGTCGCAAGGTTCTGCAGATTTTGCTCGTCGCCGTACCGTAACGTCAGCCGAACCTGGACGATACCACCACGTGTTTTCTTTTCGAGCAGCGCGGCGTGAATTCCCGAGGGCAGTGCGACGTGCTTCGTGCGGCGATCGATATTTGCGGGTGAGACGTCAAATGCTTCACCGACGGCGGCCGCCTTACGTCCCTTGTAATCGCCGATAATGCCGGCCAAATCCGGTGTCGGCGGAATCGTGGTTCGGTCGGCCTTTTCTGTCGGAATGAACATGCCAACGGTGCTATTGTTTGAACGCAAGTATTTGGCTGCCGCCAGATTGACGTTTTCAGTGGTCACCTTTTCGATGTTGTCGCGGTACAGAAAAAGCAATCGCCAGTCGCCTTGGGCGGCCCATTCGCTCAGTTGGATGGCGACCTGGCGACTATCGGCGACCGACTGCTCGAAATATGTCAAAAGTTGTCGTTTCGACCGTTCGACCTCCTCGTCGGTAACGCCCTTTTTACCGACCAGCAACAAACTGTCCTGCATGGTGTCGAGAACAACCTGCGGCTCGTTTCCTTTTGTGACCTGTGCCATAATTCGCAGCACACCGGGATCGTGCAGCGCGATCGCTGTACCGAACACGGCAGCGGCCTTCTTCGACTCGACCAGTGATTTGTACAACCGCCCGGCGGGCTTGGCAGTGAGAATGTTCTCCAGCACGGTGACGGCTGAGAAGTCGGGGTGAGGACCGGCAGGGATATGGTACACAACACCGACCGCGGCCGAATCGCCGACGCGGCGAAGCGTGACGAGCCGCTGACCGTCCTGTGCGGGCTCTTCGGTGTAGGTGTTTTTCAGTTTCCGTTTCGGACGAGGGATCTTGCCGAAGTTCTCGGTAATCAGCGTCATCGCATTGTCCGGATCGAACTTTCCGGCGACAACCAGCATGGCGTTATCGGGCTGATAATAATTGCGATAAAATGCACGCAGGTTTTCAACCGGAACGCGTTCGATGTCGGCACGGTTGCCGATGGTTGATTTGCCGTAGTTGTGCCACTCGTAAGCGACGGCCATCATCCGTTGGTTCAACACGTAAAGCGCGTTGTTTTCACCGCGCTCGAATTCATTGCGAACGACCGACATCTCCGAGGCGAGGTCTTCCGCCTTGATGGAACTGTTGACCATTCGGTCGGCTTCCAATTCCAGCGAGAACTTCAGATTCTCGCCCTTGGCCGGCAGCGTTTCATAGTAGTTGGTGCGGTCGAGCCACGTTGTGCCATTGAAGACGGCCCCGTGCGCGGTGAGCGCCTTGGGAATCGACGGTTGGTCGGGCGTTCCTTTGAAGAGCATGTGCTCAAGCAAATGCGCCATCCCGGCTTCGCCGTAACCTTCGTGCCGCGAGCCGACGAACACCGTCAGATTGACGGTCACGCTGGGATTGGAAGCATCGGGAAACAGCAACACCTTGAGGCCGTTTTCGAGCCGGTACTCGGTGATTCCCTCCACCGTGGTGATTTTCTTCGGCGCGGGAGCCTCTTCATTCTGCGCCGCTGCCGGCTGAGCAGTCACCAGGGCAAGTGCCGCCAATCCCAAACCAACCACTGCAAATCGACGTTCCATCGAAGACTCCTTTGCGTTGTGCTGCCGCGAATGATTCCGCGAGACGCTGGCATGAGCGTCTGTTTTCGGAGCCAAGCGATTCTCTCCGTAAAACGAGCCGCCCGGTCCCGGCTCTCCTTCGGAATCGTAGCAGCCATCGGGCGAATTGAAAACCTTCGCAAGCTGCCTCTTTGACGTATCCGGAGAGAGACGATGAAGCCGCGTCGATGGCGAATTACTGGTATCTTGAGCGAGAATGTTGCTGTAACGTGTGTCCGCCCCACTCACGCTGCCATGTTGTTCCATTGCAAGCGGTCGAGCGGTTCCTTCGATTGTGGGAATGCGAAAACCGGTCGCGACTGCCGCTTTTTAAAACTTCAAACCACTCAGTTGCCGCTGCCACTGTACCGCGAATGGGAAATTAAACGGAAAATCGAATAGAATGGATGCACGCCGACAGAACACACGTGCGAATGAACAGTTTCTGGCATACAGGTGTTGAGGAAATCACTCATGTTGAAGAGCATCGTCACGGTAATCGCCCTCATATTGGCACAGACATTTCTCGCGTCTGCCAAAGCAGGCGAGCGTCCCAACATCGTCCTCATTATGGCCGATGATCTTGGCTTCGCAGACTTGGGGTGTTACGGCTCGGAAATCGAGACGCCGAATCTCGATGCGCTGGCGGCCGGCGGATTGCGTTTCTCGCAATTCTATAACACGGCCAAATGCCATTCGTCGCGGGTTTCGTTGCTGACGGGACTCTATTGCGATCAGGCGGGAAGCGCGCGACTCAATCGCGGGGCCACTATCGCCGAAGTGTTGGCCAGTGCAGGGTACTTCACAGCCATGTCTGGCAAATGGCACCTCAATCAACAATCGACCGAATTCGGGTTTGACCGCTACTTTGGACATCTTTCCGGTGCGACCAACTTTTTTACCGGCGACGACACCTTTCGGCTCAACGGGGAGAAGTGGAAAGTTCCCAAGACTCTCAACGGACGCCCGTTCTACACAACGCATGCCATTGCCGACTTCGCACTGCAATTTCTCGAAGAAGCCACCAGGGGAGAGGATCCGTTTCTGCTGTACACGGCCTTCAACGCGCCGCATTACCCGCTTCAGGCTCCCGAGAGTGCGGTTCGCAAATACGACGGACGTTACGACGGCGGGTGGGATAAGCTTCGTGAAGAACGACACCGTCGCCAAATCAAATCGGGTTTGCTGCCGGCGAAGTGGGAGCTCAGTCCGCGCCCTGATCACATTCCCGCGTGGAACAGTCTCAGCGAAAAGGACCGCCAGTGGGAGGCCGACCGCATGGAAGTGTTTGCGGCAATGGTCGACTTGCTCGACCAGAACGTCGGCCGGCTGGTGGACTTCCTCAAGAAAAAAGGTCTCTACGACGACACATTGATTCTCTTCTGTTCGGACAACGGTGCTTGTCCTTTTGAACGGACACGAGGGCGTTATCTGAAACCGTGGGACCCGAAATCGTACTGGACTTACGATGCCAGCTGGGCGCATGCCGGCAACACGCCATTTCGTCTTTACAAACAGAACCAGCACGAGGGCGGCATCTCTTCGCCTTTAATCGTCCACTGGCCCGACCACCTCAAGACCGAACCCGGTTCGATCACCGACCAACCGGGTCATCTCATCGACTTCATGGCCACCTTCGTCGATCTCGCCGATGCGAAATACCCGAAACAGATTGGCGACCGCCGCATCGATCCGTTGCAGGGCAAATCGTTGCTGCCAATATTTCAGGGGAAACAGCGACAGCCGCACGAGTCGCTTTACTTTCATTTCGGCACCGATCGCGCCCTGCGGCAAGGTCCGTGGAAACTCGTCTCTGCCAAGTTGGGCAAGTGGGAACTCTACAACTTAGATGACGACCGAACGGAACTGCACGATCTTTCGGGGCAACATCCGCAGCGCGTTGCGAAGATGGCGAAAGAGTGGTTTCAGCTTGCTGAAAATGTGGACCGTCTCAAAGGTCGCGCGCTGGCTCCGGCCGGAAAAAATGTCAAATCGCTCAACTTCCGCAAGGACACCAGTAAGGGATTTGCACCGAGTGGAAACGGGAAAGCCAAGAAGAAGGGCAAGTAGTCACTGAGATGTCGCGACAAGGGTTTGGCATCATCTCATGGCAGTGTCATGAGATCCACGTATGGTTCTTGTCTGTGAATTTCCTGTAGACAAACTAACGAAACACCAATTTGCGCGGCGAGTTCACAATATGAAAATCCGATTCTCCATTGCGATCCTCTTTCTGACAGCCGGACTATCGTCCGCCTCTGCCGAGACGCCGCCGGCCAAGTCGAAATACAATGTGCTGTTTATCATCTCGGATGATCTGACGGCGACGGCTTTGTCCTGCTACGGGAACAAGGTCTGCAGCACTCCCAACATCGACCGACTGGCTGCTCGGGGAACGCGTTTCACACGGGCCTATTGTCAGGGAACGTATTGTGGGCCGTCGCGGGCGTCGTTCATGTCGGGCTATTATCCGCATGCGACCGGCTTGCTGGGATACATCAGCCCGAGGAAGGCAATCGGCGATCGCGAAACCTGGTCGCAGCATTTCAAGAATGCCGGCTATTACACCGCGCGGGTCAGCAAGATTTTCCACATGGGCGTGCCGAGAGGAATCGAAAAGGGAACCGACGGCGCCGACGATCCTGCATCGTGGACCGAGAAATTCAACAGTCAGGGGCCGGAATGGAAAGCACCGGGAATTGGTGAGACGCTGGAAGGCAATCCCGATGGAAAGAAGCCGGTCGTCGGCGGCAACACATTTGTTGTCGTCGAAGCCGATGGCGACGACCTCGTTCATTCCGACGGCAAGACGGCCGCCAAGGCGTGCGAGTTGATTCAACGTCACAGAGACGAGACGTTCTTTCTTGGCGTTGGTTTTGTTCGGCCGCACGTGCCGTTTGTCGCGCCGAAGTCTTACTACAAATCGTTCCTGCCATACAACCGGATGCTGCTACCCGAAAAAGTCGCGGGAGATTGGGACGACATTCCCCGTGCCGGCATCAATTACAAGACCAGCCTGAACATGAAGATGGACGTGAGGAGGCAAAAAAAGGCCGTCGGTGGATACTATGCCTCGGTGGCCTACATGGACGCACAAGTCGGCAAAGTGTTGACGGCACTCAAGGAAGCCAACCTCGACGACAAGACGATTGTCATCTTCACCAGCGACCACGGCTACCATCTCGGCGAACACGATTTCTGGGCCAAGGTTAGCCTGCACGATGAGTCGGCTGCTGTCCCGCTCATCATCAGCGTACCGGGAAAACAGCCCGCCGTCTGTCATTCATTCGCCGAACTGCTCGATCTGTATCCCACCATCAGCAGTTTGTGTGGACTGGAAGTCCCGGCTCGTCTGCAGGGCAAGAACATTTCGGCAATGCTCGACGACCCGACTCGCGCGGTTCGCGACGCAGCCTTCTGCGTGAACGGCCGCGGATTCCTGCTGCGAGAAGACCGCTGGGCCTACATTCAATACGGCGAGAATGCTGCCCGCGGCATTGAATTGTTCGACATGAAGGACGACCCCAAGCAATACACCAATCTCGCTGGCCTGCCGAGATTCAAGCCGGTCGTCGATGCGTTCAAGGCAAAGTTCGCCGCAAAGATGAAAGCCGTCCGCGACAACGATCTTGGCCGGAAGTGAATGGCCGCCCGTCCGTCAATACGCCCAGAGAAGTTCAGTCACTCAACAATCGGCAGCGTGAAGAAGAACTCGCTTCCCTGTTCGTGAAGTGAATCGACCCAGATGCGGCCGCCGTGCCGCTCGACGATTCGTTTACAGATGGCAAGCCCTACACCGGTTCCCGGATATTCGTCGGCGCTATGCAACCGCTTGAGCATGAAGAAAATGTCGTCAGCATGTTCGGGGGGAACGCCGATTCCGTTGTCGCGGACCGAAAACACGATCTCGCCGTTTTGACTGGTTGCTGAAACGTGAACTCTTGGCTGCTTGCGACAATACTTGATCGCGTTGCTCAACAGGTTTTGAAATAGCTGCCCCAGTTGTGTGGTGTCGGCAAGAACGGTGGGTAACGGCCCGTGAGTGATTTGGGCTTCGCTTTCCAGAATGGTTGCGTGCAGCCGCCGCAGCGTGCCATCGAACACCATCGCGCTGTCGGTACTCTCGATCGGTTTGCCGTGCGATGTCACGCGAGAAAAGTTCAATAGGTCGTCGATGAGATTCTGCATCGAGTCGGCTTCGCTGACGATGATGTCCATGAACTCCTTGGCTTCATCGTCGAGCGTCTCGCGATATCGTTGCTGTAGCAGGCTGCAGAAACTTCGTACTCGTCGCAGCGGTGCATGCAGATCGTGTGAGGCAATGAACGCGAAATCTGTCAAGTCCTGGTTGGAACGCTCCAGCTTCTCGGCGTACTTTTGCTTTTCCTCTGAAGCGCGACTTAGCGATTCCAGCACCTGATTGTACATCACGGCAATCTCGCCGACCTCGGTGAACGGCTCGACGGGAACGCGCAGATTCCAATCGCCGGTTCTGGTTTGAATATTCATGGTGGTCAACAGGTCGAACAATTCGGTCGATTCCCCATGTTCGGCAACATTCAGCCCCTTCTCTTCGTCTTCAGCCGAAACTCGTAAGGGGAACCAGCGGTCGATCAATTTCAAGACGGCATAGGAGACTCCGAATGCCCAACAGCAGCAGACGGCAATGCCGAGCAATTGGGATCCGAATTGAGCAGATCGCGTAAGACCTGTGCCGAGAGAGTTCAGGTCTGAAAATAATGCGACGGCAATCGTCCCCCACACACCGGCACCTACGTGTACGGGAATCGCGCCCACAACATCATCGATTTGAAACCGTTCCAGCAATGATGCGGTCATCAACATGACCGCCCCGCCAATGCCACCGATCAGGATTGCAGCCGGGGCTTCGATTGCATTGCAATTCGCCGTGACTGCAACCAGCCCGGCCAAAGCGCCGTTCAATACGGCATTCGCATCGGGACGACCGCATTTCCACCAGGCAAGAGCTAAGGCAGTGACCATTCCGGCGGCTCCACCAAGTGTTGTGTTCGCGATGATGGAAGGCACTTGATCGTTCATGCGGAACGTGCTGCCGCCGTTGAAGCCAAACCATCCAATCCACAGCAACAGCACTCCGAGACTCGCCATGGGGATGTTCTGTCGTCCGAATCTCCGAGGCGTGCCGTCAGCGCTGAATCTGCCTCGACGGGGACCAATGACTAACACTGCCGCCAACGCCACCCATCCACCGACACTGTGGACGACGGTGGAGCCGGCGAAATCAACAAACCCGCGCTGCTCCAGCCACCCTTCTCGTCCGTTGAAAACGCCTCCCCATGCCCAGTGACCAAAGAGTGTGTAGACAAAAACCGACAACAAGACGACAACAACCAGATAGCCGGAAAATCGCATCCGTTCGGCGACAGCTCCCGAGACAATCGTCGTCGCCGTTCCACAAAACATGGCCTGAAACAGAAAGAAGGCTGCCAGAGATTGCTCACCACCATTGAATGAGACAAAGAAGTGTGTCGTACCAAGCAACCCGTATTGCGACGCGCCGAACATCAAGCCGAACCCAATTCCCCAGAAGAGAACCACTGAGATTCCAAAGTCGGCAACGTTCTTCAGCGCGACGTTGATACTGTTCTTCGAGCGAGTCAAACCGGATTCGAGAC
>CAUZOL010000063.1:0-26241 GCA_963581435.1 Planctomycetota bacterium
GGCAGAAATGCGAGCGACGAAATGAAAGACACCATTCGCTCAACGATCAACTTCGCCGACGTCCTGCCAAAATGGAATTACACAATCAAGCCGCAAATCGGACACTAATTTTCCGAACGGTCCTAAGAGGCGGCCTCGCTGATCTGATTGGGCGAGATACTTGAGGTTATTCGCCGCCTGGTACCTTGTTTTGCTGCTGCCGCTGGATAACGCGAGACTACTCAAGGCAAGATAGTCCTTCATACGAACCATTTCCGTGAACAGCCCCACCCTCTCCGATGTCGAAAGCGTAAAGTTGTTGCGTTTCAAATCGTCAATCGGCGCGGTGTGATATTCCTTCGGCAAATACGCGGTCCACGTTGTACGGCCCACCGGCACGCCGAACTCTGCGTTGTCTTTCACCGATGGGATTCGCGGAGCGGGCAATTCGATCGATTGCGCCAGTCGCACACCGCGCGGTAGTGATCCACTTTGCAACCGACCGCTGTAAGCCAGCTTGACGTTGAACGACGGGTCGGCCTGACTCGTGTTGGCCAACGGCACCAGATGAAACGACTGTTTGTTGCGTTCGGCCTGAACCGTCCGCGAAGGTTTCCCCTTCACAAAGACCGATAGCAGTTTTACGTCCTTCGGCAACCCGACCGCCAGATATTGCCGCGTGCGGTTTCGCACGCTGTAAACCACCTGCGTGCGGTAACTGCCGTCGCGTTCGACGACGGTCAATAGCGTCGCCAGATTGACGACCGCCGCCGCACCGCGCTCGTGTTGAAACTTCGTTACGTTCCACACCGGCGCCGGTTCGGCACGCGTGAGTCGCACCAATTCACTCGCCTGCTCGACCAGTTTTGAATCGACCAGCTTGATCGGTAAGTCTTCCGCAATAACAGCTTCCAGATTATCGCGATTGTCCGCCGACACCTGATTCCGCGACAAGTTCACCACCACCACGTATTGCTGCTGCGTTTCCAGCGGCGAAAACTTCGCTTCGCCTCCGCGTTGCCCGACGAAAATTGGAACCGGCGTTTGCAGTTTGTCGTCGGCCGGCGGTGAGAGAATGGCGTCGGCCATCAGGTAATATCGCCCGCGTACCGGATCCTGCAGCAATACGTCCCAGCGCGTGCGCGGTCCGACCAAATCGGTTTCAATCACCCGCCGCAATCCCGGCGCTCGAAGCTGCAGTTTTCCTGCCAGCCAATCGGGCGCGGTGAAGGAAAACCGATCGGTCGCCGCCCGCTTGATCGCCCATTGCAGTTCCAATCGATAACCAATATCAGCATCGCCGACGGTCACTGTTGTCACGGACGACGCACCAAGTTCGACCTCCGCCCGCCGCAGGTTGATAACAATCGGTCCCGGCCCCGGGTCAGTCCTCGACGCCGTCAATGCAAACCGCACATTTTCGGTTTTTCCACTGCGCAGCCGTGGCGAAAGTCGATCAGGACGAACCGACTTCCAAGCGTCCATCACGACGAGCGTCGGCACGTAGAATTCGTCGATGCGAACCGCCGCACCACTTTCCAACCGGTTCATTCCCAGCGGATAAGGCAGCGAGAACAACGTTTGCAAATCATCCGGCTCCTTGCGAATCGTTCCACCCAGCGACAACGTCACCGCGCCGGTTCGCGGTGCGTTCAATTCGATAATCAGATCGGAAATGCCGTTGTCGTCCTTGTTCACGTACCAATCGGAAATGCCCGGCGCATCGACTTGCAGCGGCACATAGTCGGCCGGCAAACGGACCGCAATCCGCGATCGCGGCGTCTGCTGCAGATTCAGATCGATCGTACTTCTCACAACGATCTTCCGTCGGCCGACATGCACCAAGTGATCGGCAACCGCTCGCGTTTGGGGACTCCGCCGCGAAATTGACAGGTTCAACTCGAACGGCCGCGTCGTATATCGATACGCCAACTGCGGCGACGATGACAGTTTCAATCCTGCCGGTGCGGCGAACTGCGATGCGTTGATTTGGTTGATGCCGTTGCCCGCTTCGACGTTCAACACCAGCACACTGTGCAGCTTCAACTCGTCGTCGCCAAATATCACGCGGGTCGCCTGTTGCGCGGTGACTCGTGGCTCGACGGCATTTGCTGCCACGTTCAACCGAAATCGCGGACTGTAAAACTTGTAATACAGCGACCCCGCTCGCCGCCGGGTTTTTGCGACCTCGACTGCATCCACGCGAATCAACCCTTGTTGGTCTTCGACCGACAGCGTGACTTCGCTGCCATGGGAGACCGCCAGCAAGCCGTTCTCTCGAACGGCATCGACGGCATGAATACCGTTGACCGTGCCGTCTTCCAGCACGCCAGCCACGTCGAACGCCGCATCCGGCACGTCGTACTCTGTGTGGATTTCAACCGCAATCGCATCGCGGACTGCGGTTAACAACTCAACCGTTATCAGTTGCCGTTTCTCTTCATCGACCGCCTGCCAACTCTTCAGTTTCGATCCCGGAGCCGACACGTCGAGAATACGGTGTCCCAGCGGGGCGGAAATTCGCAGTTGCTGAATTTCTCCGCGCAACACCTGATAGGTCAGAGTCGCGCTGGTATGCACCAAGCCGTCGGCTATCGAGACGTCCAGTGAATTCGTCACGCTTGCCAGCAATGCCATGTCCGGCTTCAACCCCGTGCGTGGAAACCACCGTGCTGAGATCGTTGCAGTCGAACCGAGACTGCTTTTGATTCGCGTTTCCTCGACTTCTTCTTCGCCCGGCTCGACATCATCATCGACGTCGGCCACCGCGACATTCGCCGGTAGCGCCACACGTTTCGGGGTGATCTCAATTGTCTGATCGGCATCGGGAACGACCATCTCGAACGTTGTAATTCCCACCGGCGGACAGTTGAACCGAAAACTGCGACCATCGGGCGACGTCTGCACCTGTGCCACCAATTCCAGTTCGACTGTGTGCGTTCCCTTCGACGGCAACAGCAGTGAATACGTTCCCTTCCCCGTTCCTCGCAACAGTACCTGCTTCGTCTCGTCGTTGTTTATTCCGACTGTCTTTATTTTTCCCACGGCCGCATCGCCGAACGACACGGGAACCTGAGCCCACGGTTTGTCTAACACCTGCACCGTCAGCGTCGCCTGAATTCGCACGAGATCCTTCTCGACCCGGGCCACATACCGCGACTCGGTAATGACCGCCGAAACGGGCGGCCCGCCGGCTTTCATCGCCGATGCCCCTTTCTTCAGTTGCAGGTATTCCAGATAGGGAATCAGCACGGTGGCATCCCCTTTCTCGAAGACCGTCTTCAGGTTTTTGTAGGGCAGATAAATCAGTCGATCCCATAACGGAGCCGGCTTCGTACCCGGTTCCGGTGCGGTTACCGGCGCGTCACCCATCGGCTCCTGCGCGACGGCTGGATTGGACTGGGCAATTGAAAACCCCACCGCCAGAATCAGCAGGCACGAGAGTCGTAAACGGAGTTGAGAGCGACGCATAGCAACGGCTCCTGAAAGTCAGCGCGCAAGGGAAGTGTTGTGAACTAGGGACGCATCACGACCGGAAATGGTTTCCGCCGATTCCGCAGATTCGTCCGACTGTGCCGATTATTCTAACGTACAGACGGCTGTCAACGTGGGGCGAATCCGGGAATTGTTGGGCGTGGAATGCCAGATGTTACACGGCCGTTACAGACCGCGCGGTGGGGGCGCTGGCAGTCCGATGCCAGCGCGCGGGTTCCACCCTAGCGCGCGGGTGCCACTGGCGTGTCGCCAGTGCATCACGCAAAACACTGGCGACACGCCAGTGGCACCCCCATCGCCGATCAGGATGGGTATCGCTTGCAACGTGTCAGCCGGCGCACGACTGCGTCTGCGCGACGTAGAACTCGATCGTTTTCTGCAGGCCCACGCTGAAATCGACCTTGGGCTGATATCCCAGATCGCGACGGGCGGCTGAGATGTCGGCCCACGAGTGTTTGACGTCTCCCGCACGAGGCGGCTCGAAACGGGGATCGAACGGCTTGTCCAACTGCTGGCAGATCGCCTTGAGAAGATCGAGAACGCTCAGCGTTTCGCCACAGGCGATGTTGTACACGTTGCCCGAGACGCCGTCGGCAGTCGCAGCACATACGTTTGCTTCAACCACATTTTCGACAAATGTGAAGTCGCGCGATTGCGAACCATCACCAAAAATAACGGGCTGCTTTCCCGCAAGCAGTGCCGCCGCAAACAGCGGGATCACTGCCGAATAGGGACTGTCGGGGTCTTGCCTCGGTCCGAAAACGTTGAAGTAACGCAGCCGCACCGTTTCCAAATCGTACGACGACGCGAAGGCCTGGCAATACATTTCGCCCGCAAGTTTGGCGGCCGCGTACGGCGAGAGGACCTCGGGGCCATGATTTTCCCGCTTGGGCATCTCCGGCTGGTTTCCGTACATGCTGCTGGAACCTGCGTAAACCAACCGCCGCACGCCGGCTTGTCTTGCTGCGTCGAGCAGATTGACCGTTCCAGTCACACAGGCGGCATGCGTTGCCAGCGGCCGTTCGATGCTGAGGGGAACCGATGCCAGCGCCGCCTGGTGAAAGATAACTTCCACGCCGTCAACCGCCCGCTCGACCGCCGCTCGATCGACCAGATCGCCTTCGACGAACTCAAATCGGTCGTTGACGTGCGCCAGGTTATCGAGCGATCCCGTGCAGAGATTATCGAAAACTCGAACATCGTGCCCGTCCGTAATCAGCCGCGTTGTCAAATGCGAGCCAATAAAGCCCGCTCCACCTGTTACAAGGAATTGTGTCACAGGAAATTACTCCGAGTTCAAACTCAAGGAAAAAGGAAAAAGGGAAAAACGCGATCTTCTTCTTACTTTTCACTCGATTTTCTAGGTGCCGGCTTCGCTCGGATTTCGTCGAGCGAACGTCTGCTGTTTCATCTTCCGCAGGCACAGGTGAATAAGCAAAGCAACATAGGTGAATAAGTGCAGCAGCAACAGTCGCAAGTAAAGTGGATCGGCGGCGAGCATGGCATTGGCTATCAAAGCGACAGTAACAAGCACCGGAGCGATTCGCCGCAACCAGTGGCTGCAAACGACCAAGGTGGTCAGCGACCAGCCGGAGAGACGCAGCACCTGCCATGCTTCTTGCATGCGGTTCAAACAGCGGTTGATCATGCTTCGGTGTTGACCGGGTACGTCTGTAATTTCGCAGCGTCGTCGGGCAACTGCGTCGGCGTCGAAGGTGACTTCCAAGCCGCTGCGATAGACATTCAATCCGACAAACAACCCAACATCCTGCACGTCCTCTGGAATTGTCCCAACCAGTTCTGCCTGATACGCGGCAACCGTACAACTGCGATCGGGCGAAACCCCAAACCGCGTCTCATGCTCGCCCACCTTATCGAGAGTGTCGGCGGCGCATGTCGGCGGCCGGCCACAAACGCCGCCGACATGCGGACTATGAAAACCAACGGCCAGACGCCGAATTGTATTTCGATCAAAATGAACGCCGCAGTCGGTGATGAGAACAATCTCGTTTCGCGCTTCGGCCAGACACGCGTTGATCAGTTCGGCTTTTCCTCGCGGTGATTCATAATGCACGGCACGAATGCGGGGATCGTTGACGGTGGCAATCAGATCGGCGATTAAGTCAACCCGTGGGTCGCAGCCGACGACAACCTCCATCCGGTCCACTGGAAACTTTGATTCCATCAGATTCTGCAGTCGATCCAGCAGGTACCGGTCGTCGGTAAACACCGGGAGAATCACGGAAACTGTCGGCAGGTCGGCGTCGTCAACCACAACTGTCGATTCGCGGACGGCGAACTTGCTTCGCATCCGCAATAGCAGACTGAGTAGGCGCGGATAGACCACGGCGACATAAAGTGTCAGCCCCAGCGAGATCCAAAATATGGTTGCAATGAACAATTGCATGATCGTGGAACCTGTCTCGTTCGGCGGCGTTACGCTAACGCTATTGCTTCGCAATCTCCACGAAAACCATAGCTTACACTGACGTTGCGAACAGCTGGCAGTTTGCCGTCGTGGAGCTTTGCAGCAAAGTGACTTCGCGTTGGATCGGAGAATGGGAACCGGCGCGTTGCATTGTGCGGATCGGCGCGATTCTGCGGGCAGAACGATATCCCCACCAGCCCGTCGCACAAGCGAGGGTTTGAACGAACCAAAGGCGTGCGCGAAAACCCTTGTTTGCGCGACGGGCTGGTAGCTTGCGCTGCGGGCTGGTACTTGCGACCTATGCCGCCGATTCTCCGATTGCGGCCAATACTTCGCCGGCGGCGGCGACCGTTGCATCGATCAGTTCGTCGGTATGCATTGTCGAGACAAAGTTTGCTTCAAACTGGCTGCATGGCAAGTAGACGCCGCGGTCCAGCATGCCCTGAAAATACTGGGCGAACCGCTCGGTATCGTTCTTGGCCGAAATTGTGTAGTTCGTCACCCGCTCGGGGTTGAAGAACAGCGTGAACATGCTGCCGACCTGCGCCACGCTGTGAGGGATTCCGGCGGCCGTTGCCGCTTGTTCGATTCCCTTGACCAGGCGTGTCGTTTGTGCTTCCAGGCGGGCATACGGTTTGGTTTCCTGCAGCGTTCGCAGCGTTGCGATGCCGCACGCCATTGCCAGCGGATTGCCCGATAGCGTTCCCGCCTGATAGATCGGACCGACCGGTGAGATGGAGTCCATTACGTCGGCCCGTCCGCCGTACGCTCCCACCGGCATTCCGCCGCCGAGAATCTTGCCCAGCGTTGTCAGATCGGGCGTGATGCCCCACAACTCCTGCGCGCCGCCGTAGGCGAGACGGAACCCCGTCATCACTTCGTCGAAAATGAGCAGCGCGCCATGTTCGCGGCACAACTGCTGCGCCGATTCCAGGAACCCCGGTTCGGGCGGAACGACACCCATGTTGCCCACCACCGGTTCAAGAATTACGCAGGCGATTTCATCACCGCGATCGGCGAACGTCTCCTTCAGCGAATCGACGTTGTTGTATTCAATCGCAATCGTGTCCGTCGTGCAGCCCTTCGGGACACCGGGGCTGGATGGAACCCCGTGCGTCAATGCGCCACTGCCGGCTTGAACCAGCAGGCTATCGACATGCCCGTGATAGCAGCCGGCGAATTTGACGATGACATCGCGTCCGGTGTGGCCGCGGGCGAGGCGAATCGCGCTCATGGTCGCTTCGGTACCCGAGTTCACCATTCGCACACGTTCGACCGACGGCACCGCTTCGATGACTAGTTCGGCCAATTCGGTCTCGAACTCCGTCGGCGCGCCGAAACTGGTTCCCCGCGATAACGTTTCCTCAATCGCGGTAACAACGGCGGGATGTCGGTGGCCCAGAATGTGTGGCCCCCAACTGCCGACGTAATCGATCAACCGGTTGCCGTCGATGTCGAATAGAAATGGGCCGTCGCCACGTTCGATGATCAGCGGTTCGCCGCCGACGGCACCGAAAGCCCGTGCCGGACTGTTGACGCCGCCGGGAATGGATTTCACAGCGCGCTCAAAATGAGCGCGGCTGCGGTCGCGTTTTAGTGAAGTCACGGGATGATATTCCTTTTTTCCGTTAATCGGCCGGCGCAATCGGTGGGAAACTGTCCTCGAATTGTGCTGCCCTGACTGGTGTTCTGGGGTTATTCAAAACGACACGAATGACAAAACGGTGTGACGACTATGTTATGCTGAATTGTCAAATCATGCACGCGAGGCTTGCTGAGACTCAATTTCTACTTTCATGACCCGTGTCCTTTCGGCTCACGAAATTCGATATGTCGGAAATGTTACCGATTCAGCGACGATTCCTCATCCTCGAACAGGGAATCGGTACCGGATTGATCAACGTGGTGCTGAACGGGGTGATTGCCATCCTGCTGTTTCGTGGCGTGGAAACGGTCCCGCTGTGGGGGCCGCTCAGCATTGCCGGCGACACGTTGGCAACAACGTTTCTGCTTCCGCTTTTGCTTTGTCTCATTGCGACGCCGTTGGCGCGGCGCAAAGTCACCCGGGGAACGATTCCCCCGCTGACGCGAAACCGTCGGGAGCATTGGCTGTTTCGCCGGTTGCCCGAGCGCGCGCGTTTGCGTGCTGTGGTTCTGGGGGTGATTTGCACGCTGATTGTCGGACCCCTGGCGCTCATCGCCCTGTCATGGCTGAAAGTCACGTCGCTTCCGTTCTGGGATTTCATCGTCTTCAAGGCGCTGTTTGCAGGGGGATTGGCCGCACTGCTGGGGCCGGTTGTTGGGTTGTGGGCAATCGTCCGTTTTTCCGACGGTTGAAACTTTCCACGACCCTCACATGGTGGACGGGCTGACGACGACGGTTCAACCCAGCAGGGTCAGCGGGTGGCGTCGCTCTTCGAGTGGAAGAGGCACGGGTTTGCCGAGGCGTTGTGACTCGAACACCGCGAGAATCATCTCCGTCACGTCGCGGGCAACTTCGACGCCATCCAACGGCTGGCGGTCGTTTTCGATTGCATCGAGCAGATCCTCGATTGCCAAATGATGCCGCGCCCGGAACTTGGCGTCGTTCAATGGCTCGGGCTGACCGATGCCAGCCGACGAAACATCCTGCCAGTTCTTCCCGCTGCGACCGGGTGACCAGCCGGGATCTCCCAGATACTTCACCGAGGGCATGGGTCCTTCGAGCAGTTCGATGATGCCGGCCGACCCGCGAATCTGCAAACCGTACCGTGACGGCCGACCGAATGCGTTGCGATGGGAACTGAAATAGGCGTTGGAGCCGTCCGGCATGCGGTACATCGCCTCGCAGGCATCGCCGGCAAGCGGGCCGATTCCTTCGGCACCGTCGATGACGTCGCGTTTGGTAATCGGCTTTCCCTGTTGCGTCACATGGCTCAAACACCAACTCGGTTTTCCGCCGAGTGCGCGGATCATGTCGAGAACGTGTGTCCCCAGCACCCACAGGTCTTCGCTGCCGCCACGGCGGTCCTCCTTACCCCGCGCGCGATACTCAAGTACGGTGCCGATGGCGCCGTCGTCGATCAGTTTGCGAATGGTTTGCAACTTGGGGCTGTACCGTGTGGGGTGAGCGAGTGCGAATTTGACACGACCTTTTTGACACGCCGCGACAATTTCGTCCGCCTCTTGCAGTGAACGGCAGAACGGTTTTTCCATATAGACATGAATGCCGCGTTCGGCTGCCGCCACCGCCATGTCGCGATGTTGGTCGATCCACCGTTGTGCAATCGTGACAATGTCCGGCTTCACCTCGTCGAGCATCTTGCGGTAATCGCTGTACGTGCGATTGACCGTGAGCCGTTTCGCGGCGGCTGCCAGTCCCGCCTTGTCGTCATCGGCGACAGCAACAACCTTCGTATTGGGTATGCTCAACCAGGCGGTATCGGTTGCATGGCCGTAGTTTCCGCGTCCGGTTCGTCCAATAACGGCGACGCGATAAGTTGGTCGCATGATTGCCCTCTTGCTTCACCGCAGACGTGACGCGCACCGGGCCGCCGCAGTTTGCAGCATCGCCTCGACGGTATGCCAGGAACCGACAACGCAAAAAAATAACTCCCGCCCGACTTCAAGAGCGGACGGGAGCATTGTGTATCGCTGGGGGGGATCAATAAAAGCGCGCGCTGAGGATTGCCCGTATCGACACACATTATTCGACCCGTTCATTCTGTCAGGGGCGGTGTGGTATGTCAACAATCATCGCGTCAACGTTCGGTTCTTCCACATTGCACTAGAAACCCGGTTTCTTCAAAAAACCGGGTTTCTAGTGCGCGTAATCATGCGAACGCGCGCGGAGGACGCTCGGCAATTGCCGCGTCGGCCACCACGGGAACATGGGTCGATGGACCGGCTGGTTCGTACTCGAACGCGTCGAACGGACCGGGTTCCGGGGCGAATTCGCAATAGGGACACGTTTCGCCGTAGATGATCTTGCTACAACCTTCGCATTCGTGCGGACCAAAAAACAAGGGCGGCGGCGCCGACATGCGCTGGTGCGTCAGGAACATGAAGACGGCAATGAAGAATGCCGCCAGATACGACGCCTGCGTGCCGAAAAACTGCATGATCACAAACACCAGCGAGACGCAGCAGGTCATGTAGACGGCGAAGTCAAGCCACCGTTTTCTACTAACCTGTGCCTTGCGATTTGCCCGGAGAACGTGTCCGGCATCGCGACTTCACGGCAATCTCGAAAGCGCAATCCAAGTATTGCGGCTAAACAAAGCGCCGTCCCACAAGCCTACGTCATGCCGGGAAAAGCGATGGTCTGCCGCCCAAAATCGGTAAGGGAATCACCGCAAGAACGTCCTCACAACTCGCGCAAACTGTCAATCCGATTCGCCCGCGGGCGCCTCAACCGGCAGAAGCGACAGTTCCGTCACAACCTGCAGATGGTCGGATTTGGAATTCGACAGATGACGGCAACTCACCGCATGCAACGGTCCACCGATCCAGACCTGATCAAGCGAAAGGACCGGCACGGGTGAAGGCCACGTAGCGGAATTTCCGTTGCCGGCCACCTCGAACGTATTGGTACAACAGAGACGCAGCCGATCAAGGAAAATCGAATCGGTCGGGATGTTGAAGTCGCCCATAATCAATAGCGGTTCGCTCTCGCGTGCCTCGACTAATGTCGACAATGCGCGAAGTGCTTTTTGGCGTGAGGCAAACGGATTGCTGACGATATCGACAACGAGAACCGTCAGTTGCCTGCCATCGATTGCGACCTCGAATTCCCCACACCTTCCTCGACCGGCGAGCGATATGAGTTTCGAGCGAACGATGGTTCCCCCTGTCATCAACACGATGCCGCCACCCGGCGTGGCAACGTCGTATCGGTCGAACTCCAACCGCCAGAAGTCTCGCTGCTTCGGTGTGTGTCCGCCCGCCTCAACCAAGCCGATCAACGGCGCGTCGATACGGTGAATCTCCTCGGCAATCGGCTTCCAACCCGGATACCCGTGCTGACAATTCCAAAGCAAGACGCGAACGGTGTCGGCGGATGCCTGTCTCTCGTTGTGAAAGAACGACGACGTCCACCACCAGCCGCCGCATGCCAGGCCGGCAACGATCGCGAAAAGTGCCAACCGCCGAGATTTCCGTAGGAAAAGCAGGCCGCCGACAACGAGGGCAGAGACTGCAAGCACCACCGGCGGCGTGCAATAAAACCAGACCGAAAGTAGCGGTATCCGGTCGCGGACGGTGAGCCGTAAAATGACGGTGATCACCCAGAATAAGACAGCGCCCGCGCCAATCAGACGGCGAACATTGAACGTCGAACGTGGCGGTTTGAAAACCGCGTCGAGATCGGCAGGACTGGCGTTGCGCTCCTCCATTCTCGAACGTTCCTCTGTCACACGCTTTCGCGCAACGTTTTGCATCAGGCGATCAGAGCGTCGATCACGCTTCCGTGCACGTCGGTCAAACGAAAGTCGCGGCCGGCGTAGCGATAAGTCAGTCGCTCGTGATCGAATCCTAATAGATGCATCATCGTCGCGTGCAGATCGTGAACGTGAACCTTCTTTTCGACCGCACGAAAACCGAAATCGTCGGTCGCCCCGTATCGCTGTCCGCCCTTCACGCCGCCGCCGGCCAACCAGCAGGTGAACCCGTAATGATTGTGGTCGCGGCCGTTGAGTGCCGGCAGCTCGGCCACCGGCGTTCGGCCGAACTCACCACCCCACTGCACCAACGTCGTCTCCAACAGGCCCCGCCGTTTCAAATCGGTGAGAAACGCGGAAATGGCCGTGTCCCAATCGGCCGACAGCTTGCGGTGATTCTGCTCCAGCTGATTGTGATTGTCCCACGGCTGCCCGCCACCGCTCCAAACCTGCACGAACCGCACACCGCGTTCGATCAGCCGTCGAGTGATGAGCAACTGTCGGCCGTGAGTCGTCTCGCCGTACATGGTTTGCGTCGCCTTGGTTTCACCACTAACGTCGAAGGCGTCGGTTGCTTCCATCTGCATGCGGAAGGCCAACTCGAACGATTGGATACGCGATTCCAAGCGGCGGTCATCGGCACGTGTCTCCAGATGTTTGTTGTTCAGTTGGCGCACAAGATCCAATTGCCGCCGCTGCTGTTCGGCCGAAAGTTGTTTGTTGCGGATGTTGGCGATCAACTTTTCGACGTCGGTGTGCTTTGTGTTGATGTAAGTTCCCTGATACGCACCCGGCAGAAACGCTGACCGCCAGTTGCGCGTGGCGACGATCGGGTAGCCGCCGGGACACATCGCGATGAACCCCGGCAGGTTCTGGTTTTCCGAGCCAAGCCCATAGGTAACCCACGCCCCCATACTGGGTCGCGGCAAACGGCCGTCGCCGCAGTTCATTAGCATCAACGACGGCTCGTGGTTGGGGACGTCGGCATGCATGGAGTTGATGACGGCGATGTCGTCGATGTGGGCGGCCGTCTTGGCAAACAGATCGCTCACCGGAATGCCGCTTTCGCCGTAGGGTCGAAACTTGAACGGCGAAGCCATCACCGCGCCGGTTTTGCGCTCGGTTCGCAAATTGCCGGTGGGCAGTGGCTTGCCGTGATGCTTGGCCAGCAGCGGTTTGTAATCGAAAGTATCGACCTGCGATGGCCCACCGTTCATAAACAGATGCACGACCTGCTTGGCACGCGGCGTAAAGTGCGGGTTCTTTGGTGTAAGCGGCAGCGCCGAGGAAGGCGTCGCTGAGAAACCCGGTTTCTGCTGTTCGGTTTCCGCCTGCAGGACGCCGGCCAAACCGAGCATGCCCAAACCGGTGCCGCAGCGCGTTAGCATGTCGCGACGGGAAACGCCGGCCAGTGAGAGATGATCCAATTGCATCGTCAGTTGCTCTCGTGTCGAATCCAACCCAAACCGTCGGTCTGGGATTCTTCAGTCAACAAATACAAACTCATTCGTCATTAACAAACCGTGAACGAACTGCAGCCACTCGTCTGCCGTCGGTTGATCGCCCAGAAATTCACCGGCGATTGTTGCCTCTGCCGACGTCGGGGCTCGGCCGAACAATAGTCGGTTCAATCGTTCGACGCGCGGATCGGTTTCCTTGAGTTCCGCCACATCGGGCCGACGTAAAATGCGTCGCGCCGATTCCACCGCGAAGTTGTTGTTCATCAGAAACAGTGCCTGCGGCGGTACTGTGGTACTCGTTCTTTGCGGGCTGGTTGTGACCGGGCTGGGAAAGTCGAACGACCGCAGCAACTCCGGCAAATCCATCCGGTCGATGAATCCGTAAATGGTCCGCCGTGGAACGTAACCGGTCAGAACATTCTGCGGCGGTCCGTACAACTGTGAATCGTTCGCGTCGGCGACGGCCAGCAGCGAATCTCGCATCGCCTCAAAACCGAGACGCCTTCGGTTCATTCTCCACAACAGCAAATTTTCAGGATCGATGCGGCGCGCGTCGGCGCGATCGACCGACTGCTGCTGATAGACGGCGGACAACATGATCTGCCGGTGTAGGCGTTTAATCGACCACCCGTGCTGCATGAAATCGGCCGCGAGATAATCGAGCAATTTGGGGTGTGTCGGCGGTTCGCTTCGCAGGCCGAAGTCGCTGGGCGTGGAGACGAGTCCCTGACCGAAATGATGCAGCCACACGCGGTTGACAATCACCCGCGCCGTCAACGGATTGCCTGAATCGACAATCGAACGCGCCAACTCCAACCGTCCACTGCCGCGTTGGAACGGCTTGTTGTCGGCGTCGAGCATTGTCACGAATCGTCGCGGGACCGATTCCCCCTTGCGGTTGGGATTACCCCGTAAGAACACGCGTGACTCGAACGGCCGTTCGGCGTCAACCAGCGCCATCGCACGTGGCGGCGCACCCGGCCCCGTCATAATCCACTTCTCGACTTCCTTGAGCAGTTTTTTGAATTCCCCCTGTGCCGGCCGGTCGGGCAGTAACGAAAGGAATCCCCATCCAAGAACCTTCGGCACGTCAGCCGGAGCATCTTTGCCATACAGCACCTGCCGCAATTCGTCCGTAGCGGCATCGGCCGGTTGTTCTTTTGAAATGGGCGCCGCCGGGCTGGTGGGCGTTTGGACTTGGGCGAACAGTTTTCCGTACCGCTGGGCGACGTCTTTCAACGAACTCGGCGGCGATTGGGCGAATGCTTCACGCACCAACCGGTTCACCTGAAGAGCATCGTCGGTCTTGGCCATCAGCCGCGCGGTGACGGCTGCCACCTGCTTCGTAAATTCTTCCGATGGGATATCGGAAAATGCGTGCCATGCCGACCATACCGGGTGCCGCGATTTTCTCGCCTTCTCCAAATAGGTTTCCCACCGCAGCACCATCGTCGGATTCAAATCGCCGGCGGGGATCAACAGCATGAAGTCTTCGGTACTGGGATGCTTTCGCCGTTCATGAACGCGCAACATATACTCGGCGGCCCGTTTGCGTCCGTCCGCAACTAACGCGGCATGTTTCTTGTCGATGAACTCGTTGAACTTCGCCATCCGCGACTGCAATTCGCTGTCGAACTTTCGGTAGGTATCGGTATCGGGCGGTGGGGTGAACATCGGGGGGACAACCGGTTCGGGCGAGTTCCCGAAGACGCCGTAAAGCGCGTAGTAATCTCGTTGAGTGACCGGGTCGAACTTGTGGTCGTGGCAACGACTGCAGGTGACGGTCAGCCCCATCAGGCCGCGCGTGACCACATCGATGCGATCGTCCAGCACGTCGTGCGTGTTGTTCATAAATCGTGCGCCGAGTGTTAGAAAACCCATCGCCGCCAGCGATCGTTTGTCTGCTTCGCCCGCTACAAGTTGGTCGGCAGCCAACTGCTCAATCACAAATTGATCGTAAGGCAAATCCTCGTTGAACGACCGAATCACATAATCGCGGTACGTGTAAGACCACGGGAATTTCTTCTCCTCAAAAAACACGTACCCCTTGTTGTCGGCGTAGCGAGCCACGTCCAGCCAGTGTCGGCCCCAGCGTTCGCCGTAATGAGGCGACGCCAGCAGTCGGTCGATCAATCGCGCGAAGGCATCCGGTGATTCGTCTGCTTCAAACTGGGCGACTTCATCAACAGTCGGTGGCAGTCCGATCAAATCGAACGTTGCCCGGCGAATCAATGTCTGGCGATTCGCCATCGACGAAAGACTCAATCCTCGCGATTCCAATTTCGCCTGCACGAAGCGGTCGATGACCGTGTTCGCCGCTGTCGAATTTGCCACGTCGGGAACACTCGGAGCGCGGATCGGCTGAAACGCCCAGTGCGACTTCGCGGCTTCTGTGGGATTCGTTTTGACCAATCCCGGTTTCGATTCAGGCCACGGTAAACCAAGTTGCACCCACCGCTTGAGCGTTGCGATGTCGGCCGGCTTCAACTGCTCTTCCGGCGGCATTTGGGCGTCGAGGTCCTCGTATTCGATGACTTCAATCAACCGGCTGCGATCGGGACGGCCGCTGACGACAATCTTCCCCGACTCGGCTCCCGCCAATAACGATGTCTTCGAGTCAAGACGCAGACCGCCTTCCTGTTTCTTCGCGCCGTGACATTCCAAGCAATGCGCGACGAGGATCGGCCGCACCTGGGCTTCAAAGAATTTCGCCTCGGCCGGGGATATCGTTGGCTTTTTCGCGGCAGGTGGCGGATCGGCCAGCGCAGCGCGCGTCATACCACCGAGAACAATGCACGCTCCCGCCAGTATGGCCGCCTGCAGAATGTGCCTCGTCGATTTGTGCATGTCATTCCACCCGATCGACTCGCAAGCCGCCGAACACAACAAATGTCGGCGAATCCCTCTCCGTAGATTTTACCCGATGGTGCGACCATCCGAAACCAGATGGCAAAAACGCGCGGTGTTCCCAACTCGCGACGCGACCAGCCCGCAGTGCAAGCAAGGGTCATGTCGAGACAGTAGACACAGACAACAACCGCGTGCGACAATCGTATTTCGTTGATTCACGCGGCTTCACTCTTCAGAGAATCGATTCGATGCGAAATTTGATAATGGCATTTGTGGCGGTCCTCTTCTCGATGGCCGGCTCGCTTGATGCGGCCGATAACTGGAACCAGTTTCGCGGTCCAAGTGGAAACGGTCAGGCCGCGTCCAAGTCGCTGCCAGTTGATTGGAGCGAGACGAAGAACGTCGCCTGGAAAACTGCCGTCCACGGCAAGGCGTGGTCGTCGCCCGTGGTGTGGGGCGAAACAATCTGGATGACGTCGGCCACTGCCGACGGAAAGAAGCTGTTCGCCGTTTGCGTCGATGCCAACAGCGGTCGCATCGAACACGACATCACCGTGTTCGACATCGCCGAGCCGATGTTCTGCTTCGATTACAACAGCTACGCCAGCTCGACACCGGTCGTCGAGGAAGGCCGCTTGTGGGTTCACTACGGCAGCGCCGGCACGGCCTGTCTGAATACGGAAACCGGCAAGACTCTCTGGAGCCGACAGGATTTGCTTTGCGATCATCATCGCGGTCCGGGTTCCTCGCCCATCATTTTTCGCAACCTGTTGATTGTCAACTTTGACGGCTTCGACGTGCAATACGTTGTCGCGTTGGATAAGAACACCGGCAAGACCGTCTGGAAGGCCAACCGCGACCGTGACATCGATTACGGCAATACGAACGGCGATGGCAAGAAAGCCTACAGCACACCCACCGTCATTGAGCATAACGGACGACTGCAACTGATCAGCCCGTCTGCCGTCGGCACAGTTGCTTACAATCCACTGACCGGCAAGGAGTTGTGGACGGTTCATCACGGTGGTTTCAACGCGGCCGCACGACCGTTGTATCAGCACGGCCTCGTCTATCTCAGTTTCGAGGGTGGCCGCCGATTGCTCGCCGTCCGTCCCGATGGCAATGGCGAAGTCACCAAGACCCACGTGACCTGGACCTACGGCAAATCGACGCCGACCCGTCCATCACAGCTGATTCTCGGCGACTATTTTTACATGGTCAACGACAAGGGCGTCGTCACCTGCCTCAACGCCAAGACCGGCGAACCGACCTGGACGCACCGCATGGGAGGCCGCCACACCGCTTCGCCGATTCTTGCGAATGGGCGAATCTATCTCTGCGACGAAGACAACACGTCGCGCGTCATCGAAGCCAACCCCAAAGAGTTCCGCCTGCTGGCCGAAAACGAACTCGCCGACGGCTGCATGGCATCGCCAGCGGTTATCGGCGACGCGTTGATCATTCGGACGAAGACACATCTTTATCGAATCGAGCGGTAGATGTGGGCAGTCTCAAACGCATTATCGAAAACAACGACACGAAATGGGGCCGATTCTTCGATCTCATCATTCAGTCGCTGATTGTTGTTTCGTTGATCACGTTCTCGCTTGAAACGCTGCCCGATTTATCGGCTCCTGCTCGCCGATGGCTCCGTTACATTGAAATTGTGACGGTCACAATTTTTACTTGCGAATACATCCTGCGTTTCTTCGTCGCCGTCTGGCTGCTGTTTCCGCAGCAAGTGGGCGATGCAGGCAGTTGGGGCGGCACGTCTCTTCTTGTTGGTGTGCTGACGATGATTGCCGCTGTTGCGGTGGCGTTTGTCGCCGGTGCCATCATCGGCAGTCAAGTCGGCTGGCTGCGGCGGCTGTATATTCCGCGCCAACAACTGCTGGATGAAGTCGCCGCCCGAGCGCGGGAGGTCTTCTTCGACAAACGCGTCCATCACACCGCCAGTGCCACCGGCATGCTGATTTACGTCTCGCTCTACGAACACACGGCCATCGTCCTGGGCGACCAGGAAGTTCTGGACAAACTCGGGCAGACGTTCCTCGATGGACTTTGCAAGCAACTCACCGAGGGTTTTCACCAACACAACCCAACCGATACACTTTGCAGCGTCATCGCCGCAGCCGGGACCCAACTCTCGGAACCATTGCCCCGCGCGGCAGGCGACGTTAACGAACTGCACGACACGTTGATTCTGATCGACTGAACGCTGGCGCCGTTTTCGAGCGCGGGTACAGGTCGTCGGTATGTGATACAATGCCGTCTGTCGATTCTCACATTGAAAAGAGTGGAGAGACGCAGATGCATCGTCGGCAATTTCTGGTTGCTTCCAGCGTTGGGTTCGCCGGTATGGCGTTCGGCCGACCAGCCTGCGGTGCCGCCGATGAGAATCTGCCGACGGGTCGAGCGACGGCGAAATCGACGATTCTGTTCTTTCTCAGCGGTGGCGCGTCGCACGTCGATATGTGGGACATGAAGCCAGAGGCGCCGCTCGAATATCGCGGGCCGTTTCAGCCCATTGCCACCTCGGCGCCCGGGGTCCGGCTTTGCGAACATTTGCCGTTGTTGGCCCAACAGGCGCATCATCTTGCGCTGATAAACTCGGTTGGAGGAACCGTCAACACCAACGACCATCACGCGGGCTATTACCACAATCTGACCGGACACGTCCCCGATCAAACGTTTCTGACGCTCGGCAACAATCGCAAGCCGGTTTCCGGCGACTGGCCGTTCATGGGAACGGTCGTGGCGTCGAAACGCCCCCAACATCCGTATCTGACGAATGCGATTACACTGCCACAAATGGTCGGCGCTCCGGCCTACACGCGGCCGGGACAATTCGCGGCCCGGCTCGGTGTTGAACACGATCCGTTGTATGTGAACGGCAACCGCGATGAACCGCTGAACTTTCAAGCGCCGGCGATTGCCTTGACCGGAGATATCACACCCGACCGTTTGACAGCGCGATACGAACTTATGCGCAACATCGATGCCGCGCATCGCCAATTCGATCAATACGCGAAAGTACGAACCTGGAGTCGGCAGCAGGAGCGCGCGATGTCGCTGCTCACGTCGTCGCAGACAACCGAGGCGTTCGATGTCTCGCAAGAACCCAAGGCGTTACGCGAACGTTACGGCGAGACGGTCAACGGCATGAGCCTGTTGCTGGCGCGACGGTTGGTCGAAGCGGGCGTGCCGTTCATCACCGTGTTCTGGATGGGCGATCCCAAAGCCGCGAAGGCTCTCAAGTGCGCCAGTGGCGGGGGTTGGGATACACACGGCAACAACTTCGAATGTTTGCAGAAAGCCCTGCTGCCGGAATTCGACCGCGGATTCTCGGCATTGATTTCCGATTTGGAAGATCGCAGTTTGCTGGACGACACGCTGCTGATGATTACCAGCGAGATGGGGCGAAAGCCAAAGATTGGCGATCCGCGTTCCGGGGGGACATCGGGTGCGGGCCGCGATCATTGGACGCACTGTCTGACCGACGTCCTCGCTGGCGGCAGTATTCGTGGCGGTCAAAGTTACGGTTCGAGCGATCGCTACGGCGAGTACCCTGCCGACAAACCGGTGACTCCCGCCGACGTGACAAAGACCGTCTATCACGCGATGGGCGTTCACGATCTGATCGCCTACGACAATCAGAATAAGCCATACCAGCTGCTCGAAGAGGGCGAGGCACTTACGTCGCTGTTCTAATTCTCAACAAGCTGTTTTAAATCTCAACAAAAAGTCGCGTGCTAATCTGGTAAACTCCTTACCAGACGCTCCTACCGAAATCACCAAATCCAGTCCATACCAATCGCCGGTGAGTAGTAACCGGTGAAATTAGTTACGGTGAAAAAACCCGTAGTCGGTCCCCCGGCCGAGATTGGGAAGCTCTTTGGCGGTAATTTGCCACGCTTCGGCCTGCAGAATGTCGCGATGAACTTCACCAACGTTTCCGCCCGTGGATTGTTGGAATCACCATTGTTGGGGAATTTTCAATACGACTTCAACGAGTCGGCACTGAAACGGGCCGGTATCGATTTGAACCAGCGAATTTCCGTCAAGGCCACCGGCACATCTGAAGAAGTGCTGCGAGCCATTTTGGACCAGGTCGGCGTCGATTACCGCATCGATGGCCGGAAAGTCATCCTGACACCGAAGGCCGGCTGCGGTGGCAAAAAATAATGTCCGGTAAATCGGCTTGCCGGTGATCTCTTATCTGGTGTACTCTTGCAACTGGTTTCACTGCACAATCACGCGAGGCGGCTGTGAATAAGCGAAAAACGATACTGCAATCCACCGACGAGCCGATTCCACTTTCGGAGATCGAATCGGCCTCGGAGCAGGACGAAGGCGACGATTTTGAGATGACCCTGAAAGAGAACGCCGGCGTTGCGATTCCATCGGCTCGGCCATCACCCCGGCAGACGATGGCCGAGCGACCATCGGGCGCGCGACAGACGATGGTCGAGAGACAGGCCGCCGCCGATGCCATGCCGTTTCGCTCGGTGAATCGGCCGCCAATGGGGCTACTGATCGCACTCGACGACGCCTCTGCCGATCGCGGCGAAGAGTGGCGCATCCGCCAGTCGCGACTCATTATCGGCCGTACAGAAGGCGACATTGTTATTCCGCACGACATCGACATGTCGGGCGAGCATGCGGAAATCTGCCGCAACGAAAAGGACGGCGGCTATGAGTGGCATCTACGGGACCTGAAAAGTACCAACGGCACGTTTCTCCGCGCACATCGTTTCGTGTTGCGAAATGGCAAGGAACTGTTGCTGGGCGGTCGTCGGTATCAGTTCCGACATCCCGGCGTGATTGCCGATGCAGCAGCCGGATACGGAGGCCGCGATGCCCGTGTGACTCAGCCGTATCAACCGCCTCCATCCAACGTCGCCCAACAACTATCTGCCCGACTGGTGGAGTTGACCACCGACGGCGATGGCCGCGAATTCCTGCTGGGTAACGAATCATCGCTGTTCGGTTCCGATACTTCCAGTTGCCTGCACGCCGTTTCGGGTGACCCGTTTCTCGATCCCGAACACGCGCGGTTCTATCAAGACAATCGTGGTCGCTGGGTTGTTGAAGACCGCAATTCCCTCAACGGCTTGTGGGTTCGCATCGAACGTGTCACTCTCGATCGGGCCAGCGAATTTCAACTGGGCGGACAACGTTTTCGATTCCGAATTCCGTGAAAGCAGCAGTGATGGCAGAAGAGCAGGCGTGGACAATTGGTGCCGCGCCAGAATGCGATATCATCGTCGATCATCCGACCGTTTCCGGCCGTCATTGTCGCATTACGCGCACTGCCGACGGATTCTTGCTGGAAGACCTCAATTCGACCAACGGCACTTTCGTCAACGGCACGCGACTTTCATCGCCGCTGTCTGTCACATCGACAGACGAAATCAAGCTGGGGCCGGAAACTCTGCTGCCATGGGAGAGCGTCGCCCCATCGCCACCGGGCCGACAAATCATCCGCATTGGCCGCACGGCCGACAACGATGTCGTTCTCGATTATCCCAACGTTTCAAGCAATCACGCTCGGATCATTGTTGAAAACGGACAGGCGACGATTGAGGATTTGGGTTCGACAAACGGCGTCGCAATTGGCAAACCCGATAACCTGATTCAATCAGCCCCGCTGCGCGAATCGGACACCGTTTACTTCGGTTCGATGGCATTTCCAGCGGCCGAATTGCTTCATCCCGGTCAAGAGCCTGCGCCAATTGCGTCGATTGCCGGGCGGGGATCGTATTCGGCCGGTGTGATGCAGTCGCCGCGATCGATTGCCCTGGGAGCGCTATCATTGGTGGTGTTGGCCGTTTTGGCTGTGTGGTTGCTGAAGGAGAACGGCGATGAAACCGAACCGCCAGCGACCGATTTCGGGGCAGCCGATGCAGCGTCAACTGACGAGTCGATCAACCGTGAAGTCGCACTACCAAAGCCGGCGACTAAAATCGCTGACAAGCCGGTCGATGCAGTTTATTCGGTGCTGGTGCAGAATCAGGGAACCGAACGGTTACTGCATGTTGGCACGGCTTGGGCCGTCGGCGAACATCAGTTGGTAACGTCTGGTATCGTCGCGCGGTACCTGAAAAAGTACAGCACCGACATCGCAGCGATTCGCGTACGATCAGCTTCGCTGGAGAAGGTCTTCGACGTGACCGATTCGACGGTTCATCCCGAGTTCAAGAAGGCGGAAGCCGCGATCAAGGCACCAGTTGAGGCGGCGCAACAAAAACGTCAGCAGTTGGATGACGTACAAGAGGCCGAAAATCATCCAAGCAAAGAGGATTTGGAAAAGTTGGTGAACGAGTTGATCGATGCGGAAGAAAAGGTGTTTCTCGCGGGTGAGAAGATGGTGTTTTCGGATGTCGGCCTGCTGACGGTCGCGGAAACTCTACCGTTCGTTCTACAGATCAAGCCTCAATCGCAAGAACTCGCCGTCCAAACCAAAACGACTTTGTACGGCGTCCCCTTCAACCCCGAATCGATGGCAACAATGGGGCCACGAAAACCGACGAAACTTGAAGGCCGGTTAATGCGCGTCGTTCGGCCATTGGATGAATCCGGCAGTCCGCTCAGACGACTATTGGTCAGTTCGCCTGCCGATCATCACGCCCAGCAATGGCGCGGCGGCCCCATTCTCGATGACAGAGGATTTGTCGTCGGCATCTACGTCAGACCGGCTCAACCTATCGATCCTGAAAAACCGGTGACCGGGGAATCGTTCGATGCCGTATTGGTCGAACGACTCCAGCAGTTGCCTATCGACTTTCCCGAAGCGAAGAAATAGCGAGGACACTACGATGACACGATTGCCGCTGCAATGTAGAGGACTCGTTGGACTTGCCATTGTGACCGCATGCCTGTTCGAAACTGCTGCGCTGGCCGGCGCACAGGTGATCGAAATTTCGCAAGCGGTCGTCGCACAACGGGTTTACGTGAGGAGTCCCTACCGTCGCCGCTACGGCGGATATTATGGGGCCGTCGATGCACTGGCGTCGCGCGTGTATGCGCAGGCCGAGTTCCTTCGCGCCAGCGGCGAGGCGTCGGTCAATTATGCGACTGCCCGCGAGATTCGAGCCCGCGCCGTTCGTCTGGAAATTGAGAATTCTATCGCGCGAGTCGAAGCGTATTGGGAACGCAAATCGATCGGTGAAGCAGAACGATTCAAACGGCGGACCAATTTGCTCGACAGCAAACGGCGCCAAAACAGCAAGACGTGGGATCGGCTCAAGAATCATCCGGATGTGAACGGCCCAGCCATTGCCAACGGCCGCGCTCTGAATTTTCTGTTGCATCGCCTTTCTGCCAGTGTGTTGGCGTACGAATATTCGCGCGAATACAGTGGTGACGGCGACCGCGTTGCCCAGCAACTGGCTCTGCCCCACGACATGATGGCCGGGTTGCAACTTCGGCAGCACCTCCCCAATGGAAAAAGCTTGATCTTCACGGCCGACGATCCTGCGCCGCTGAAGGTGGATTGGTGGCCGTATACGCTGCGAGGGGATGACTTAGAAACGCATCGGGCCGACTTCGCAAAGCAGCGAGAAAAGGTCGTCAAAGAGGCCCGCGTGGGGAAAATCAGCGACAAAAGTCTGCGGGAACTTAATCAGTCGTTTGTGAGTCTCAGCGATGAATTTCGCAAACAGAATAAAAAATCGCAACGGCATAGCAACGGCTTTCAATCGTGGGAACAGTACAAACAGGCCGACTCATTCTTGAAGAGCATGTGGGGTGAAATCGGCCGGCTGCAATCGGTTGGCGACATCAGTTTCCTGGACGGTGAGTTACAATTTGACGCCGGTCGCGACGGCGACAATCTGGTGGCGCTGCTCAAATTCATGTCGCGCAACGGTCTCGACTTCGCGCCATCCAAGCCGGGCGGGGAGAATTCGTACCATTTCGTTTTCGCCATGATGCGCGACCTGTACGGCAATGTGGCCGACGACGACGAAGCGCTCAAACCGCAGACCGAAAAATACCAGCGATGAAGGTGACGCTCGACGTTGTTGAAGGTCCGCATCAGGGCCGCACTTTTGCTTTCGCCGAGCACGACACATTTATCGTCGGCCGCGCACGATATGCGCACTTTCATCTGCCGCAGAAAGACCAGTACTTTTCCCGCGCGCATTTTCTGCTCGAGGTGAACCCGCCATTGTGCCGGCTGATGGACATGGCGAGTACGAATGGCACGTTCGTTAACGATGAAAAAGTTAGCCAAGCCGACCTCAAACACAACGACCTCATCCAGGGGGGCGACACTGTCATTCGCGTGCGGCTCGAAGGAGCGGGGGCCAGATCGACAAATCGAATGGTTGGCGATTCGGTGGTCGATGAACCGGAAATTGACGAGCCAGAGTCATTCGATTTTGTCGCTGGCGACGAAATTCCAATGACAACCGACGCTGCAGTCCAGCCGACCATCGTCGGGGAGTTTTCGTTGGGGAGTGCCGCGACCGGTTCCGATAATACGGGACAATTTGCCGGCTATCATCTTCTCCGCAAGCTGGGCACCGGCGGAATGGGCATCGTGTATCAGGCTTTGCGCGATAAGGACGGAGAAACGATTGCCCTGAAGACCATCAAACCGGGCGTCCCGGTTTCGGAGCGAGATGCGAAGCAGTTCTTGCGCGAGGCATCCATCCTCCGCGACCTCAACCATCCGCACATCGTTCGCTTTTTCGAGTCCGGTGCATCCGATGGACAACTTTATTTTGCGATGGAATTCGTGCCGGGACACAATGCCGGAGAATTGGTCAAGAAAGACGGTCCACTACCGGTGAACCGGGCGGTGGGAATCACCTGCCAGTTGCTCGAAGCACTCGATTACGCTCACGGCAGGCAATTCGTGCACCGCGATATCAAGCCGCAGAATATCATGGTGAGTGTTCAGAACGGCAAGGACAACGTGAAACTCGCCGATTTCGGTTTGGCTCGCGCTTACCATTGCACGCGATTCAGCGGACTGACATTGCAGGGGGAAATGGGTGGGTCGGTTGCGTTTCTTCCGCCGGAACACATCACCAACTACCGCGAAGCAAAACCGCCGGGCGATTTGTACTCGGCGGCCGCTACGCTTTACAACCTGCTCACCGGCAAGCACGTCTACGATTTCCCGAAAGTCATCAGCGAACGCGTGCTGATGATTCTGCAGGACAAGCCAATCCCCATCACCGAACGCGATCCAGATATCCGCCCCGGCCTGGCAACCGTCATCCACCGCAGCCTGGCCCGCAACCCAGCCAAACGCTTCCCCAACGCCCGCGCCATGCGCCAGGCATTGTTGCCGTTTGCAAAGTGAGACGTTGGGTGGGAGAATTCTGACGGCGGATTTCATCGTTGCAGAGGAAAGCTCAGTCGCTCCCGCATTTCCTCAAACACTTCGTCGGCGGGTTTTCCCTCGCCTGCCTCCATCTGTGCAACACCTTCCGCAATCGCATCACGATCCTGTTGTTGCCGCAGAGCGACCAGCGCGTGTTGATAAGTCTCGCCATCGACAATCATGTAGACGCGATCTGTATCCGGATCAATGACCTCCAAGCCATCCGGACCGTTCGCAGGCAGAGCATCGGTGAGTTCTTTGGTGAGTTTTGGAATCATGATTGCATTGTACCGCGAAAGTTTCACCGCAGGAATAGAAAGTGAGTGAGGTTGGCCTGGCTGCGTTGATCCCAATGAACAATCACGACGATTGGAGATAGTCCGGCGCTCGGCGGGGCGACGCGAAGCCTCGTATCCCGCTGGAAAATGAACAAAGGTTCTCGACAGCATGAACAAATACAGTGACCTTTAGACCACTAACGATATAATGCATCCCAGAGGAATCGTTTCCCATTGAGATTTCTCGCGCCCGGCGCGATGTTGACATTATTATCTCGCGCAAGCGAATTCTAGTTATGCACTTAAATCCATCGAATCAGTTCGACTGGCTTCTCCAACGCCGCTTTGTGGCCGTCATTCGTCGCGAACACGACTGGCTTTTCGCCTTTGAAAGGGATGCCAATCTGGCTGTGGGGTGTCTTTGGCGGCTCATCGAGGGGAATCGCATTCGACTGACGAGTCTTGACGATGGACAACAATTTGGCTTGCCTGCCCCTGTTGATGCTGCCGAAACGATCAACTCGCGATTGGGAAAAGCTGCCATTGTGAAAATCGATATACAGGAAGGCATTCTCGATCTTCAATTAACTTTTGACACAGGCGATATTCTGGAGATCATTCCAGATTCCTCTGGCTACGAAGCTTGGAACCTATTGGGTTCGGATCAACAATTCATTGCTGTTGGTGGCGGTGACCTTTCCATACTCAAAGGCAACCCGGGCAGTCGTGCATAACAATGCGCTCAACCTGACCCGGTGCTGCCGGGCGCGGTGTTTCGTAGAATCTGTTTCCTCTGCCCGGCAGCACCGGGCAGGTTAGCTTGGTCGTTAGCCAGCAATAGCACGTATGGAGAACAATGCCCGAACCAACGGTCGGGTGGCTGGGGTCAGGGCGATTGCACCAAAAGTCATGGTGCGCATAGGACTTTATTGAGATAAGTCTCGTCCCATCCGGCGGTGAGTCGTTTGTTCTTGATGCCTACCTTCAGTGTGGACTC
>CAUZOL010000064.1:0-25879 GCA_963581435.1 Planctomycetota bacterium
TTTGCGGTTTGATTAACACCCAACGCGGAAGGCGACTGTTGCGGGGCATTGCCTGGAGCCGCTCGATCAGTTGCGGGCCGGTCAGCGGTCGCGGTGGTTCGTCCTCGTCGTCTTCATCTTCGAACTCGGGGTTCATGTCGTCGAAGGAAAGAAAGGTTGGGGGCATTCCGGGGCCGGTTGGCAGCGGCGTTTTCCAGTTCCAACGAATGCCAATCTGCGTGTTGCGTCCAATGCGGTCGAATTCGCGTTTCACGTTGAGAATCGTCTGGGGCAGAGTGTCCATACCGACGAAGCTGGTGTCTTCATCATCGCCCAACTGCCAGTTCTGGACGTTGGATGAGTAGCGGGCAATGACCGGCTCGAGCCAGGGGGACCAAGAGCTACGAGGCAGCGCAAAAATCTCACTAACGCCGGTCCAATCCCGGGCAAATTTCTTGCGGATCTCCGCCGGAGGGTCGCTTAAGAGTCCAATGGGAGTGACGCCCCGATGTGCCAGTCGGTCGAACATTTCCGCCACTTGTGCGGTGTCCTTCTGGTTCTTCGAATAGGCAGACTTCCAAACGGGGTGTTTCAGCCAATTGATGCCGGCTTGTTCTGCGACGTCGGCCAATTCGCGAGGCGAAATCTGGCTGACATTCTTCTGGATCGACCAACCAAATTCGCCGCGACGAACTTGATTGGTGAGTTCAATGACGGCAAACGAAGTATGTTTTTGAATGATGACAACTCCGTCCCGATCGAGTGACGATTGGACCCGGTAGTATCCGTACTCTTTGGCCTTGAGCTTCCACGTTTTGGGGTCGCGTTGTTCCGCTGATTCGGCTGTCACCTTGCCTCGTTCCGGAGGAGTTGCATCAAGCGGAAACGTGGTTTCGTCAATAATTTTTCCGCCGCCGTCCAGAATTCTTAGTTGCAGTGAAAAGGGGCTTCTGGTGTCGTAAACCGCCAGCGTCCTGGCATCTTCCTGTATGACGAGGAAGCTGCGGTCGTTGTCGGTCAGACTCCACCGTCCTTCCCGTTCGAGCCTGATGGTTGCCTGGCCGGACAACGCGGTCGAGTGTTCGGCAATCTTCTGTCGTATCTCATCGGGTATGACGCCCTCGCCAAGCGATGTGATGGTTTTCGCCTCGTCGTCAACGGAGAGACTGAAGAGTTGATCGAGGTCGAGTCCGCTGACATTGGCCGTAATTTCAATCGGCGCGAACCGCTGCTTGAAATGCGTGTGAAAATTACTGACGAGCGAGAGTTGCGGGAGCTTGCCCAGAAACAACTCGTCGAACCACACCGTACCTTCGATGTCCATTTTCTTGCCATGCGACAGATGGCAGCCAATCACGACAAACCGGACGTCGTCCGTTGGTGCAATGGGGCCGATGCGAACGCGCACCCAATCTTTGTGTGTGCCGGAAACGGGCTGGCTGAGGAATCTTTGCACTCGTTGGCGTTTGTGGTTGAGAAACGACACCGACAAAAAGGCCGCATCGTTCTTCAGCAATTGCGTGCGAATGTATCCCTGAAAAACGTAGGAGTGAAGCGAGTCGATATTCACCGCGGGCGAATAGTTGATCGCCTGTCCGCCGTTCACGTTAAACCGCAAGCTGCGCTGGCCATCGTGGCCACGTTTTTGGTCGATTCCCGTTTTTACGTAACTCGGGAATTCGGACCCCTTGCGGCGCGTCCACCCGCGCGGCTGCCACAAGCCCGGCTGAACGTTGAGTTCGTCCTCGTTATCGAAGGAGTAGCGAAGCACCTCGACAGGAGCGGTGAACGGATCGTGTTCGGTCGCCGCGGGCATCAGCCCCGCCAGGGCAAGGTAGCAGCTTGCTGCCGCTATAGTTATCATGCAGTCACGATGGTCGTTGGAGGGTTGGGATTGCAGACTTTGCGGGCTTCTGACGCGTTGAGGGCACCTTGCAGCATCGCAAAAGGGTTCGGTTTAGTCAGAGTCGCCGAACCACAACAGTCGCGCCACTGTTCCTTATTCGTCCGGCAAGCCACTGTTCCTTATTCGTCCGGCAAGAGGGTACCGCTCGAAACCGTTAACTGTAGAACGCCTTCTGACGGTTGTAGGGGGACGGGCAATGCTATCGGTCGTAGGATGTCTTGCGATTGGGACATGGATGATCCCAGCCCCGGGCCGCGTTTGAGTCATTCCTTCGGTGTCATTCCTTCGGTATTAAGAAAAGAGGTCGCGATGCCGCTTCGTCGCATTGCAATCGCACAACACTGCTTTCCGCAATCGCTGACTCAGTCGCTGCTGCCCGTAGCGCAATCTGGGGCAGCAGGCATCGAGATTGACGCTCGCGATGGGTTGAAACCGACGGAGCTTTCAGAAACAGGACGCCGCCAATTGCTGCACCGACTGCGCGAACTGAATCTGTCGGTGGCATCGCTGGCATTCCCCACACGTGGATCGCTACAGGAACCCATGCGTTTGGACGAGCGAATTAGCGCCGTCAAAAAGGTGATGCAATTCGCCTACCAGTTGAAGGCGGGCGTCGTGACCGTTCGGCTGGGGCCGATTCCGGCCGAGCAGGAGTCGGAGGAGTATTCGGCGCTGCTGGAGATTCTGAATGATCTGGCACGGTTCGGAAATCGCGAGGGCGTGACCGTGGCGTTAACTCCCGGCCGCGATTCGGCCGAACAGGTCGCCCAATTGCTTTCCGGCGTCACCGAAGGCCCGATCGGCGTCAACTTCGATCCGGCCGTGCAGGTGATGTCGGGCCACGATCCGGTAGCCGCCGTTGCTCCGTTGCATAACTTCCTGGCACAGGTGCAGGTTCGCGACGCCGTGAGCGACATCGATGGACTCGGCGTGGAAGTGGCCGTCGGGCGTGGAGAAGTTGTCTGGGATGAATTCCTCGCATTGATTGACGAAACGGGCTATCGCGGCTGGTTTTCGATTGACCGAACTGGCGGTGACGATCGCGCCGGCGACGCCGCGCGGGCCGTCAGTTACTTGAAGCAGGTCAGTCGGGTATGAACGATTCACGCGCGCTCACGGTTTCCGAGCTAACCCGGCAGGTCAAAGATCTGGTGGAATCGAACTGGCCGACCGCATGGGTGGTGGGCGAAATCTCCAATTGCACGCGAGCCGGTTCGGGACACGTTTATTTCACATTGAAGGACGACTCGGCTCAGTTGCGAGCCGTCATGTGGCGAAGCCGGGCGTCTCGTGTGAAGTTCGATCTTCACGATGGCCTGGAAGTGGTCGCAAACGGGGCGATAGAGGTTTACGAGGCACGGGGTACGTATCAGCTCATCGTCGAACAGTTAATCCCGCAGGGAGTCGGCGCGCTGGAGTTGGCGTTTCGCCAATTGCAGGAGAAACTCTCGACAGAGGGGCTTTTCGATCCCGATCGCAAACGACCGTTGCCATCGTTCCCGCGACGCATCGCCTTGATCACCAGTCCCAGCAGCGCAGCGGTTCGCGACATGCTGCAGGTGATTACCCGCCGCTGGCAGACGGCCGACATCGTAATTGTTCCGGTTGCCGTCCAAGGACAGGGTGCCGCCGAACAGATTGCCGCCGCCTTGCGAATGGTCCACGAGATTCCCGATGTCGATGTGGTGATTGTCGGTCGCGGCGGCGGGAGCCTGGAAGACCTGTGGGCATTCAACGAAGAGGTGGTTGCCCGGGCGATTTTCGATTGCCGGGTTCCGGTAATCAGCGCTGTGGGACACGAGATCGATGTCACGATTGCCGACCTCGTCGCCGACCGGCGCGCCCTCACGCCAAGCGAGGCGGCCGAACTGGTCGTGCCGAAACGCGATGAGGTGACCGAGTACTTGAGGCAACAGCGCGAGCGCCTCGGTTCGCTGCTGCGGTCGCAAGCGCAACGTGCCCGCCTGGAACTCGATGCAATCGCTAGCCGTCGCGTCTTCGTGCATCCGCTCGAACGCGTTCACGATTTGACCGCGCGCGTCGATGAAACGGCAGAGAGATTGCGCCGAGCAGCCATACGCCGAGTTGAAACTGATCGCCGCAGCATCACCGAATCGGCAGCGCGGCTGCACGCGGTCAGTCCGCTGAACGTGTTAGGCCGAGGTTATTCGGTCACGTACAAGAGTCAAACCGACACGATTTTGCGAGACGCCGACGAGGTGTCGCGCGGAGAAGAAATCATTACCTGGCTGGCCCGCGGCCATATCAATAGTCGAGTCGAATCGATCGATGCAACGAGTGAGCGAATTTCCAGAGTCGGTGAGGCTGACCGGGGATGAAGTGATCAACCCATATATCAAGATTATTTTCCGGTTCAGAGATTGGGTGCCACTGGCGTGTCGCCAGTGTCCACCGCGCCGCACTGGCGACACGCCAGTGGCACCCATCAACTGAGAATTAAAGCGACGGGATAGTACCTCGCGATTCACCACATAACATTTTCTTACGAAACTGAATGATGTCACAACGAATCCAAACGACAGTCGTTGGCAGCTACCCGGTTCCCGAATGGTTGCGGGCGTATCCGAATTCGATGAACCTGCGCGACGCGGTGATGGTCGTGATGAAGTCGCAGGAACTTGCCGGAATCGACGTGATTGCCGACGGTGAGTTGTCGCGGTTCGACGTCAGCCACCCGGAAACCAATGGCATGATTGATTACTTTGTGCGGCCCCTTGAGGGGGTTGGCACGATATTGTCGCGTGCCGAACTGGATGCGTTTCGCGAGAAGTCCGAATTTGGATTTCGGGCGAAGCCGGCCGGCGTGGTGCGCGCTGCAATCGATGAAGGGGAACTCGATCTGCAGGTGGACCATGACAGTGTGAGTCGTCTCACCACGTCGCCGTTGAAGTTCACGGTCACCAGCCCGTATATGCTGGCACGCACGCTGCTCGACACGCACTACGGAGATTTGAACGAACTCGTGCTGGCGATTGCCGACGTGCTGCGTCGGCAGGTGGAACGAATTGATGCGGCCGTTTTGCAAGTCGATGAAGCCAACTTGCCCGGTAGCCCACAGCACGCGGAGATTGCGGCAGCGGGAATCAATAAGGTGCTTTTGGGCGCGCGCGGAGAGACAGGAGTGCATCTCTGTTTTGGCAATTACGGCGGGCAGACAATTCAACAGGGATTCTTTCGCGATCTGTTGCCATTCTTCAATGCGCTCGAATGCGATCACCTCGTTCTGGAATTCGCGCGGCGTGGAGACGAAGAGTTGGAAGTCTTTCGCGACCTGAAACCGTCAATTTCGTTAGGGCTGGGCGTGATCGACATCAAGGACAACGAGGTTGAATCACCGGATGAAGTGGCCCGCCGCATTGATCGAGGTGTGGAAGTGCTGGGGGCCGATCGCGTGAAATGGGTGCATCCTGACTGCGGTTTCTGGATGCTGCACCGCTCGGTTGCCGACCGCAAGATGGCAGCGTTGGTTGCTGGACGCGATTTGGCCATTGGTAACGCATGACAGTCGTGCGATTCCCGCCGGACGCGGCCGGCGGGCTTTGGTTGCGTTCACCGAATCGGTAGCGATTTCCGGCCGGCCCTTCAGCCGAGCAATTCCGGGCGATGCCGACCATCGCCTGCGATGGGATAGGGGCGGCCTTGATGGTCGGGGACGGTGGCGTGTTCGTCGAAACCGAGCAGCCGGTACGTTGTCGCCTGCATGTCCTTGGGGGACACGGGTGTATCGACAACATCGCCGGCGATGGCGTCGGTGCGGCCGACCACACGTCCTCGGGCCATGCCTCCGCCAGCAAAGACCGACGAGTAGGCACGCGACCAGTGATGGCGTGCGGCCCCTATCGGTTTTGAATCGATTTTCGGCGTGCGGCCGTGCTCGCTGGTGCAAAGAACCAGCGTTTCGTCGAGGAGCCCCCTTTCGTCGAGATCACCAATGAGAGCGGAGTAGCTTTGGTCGAAGACCGGCAACAGATAGTTTTTCAATCGCGGAAAATGGTTGGAATGCGTGTCCCACACCGACGCTCCGTGTGGCCCGAACGGATCCCAGAAGATGGTGACGAACCGCGCTCCCGCTTCGACCAGTCTCCGAGCGGCCAAACAGGATTGACCGAAGAGCGTCATGCCGTACCGTTCGCGTAACGCCGCCTTCTCGCGTTGAACGTCGAGCGCCTGTCGGATTTGATTAGACCCTATCAGCGAAAACGCGCGCTGCTGATGTTCGTCGTAGTCGGCGACGGCAGCGAGTTGATCGATGCCGGGACGCGCCGTGTCGAATTGCGCGAGCAGATGTCGTCGTGCATCGAATCGCCGCGATGAGATGTCCTTCGGCAATCCGCATCCCGGTGCAAGTCGGAAGCGAGACGACGCTTCGATTCCCGCGTGTGGATCGAGAACCTTTTCCGTCTGAGAGTCGGCATTGAGTTTGGGAACGACCTTGGTGCCTGCACCTTCAAAATCGGTCCAGAAAGGATCGTAACCATTGCCGAGAAATGCGCCGTAAGGTCCGGCCTGGTTCGATGAACTTCCACGCGAGCAGAATCGCCAAGGCAATCCCATGTTTCGCGGCATCACCGGCGACTTGATTCCGGACCGTACACCATCCAGATAATCGACCACCGACCCCATAAACGGCCAGTGTTCCGGTGCACGTGGTTTCGTTTCCAGCGGGATATTGTACTTCGGCATGCCGCTCATGACGTAGGCGCAGCAGTGAATGGGATACTGGTGCGTCATCGACCGGACAACGGTAAGGCGATCAGCAATGCCGGCGATTTGCGGCAATCCCTCGCCAATGCGCAAGCCGGGCAATGCCGTTTCGATCGACTGCATTTCGCCCTGAATTTCGCGCGGAGCATCCGGCTTGGGGTCGAATGTTTCGTGCTGTGGCGGCGACCCGAACAGGAAGAGAAAAATGCACGCTTTGGCTTGTCCGTCGGGGCGGGCGGGTGTCCGCTGCTTCGCGGTTTCTGCTCGCAACAGGTCGCCCAACCCCAAACCAAGCGCACCGACGCCTCCAACGTGCAACAAATCACGCCGCGTGATTCCGTTACAGAGAGTCTTGCGGCTGCCAAGAATGCGAAGCATAGCGTTGTTCTCCTCAGTTACCGATTGTCGCAGCTTTCGCCGGTCGATTCCAGCACGGGGTCGAACGCGAGGTTTCTGAATCCATTTACCAGCCGTGAATTCGGTAAGGAGTTCGTATTGACCGGATTTATCCGGTTCCGAATGCGCGATTGGCACTGAACGGCACAACGGCGCCTGAGACGCGATCGAACCGCATGAATGCGGTCACTACGAACCTTTCGTGTTCAATGGCAGCGTGCGTCGCGAATCAATAGAATCTGTTGCAAGAGCGTGTTGATTTCGTCCGAATTGACTTCTGGGTATAAGGGCAACCAATTTCATGGCAGCACAAACCGTGCGAGTCGGCATTGTGGGCGCCGGTGCGAATACGCGACTGCGACACGTCCCGGGATTTCGAGCGATTGATGGCGTGGAGATCGTCGGCGTCGTCAACAGCAGCCCGGAATCGACAAGCCGTGCGGCACAGGAATTTGATATTCCGAAGACGTATGCGACCTGGCAGGAATTGGTCGCCGACGATGACATCGATGCGGTGATGATTGGCACGTGGCCGAACTTGCATTGCGAAGTGACATGTGCTGCGCTGGAAGCGGGCAAGCACGTGTTGACCGAAGCTCGCATGGCACGCAATGCGGTCGAAGCACGAAAAATGTTCGAATGCTCGCAGCGGCATGCGAATCTGGTGGCGCAAATAGTTCCCAGTCCGCTCGGTTTGGCCGAATACGATGACATCAGAGAACGAATCGCCGCCGGTTTTCTGGGTGAGTTGCGGGAACTGGTCGTGCTGGGCGCGACCGACATATTCTACAACAACACCAAGTCGCTACATTGGCGGCAAAACCGCGAGATCAGCGGGTTGAACACGCTGGCATTGGGAATTCTGCACGAGGCGGCTTTGAGGTTCGCCCCTTCGCCCACGCGCGTGTTCGCCCAAACCCGTATTTGTGATGCAACGCGACCGGCCGACGATGGAGGAACTGCCGAGGCAACCGTACCCGATAGTGTGCAGATTTTGACCGAACTGGAGGGGGGTGCGCAGGGAATATATCACCTCAGCGGTATCTGCCTGTTCGGCCCCGGCCAACAGATCCACCTCTTCGGAAGCCGGGGCACGATCAAGTTGGAATTCGCAGCGGAGACAAAATTGTGGATCGGGCAGGCCGGTGATGCCGATATGCAACTGATCGAGATCCCAGCCGACAAACGCGGCGGCTGGCGAGTGGAAGCAGAATTCGTCGGTGCGATTCGGGGCGAAGAGCCGGTTCGATTCACCGACTTTGAAACGGGTATGAAGTACATGGAATTCACCGAAGCCGTGCATCAAAGCGCACAGAGCGCCCGCCCGGTCAATCTACCATTCAAATGACAATAACAAGCCCACGGGCCGAGTCCCGTGGGATCACTCCATCAGGAATCGATAACGCAAATGTCTGACGAATACCAGCAAGAGTTAGACTGGGCGATCGCCGCAGTACGACAAGCAGCCGAGATTTGCCGAAACGTGCAGCGGCAAATCACTCCAGACATCATGGAAAAGAAAGATCGTAGCCCGGTCACCATCGCCGATTTCGCGAGTCAGGCGGCCATTTGTCGGCACCTGCAGGCCAAGGCACCGGATGATGCCATTGTCGGGGAAGAAGACGCCACCGAATTGCGCAAGCCGGAAAGCGCGCCGTTCGTTGAACGAATTGAAAGTGAACTGAAACGCGTCGGCATTGAACCGGCGGGCGAGGATCTCTGGAATTGGATCGATCGGGGAAACTCAACGGGGGGCAGCGGGCGATTCTGGACGCTCGACCCGATTGACGGCACAAAAGGATTCATCTCGGGTCGGCAGTATGCAATTGCGCTGGCATTAATTGTCGATGGACAGATCAAGGTCGGCGTGTTGGGATGTCCGAATCTGCCCGTTTCGCCCGAACAAAACGAGCCGGCCGGTGTCCTGCTCACCGCCGTCCATGGCGGAGGGGCGATGATTGTCCCATTCGATGAGGATGTGATGCCGTCGAACATCTCCGTCAGCGCGATCCAATCACCTGCGGAGGCATGCTTCTGCGAATCGGCCGAGTCGGCACATAGTTCGCACAGCCGTTCTGCCCGAATCGCCAAGCGGCTCAACATCATCCGACCAGCCGTGCGGCTGGACAGCCAGGCAAAATATGCGGAGGTCGCCCGCGGTGTCGCCGATATCTATTTCCGACTGCCTGCCCGAAAAGGTTACGTCGAAAAAATATGGGACCATGCTGGAGGCGTGCTGGTTGTTGAGGAGGCAGGTGGCGTTGTGACCGATATCGATGGCAAGCCGCTGGAGTTTCAGCACGGAATCGGACTGTCGTCGAATCGTGGTGTTCTCGTCACCAACGGGCAATTGCACGAGCAGGTTTTGGAAGCGGTCGCCGCGACAGCGGATTCAGAGACGCCATGATCTCCGATTTAATGACAATAATGCCGTTGCTCGCGCTTGGGTTGGATCTCACCGATCCGCAGAAGCAGGCGTTGGTTTTCGTCGTTCTGGGCGCGGTGATTTACGCGTTGGTTTATCTGCGGTCCTCGCCCGATCTCGTGTTGCTGGGCGGGTTGACGATTCTGTTGGTGGCGGGCGTTGTCGATCCGCGCGAAGCGCTGGCGGGATTTGGTAACGAAGGATTGATCACCGTTGCCGTCCTCTTCGTTGTGGCCGAGGGATTACGGCAAACCGGCGGCATCACGGTGATTGGCCAGAAGCTGTTGGGGCAGCCGTCATCGGTGCGCGCGGCGCAACTGCGCATCATGCTGCCAACGGCGTTAATGAGCGCCTTCATGAACAACACGCCGGTTGTCGCGATGGCTTTGCCGCTCATTGGCGATTGGGCGCGGCGGGTGCGGCTTTCGGTCACCCATTTGCTGTTACCGCTGAGTTATGCGGCCATTTTGGGCGGGCTGTGTACGCTGGTGGGAACCAGTACCACGCTGGTGGTGAACGGGTTGCTGTTGGATGAACCGGGCGCGGACAAACTGGGAATGTTCGATATCGCCCAGGTCGGCGTGCCGGTAATGATTGTGGGGTTGATCTACTTGCTCGTCACCACGGTCTGGCTGCTGCCGGAACGGAAGCCCGCTTTCACGCAACAGGAAGACCCGCGCGAATACACAGTGGAAATGATCGTCGACCCAGGCAGTCCGCTGACCGGAAAGACAATTGAAGAAGCCGGCTTACGGCATTTGCCGGGAATGTACTTGATGGAAATCGATCGCGACGGCCACGTGTTGGCGGCGGTTGCATCGAGCGAACGTTTGCAGGGGAATGACCGATTGATCTTCGTCGGCGTTGTCGAATCGGTTGTCGATTTGCAGAAGATTCCGGGATTGAAACCGGCAATCGATCACTCGTTCCAGTTGAAAGGCCCACGCTCGGAACGCTGCCTGATCGAAGCTGTCGTCTCGAACAGTTGCCCGTTCATTCGCACGACGATCCGCGATGCCCGTTTTCGCAGCCGCTACAATGCCGCCGTCATCGCCGTCGCCCGTAACGGACAACGGGTGCGTAAGAAAATCGGCGACATCGAACTGCTGGCGGGCGACACGCTGTTGCTCGAAACACATCCATCGTTTGTGGAAACGCAGCGGAACAATCGCGACTTCTTTCTGGTAAGCCGGGTGGAAGATTCGAATCCGCCACGACACGAGCGGGCCTGGCCGGCGCGATTGATTCTGATTGGCATGGTCGCCACGGTGACGACGGGTCTGCTTTCAATGCTGGAAGCAGGAATGCTGGCGGCCGGGCTGATGATCGTCACCCGCTGCGTGAGTGGTGCCGAAGCGCGGCGGGCCGTCGATTGGAGCGTGCTGTTAACAATTGCCGCCGGACTGGGAATTGGCGCCGCGATGAAGCAGAGTGGTGCGGCCGAGTTGGTGGCCAACGGTTTCACCGGGCTGGCCGGCAACAACAAGCATGCGGTGCTGGCAATTGTCTACGCGATGACGATGATCTTCACCAACCTGATAACGGCCAAGGCCGCAGCCGTGCTATTTTTCCCCATCGCGATGGCTGCCGCCGACAAACTGGATTGCAGCGTGATGCCGTTTGCAATCGTGGTGATGATCGCCGCCGCCGCCAGCTTCGCGACACCCATCGGCTACCAAACCAACCTGATGGTCTACGGCCCCGGCGGATATCGCTTCAGCGATTATCTACGAATCGGCGCCCCGCTGAGCTTGATCGCCGGCGTGATTACGGTGGTGTTGACCCCGTTGATCTGGCCATTCTGAACGGAGCCGGAATAATCAAAGCCTGAAGCGCAAGCGAAGGATGAATCCAGAAACATCCTTCGCTTGCGCTTCAGGCTTTGATTCGCGACGGGTGGCGGGGTGTGAGCGAAGCGTCGCCCCGTCTGATCGCTTCAAGACTCTCGCGCCGCATGTCACCGGAGCGAGTGCTTGCCAGGTGTTTGTGAATCTTCTGGTACATCGACGGGGCGACGCAAAGCCTTACGCTCCGCCACCCATCGACCACCGGCAACTCTGTATGTTCAAAGCGGCTCTTGACGAAGACACGCACGATCAACAACTTGTCCAAAAGATAAGAGCCGGTTAACGTCAATGCAACCACCTGCGGTCAACGGCTACCTTAACTGTGCTTGGGACAAAGTTTCTCTATCCAATGTTCGAGGTTGCAATGCGAGCTTTTCTTACTGTTTCTTCCGTGGCGATCATACATTTCATCCTTTGCGGTATCTGCCTCTATCTGACGCCGGATTGGTGGTTTCCCTCACAAGGCCGCGCGGATACAGGAGCCGAAATGGCCAATCCTGCAGTTCAATCGGCGGCCGCCAGTGTTCTGGTAATTCTGCTTGTCCCGTTAGGTCCATTGAACGGAGTGTTGTGGGGAGTGGTAGCTCATTATTTCACGCGGCCGCGCGGTGAATCCGCCCGCGAATAGTGTCGTAGTCAGGTGGCGCGTGAAGGTCGAAGCTAACGACATCCCTCATATGAGGACCGGCAGAATTCGGGCTGAGACTTCCGTTTTGTGAGCATTCAGAACGCTTGACCCCATCAGGGGGCTTACGCCCCCCGCTCGCTTTGCGATCAGGCGATGATCTTCTGGATCACCTCGCCGGCGACATCCGTCAAACGGAACTGTCGGCCGTTGTATTTGTACGTCAGCCGCTCGTGATCCATTCCCATCAGGTGCAGGATTGTTGCGTGCAGGTCGTTGACGTGGACTTTGTCGACGGCTGCGCGGAAGCCGACTTCGTCCGATTCGCCGTAGGTCACGCCGCCTTTTGTGCCGCCGCCGGCTAACCAGGCAGTGAAGCAGTGCGGGTTGTGATCGCGGCCCGGTTTCTTGCCTGTCTGGGCGACAGGCAGGCGGCCGAATTCACCGCACCACACAATCAACGTTTCGTCCAGCATGCCGCGCTGCTCGAGATCGGTCAGCAACGCGCCGACGGGCTGGTCGGTCTCGCCGGCAAACTGCGTGTGATTGCCTTTGATATCGCTGTGGCCGTCCCACGACCGCTGGTTCTCCATGCCGCCGGAATAAATCTGCACGAATCGCACGCCGCGTTCAACCAATCGCCGGGCCACCAGACATTGCCGCGAGAAGTGATCGCAATTCGGTTTGCCAATTCCGTACAAGTCCTGAACGTGTTTTGGTTCGGCGGCGATGTCGATGGCTTCCGGGGCGGCCGACTGCATACGGTAGGCCAACTCGAAACTCTGCAGGCGAGCCGACAATTCCGAATCGGCGGGGAAGCGATCGCTGTGTAAGCCGTTCAATTGTTTGAGCAGATCGAGTTGCGCCCGCTGGGTCGAGTCGGTCATTGCGGCGGGCGGGACGAGGTTGTCGATGGGCGGACCTTTCGGCCTGAGATGCGTTCCCTGATAAACGCCCGGCAGAAAGGCGGCACCCCAGTTGGCCGCATGTCCTTTTGGCAGCCCGCGTCCTTTGGGGTCGCTCATCACCACGAAGCCGGGCAGGTTGCGGCTCTCGCTGCCCAGCCCGTAGGTCATCCACGAGCCGACGCAGGGAAAGCCCATCCGCGGAAAACCGGTATTCATCATGAACAGGGCAGGGGAGTGGTTGTTCGACTCGGCGAACCCTGAATGAATGAACGCCATTTTGTCGGCATGCTCACCCAGATATGGAAAAATCTCCGAGACCATCTTGCCGCATTCGCCACGCGGCGTGAACTTAAACGGCGACTGCATTAATGCACCGACCGAGTTCTTGAAGAACCCGGTCATGTTGTCAAACTTCGGATCGAACTCCTGCATCGACTTGCCATTCCACTTGGTCAAGCCGGGTTTGTAATCCCAGGTATCAACGTGGCTCGGACCGCCATTGACGAAAATCCAGATAACGCGCGTCGCCTTGGCGGGAAAATGTGTCGGCTGCGGAGCCATCGGCTGTAGCGCCCGCGCCCCCAGACGATCAGCGGCTGTTGCAGTATCGAGCAGACCTTCATCCTGCATCAAGCCGGCCAAACCGAGCATGCCGAAACCACATCCGGCACGGGCCAATACGTCGCGCCGCGAAATCGCCGTTGGCAATGTTTCCGAGGTTGGCTGTGTATGATTCATGTTGCTGCCTGTCGATTTCGGATCTGTTTTTGAATTCTTGTTTTAGCCCCAAAGGGGCGCGCTATGTCAACCCAGGGCAACGCCCTGGGAAAGGTTGCATCAATATCAGACTAGCCCTGAAAGGGCGCGCTACTCAGTCCCACACATACCGTTCATCAATGGCCACACCATGCCGCACGCACAGTTTGCGAAATTCGTCCTGGAATGTCATTGTCTTGTGGTGTTCTTCCTGATTGCCAATGTACCGGCGGGCTTCGTCAACCTTCGACTCACTAACCGAAAACACGCCGTATCCCGCCTGCCAGTAGAAATCTTTGTAAACGCCGCCCTTGGTCTTGATCCATTTGGACGAGTTTTTCTTGACATCCTCAACGATCTGTCTGATCGCATGTTTGCGCGAGAGCAAACAGAGGATGTGTACGTGGTCTTCGACGCCGTTGATGATTAAGGCCGGAGATTCCATAGTTTGCAGGACGGTGGCCATGTAGGCGTGCAACTCTTTCCGAGTCCCCTCATCTTGTAGCCACGGCGTTCGGTTCTTCGTGCTGAAGACAATGTGAATGAGAACCTTGGCGAGGGACTGGGGCATGAGGTTATCGTTGTGGTTAGCGCGCCCCTTCAGGGCTGATGTTATTGTCCCAATCGTTTCCCCAGGGCTTCGCCCTGGGGTGACATAGCGCGCCCCGTTGGGGCTATTTACTGTTGGATTCTATTCCACGTACACAAACTCATTCGAACTCAACAACGTTTGGCAGAAATCAATTAATGCCAACTCGGCCCCGTTGGCTTTGCCTGCCTGCTTGTATGCTTCGCCCTGTTTGCTGATGAATTCGGTTGTCAGTTTCTGTTCGGCTTCGGTTGGTTCGCGGCCGACGGTGAGCCGGTAACCTTCGCGGACGGCCAGGGCCGTTTCTTTTCCCTGCAATCGTTTTGCGAGGCCTTCGGCATAACTACGACCCTGCGGGCTGTTCATGAACATTAACGCCTGTGGGGCAATGGTTGTTGAACTGCGACGGCCGATGCTGACCAGATGCTCGGGCCAGTCGAACAGCATCATCATGGGAATCAGCTTGCTGCGTTTGATGAAGAAATAAATGCTGCGGCGGCGCATGTTCTGGTCGAGTGTGCCGGGGCCGTACATTTTCTCATCAAGCATGCCGGCGACCGACAGCATCGAATCGCGGACCGCTTCGGCTTCCAGTCGCCGCGGCGTGCGCCGCCAATGGTAGAAATTCTCAGGGTCGATGCGGGCGCGCTCTTCGTCGGTATCGGTCGTCTGCAAATAGACCGCGCTGGTCATTAACATCTTGTGCAACCGTTTGAGCTTCCAACCGTTATGAATCAAATCGGTCGCCAGCCAATCGAGCAGTTCGGGATGCGTTGGCCGTTCGCCCTGCACACCGAAATCGTTCGACGTAGCGACGATGCCCCGGCCGAAATGATGCTGCCACAACCGATTGACAATTACGCGTGCCGCCAGATGGCCTGCGCCATGCTGTGAATCGGTGATCCAGTTGGCCATCGATGCGCGGCGAAAGCTGGTTCGCTTCCACCCTTGGGGCGGATTCACTTTCCAGTACGAATCGTCTTTGCCGTTGCGCATCAGCACTTGCAGAAAGCTCGACGTGACGACTTCTTTCTTCTGTTTCACGTCGCCCCGTTCGAGCAGATGCGTCTCTTTGTAGAAATGCGGGAACCCGCGGCCGTCGGCGTGATGCTTCATGTGCGGGAACCCTTCGCTGGTCACCATCGCCTTGGTCGGCTTCTCGCCGTAGCCGAGGTCGAGATCGATCTCAGCACGAATGGCCGTCGTAAACGTCGCCGCAAACCGATAGTAATCGCGTGTAGGAATCGGGTCGAATTTATGATCGTGGCAACGGGCACAGCCAATCGTCAGGCCAAGAACAGCGTTGCCAATGGTACCGGTCATGTCGTCGAGTTCGTCATAGCGGGCCGATTCAAATTCCTTTTCTGTCAGTTGCGTCGGGAATGCGCCGGCACCCAGAAAGCCAGTCGCCGTCATCGCCAGCGGATCATCGGGATGCAGTTCGTCGCCGGCGATTTGGCAGCGAACGAACTCATCGAAGGGCATGTCGGCGTTGAGAGCCTTGATGAGAAAGTCGCGATACGGATAAGCGTGCGGCCGATCGTAGTCCTGTTCGTAGCCGTGCGATTCGGCATACCGGGCGACGTCCATCCAATGCCGCGCCCAGCGCTCACCATAGCGTGGCGAGTCGAGCAAGCGGTCGATCAACTTCTCGTAGGCACGCGCGTCGGGATCGTTCACAAACGCATCAATTTCCTCTGGTTTCGGCGGCAGGCCAATCAGATCAAAGTAAGCACGGCGAATTAACGTGCGCCGATCGGCTGACGCGTTCGGTCGCAGTTTGCGTGCTTCCAGCTTCTGCAGCATGAAGCGATCGACGGGCGTGCGAACCCACTTGCTGTTCGAGACCGCCGGCGGTGCAGCGACGCTCAACGGTTGGAACGCCCAGAAGTTTCGCTCGGCCAGGGAGATGGCTGACTTCGATTGGCCGGTGGTCGATTTATCGACCAGCGGTTTGTCGTACGGTGCACCGAGATCGATCCAGCGGGAAATGCGGGCGATTGTCGCGTCGGGCAGTTTGTCGGCCTTGTGCGGCATGAACGGCTTTTCGGCGTGCGTCATCAGCTTGATCAGAAAGCTCTCTTTCGCGTTGCCAACTTCGATGTAACCGCTATCGACCAACAGCGCGCGGGTGGAAAGATCGAATTCTCCCTTAATCACTTCGCCGCCGTGACACTTAAGGCAATGTTTGACGAGGTCGGCCCGTACACTTTTGCCGAACAGTTCCATGCCCGCTTTCATCCGCTGGGCGTGTTCTTTGGAAACCGGCGGCTGCGGATCGGCAGCGTGAGATGATCCGACAGCGACAAGGAACAAGCAGGCGATCATCGGAACGCCGTATCGAAATACTGTGAATTGAGACATGGTCGTCGATCGAATCTCGTTGCTTGCAGGGTAAAACACAACGACGCACAAATGCGTCCTGTGCCGCCATTATACTCGACCCACTCAACGCAAATCCAATCCAGCGTGGAGGGCGGGCAAGGGGTTGGCACATCCGCCGAATGACGGGGTGTCGCTGTCCAGTAGACGACTGTGCGGAAACGTCTGTCACTCTCACAATCGATCGGCCCGTTCTCACCGGTGATGACCATCGGGGAGAGGGCCGAAATGATTGGCGATACTTTGGAAGCAACCGCCGCCCTCACCCTGCTTCATTCGCCTGCGGCTTTGAAGCTGTCCCTCTCCCAGAGGGAGAGGGTTTGTTGGTACGACGGACCGCGGGGTCAGATGGCCAGATCGACGCATTCGACTCCCTGCGCTGCCAATTGGCCCCGTAAGCGCGGGTCGGCCGCCGTAAGAAACTGCAGGCGGAATTGGCGGTGCATCGACGGCTTCAATCCTGTGGTGAAACTTACGTCGAGACGGTCGTCGGAATGCGTGTGCTGAAGCAGCTCTTCCAATAATTCCCTGGGATTTTCGGCGCCAACAACGGCCACACGCGACGCGGTTTGCAGCCGTTGGAGAAGTTCCTGGACCGATTCCGACGGTTCAACGACGTCTGGACCGAGTGCGGCAGTTGCCAATGCCGTCTGGTCAGGAAGTTCCACCGGTTCGAGTAGTTGTTCCAGATTGCCTGTGAGCCGTAGTTGTCCCAATGCCATCGCAAGCTGGGCCAGGTTGAGCGGATTATTGGAATAGCCGGCCAATTGTTCGCGTTGAAACACCAGCATCCGCGTCACGATCTGCAATCCACCGCGGTCGCTGTATTCCGGGCCGCCGTAAACACTGCGGGCCAGCACGCCGCGGTTCGAGGGGAGCGGAAAATAATTCAGACTGACGGCGTCGATGGCCGATTCGAGCAGCCCGCCGTGAGACGGACTCCACTGCGACAACGCCTGCGCAATTTCATCGGTGATTCCCGGCGACCGTGACGTCAGGTGATAACCCTGCGCATGACGAGTGCGGGCGGAAGTAAAAATGGCCTGTTCAACATACATGGCTGTCGTGTTACCCCCAAAGCCCACGGGCTGCGCCCCGTGGGATCAACCAATTATTTCAAACGCGTTTCATAATCCATTCGAGCGGTTCCATAATCCCCCGCACCTCGGTATGCAACGGCAGATGCATTCTCCGCCCGTACCCATCGATGGCAATTGCAGAACTGCCGACCACGCCCGCCGCGAAGAATTCAAACTGCGCGAAACTGCGCTCGCAAGCCTGCACCAAACCGGGCAGATTCGCAGCGGCGAACTCCGTCGGATTGTCCATCGCTTCGGGACACGAGTCGGCTTTGGTCAATACGATGGCAACCGGCACGCGGAGTTTTCTAAAGCGACGGCCATTCGACCTGCCCTGAATCTTGGCGATGTACGACATGAGTTTCATTGCGAAGAAGTCTTCATCGCGACCGTTATCGCGGGCGCTGTTCGAGTCGAACAGAATCAGCAGCGCTTCCGAGCGTGAGACGACCGAATGGATCAACGGGAAGGTGTTCTCGTATTCGATTTCCTGTTCAATCGCCTCGCCCGCAAAATCCGGGGTCATGATGTCAACAAACCGCTTGGGTTTCTTGACGTGCGAAACTTCGCAGTGAACCCACTGCCAACTGTCCGATTCCGATGCCGTCTTCTCCGGAAAGCGACGGTTTTCCAACGCGTAGACAGTTTCCTGCTGCGTCGCCAGCGAAAACGAACCGTGCGGCAATCCGCGCAGATTTTGCGGGCCTTTGGTCAGCATGTCGATGAGGAAGCCGAGATAGATCGTCTTGCCCGCACCGCTGCGCCCGAGGATCGAAACAAACCGCGGGGGCGTGCCTCGCTCGTTCACCGCCCGCGACATATCAAACGGCATTTGGCAATGCCCGCAATATCCGCCGCGGTCAACGGTTTCGTTCCCGCAGCAGGCACAGGTCAATTTGGCCAGAGAGCCGAGCGTTCCCTTTGTGGTGTTCACCATGGTCTGTCATCTCCGTTTTCACCGGGGCCACGGAACCAGGTGTTATATCGTGACGGATCGAATGAATCGCTCCACGGATATCGTCCGTTGCCGGCGCGTCCGTCTTTGGCGGTGCACCAACTGCTGGCATGCTGCCATTCGGCCGCCACCGGCAATCGCTTTCCAACCCAACGGGCGTACGCGTTCGCCTCGTACCAGCTAACACCAACGACGGGATGGTCGTCTTGATGCTTCGATGGTTTCCCATCGATCCAGAAGCGGGGTCCGGTGTGTCCGGTCGAATCGACAAACTGCAGCACGTTGGGCCAAATTTCCTGCGGCCACAATTCCACCTGACTGTATCCGCCGTCGTTAATGAACCGGGCGTAGTCGGCATTGCTGACGACGAAACGATCCAGATAATACGCCGCAATCTCGCGACTCGATTCCGTCGCCGCAGCGGCCTCGTCGGTCGCAGCAAGTTCGCAGCCTGTCTGGCAGAGCTCATATCCATCGACGTCGGGCATGGTGATATCGACGATCGCAAGCGATGGGTGCTGTTCTTCAATTTGTTCCAGCGCTTCCTGCCCGGTCCCTGCTTCAACGACGTCAAAACCGGCCGTCGTCAGAATTTGTCGGACCTGAACGCGAATCGTTCGGCTATCGTCTGCCACCAGAATTGTGCTTCCGGTCATTGGTTTCTCCTCGACTTGGTCTCTCCACTGCGACAAACAGTCACTCGACTACAGGATATCCCTCACAACTCGGCGCGGAACATCACTTGGAACTATAGTTCGCAAACGAAACCGCGCTTCGCCGAGTCGCATTTTCCGCGCACGACTACCCGGTGCGAAGAAGCAACCGCGACATTGCACCGACAACAACGATCGTGCAGCGCCTAGCGGTTATGCAGCGAATGGGGATTGCAGCGGGGCGCACGCTCAAGAAAATGCCAGCATCACAATGGAAAGCGCGAGCATCCATTTCTCTGGCTCTCGACTCTTGTCAATCTTCAGACATACGGGTGCCACTGGCGTGTCGCCAGTACAGCGCGGTGGACACTGGCGACACGCCAGTGGCACCCAACCCGTCAAACCAGATCTGATGCATTTCTCGACTCTAACCCTGCACAATCCGAGACGATCAAACCGACTCCGACACCAGATGCGCTTTCACGAAATCTTCGTTCAGCGTCACGCCCAAACCGGGCGTATCGGGGACGGTCATGTATCCGTCGTCTGCCTGCATTCGCTCCAGCGTGAGGTCGTTTCGCATCGGCAGATCTTCGACACAATCCTCGAACAGAAATGCGTCGCGGCAGGTCGAAAGCCAGTGTGCACTGGCAGCCACCGTGATCGGGCTGGTGTAACAATGATTGCACAATCGCCCGCCCGTCTCTTCCACCCGCTGTCGAATGTACGCGGCATCGGTGAATCCGTTCCGCGATAGATCGACCTGATAGACGTCTAATGCGCGGCGGTCGATCAATGGCCGAAACGACTCGCTGCCGCATTCCCCTTCACCGGCTGCAATTGGTACGGGAGAGCGGTCACGGAGCCAGGCGTATCCCTCGACGTCATCCTGCCGCAGTGGTTCTTCCAGCCACTCGATGTTGTGTTCGGCGAACGCGTGCGCTCGCCGCAATGCCGTGCGGGCATCCCACACACAGCCGGCGTCAATCAGCAACGTCGCATCACCCACGCCCTCGCGCGCACTGGCAACGAGTTCGCGGTCGAGAGCCTCGCTTTGCCCCATCGGTTCCCAGCCGAATTTCACCGCCGTGTAACCCGCTTCGGTCCAGCGCCGGCCGATGTCAGCCGTCTCTTTTCCGTCGCGGCCGAACAGAATCGATGCGTACGCGCGAATACGATCGTGCCGTTTGCCTCCCAGCAGACGATGTATCGGCTCGCCAAAATGCTTCCCCTTCAAATCCCAGAGCGCCATGTCGATGGCGCTCATGGCAGCCACTGTGACACTCGTGCGGCCGAAGTAGACCGTGGCATCGTACATCTTCTGCCACAGCCGCCCGATTTCCAGCGGATGTTCGCCGACAAGCGTCTCCCGCAAACCGCAGGCAATGTTGTGGCTGAAAGGCGCATCGATTACCGCTTTGACCACTTCCGGCGACGCGTCCGCCTCGCCGATTCCTTCCAGCCCGGTATCGGTCCGCACACGAACCAAGGCCACGTCCTGACAACTTGCAGTCTTCGCCGCAACAGATTCCACTCGGAGAATTTGACAGACAATTTGTGTGATTTTCATCAGATGGCAATCATTGATCGAGTTGTTAGGAATGTTGAGTCGGCAACGAAACGAAGTTGGCGATGAATCCGAGTATAGCGTCGTGCCGTGATCGAGTCAGCAATAGCCAGATGTCTGTTCCTCACCGACGCTCCAGCGGCGTTTCGATTGACTTTGCGCTGTGGATCTGGTTCGCTGCGGTGAACTTAAGTTACGAGTTTCTAAAAGGCGCAACACCGTGAGCAAACAGGTGATTCTCGGCGACAACCTGCCGCCGCAATTGATCGAAATGATGGGCAACAATTGTGAGGTTGTCGAATGGAATGGCAATCTCGATGACGCAGCATTGTCGCGCTGCGTCGGTCTGATTGCCTTTTCGCACCCCACTGCCGACGGCCCGTTGATGGACCGCATGCCCAACTTGAAAATCATCAGCAATCACGGCGTCGGCGTCGATCACATCGACGTGGCAGCCGCCACGAAACGCAACATACCCGTCGGCAACACGCCGGGCTGTCTCGATGCTTCGACGGCCGACATGACGATGGCGCTGCTGTTATCTGTCGCGAGAAATGTGCTCGTGGGCGACCGATTCGCCCGCGGTCCCGAATTCACATTCCACGATCCCTCGATACTCATCGGCCAGGAAGTGACCGGCAGCACGCTGGGAATTGTCGGTATGGGGCGCATCGGCACACAAGTCGCACGCCGGGCGAAGGGATTCGAGATGAAGATTCTCTATCACAACCGCAATCGCTGCCCCGAATTGGAAAGTGAACTCGGCGTGCAATACGTCGATTTTAATGAACTGCTGAGCGAAAGCGACTTTGTTTCCCTCAACTGTCCCCTCACCACGGAAACAACCGGCTTGATCTCGACGCCACAATTGCAGCGAATGAAACAGACGGCCATCCTGCTGAACATGGCCCGCGGTCCGGTTGTCGATACCGACGCATTAGTCACGGCGCTTCAAAGCGGTGAAATCGCAGCGGCCGGGTTGGATGTGACCGATCCGGAACCGCTGCCTCGCAATCACCCTCTGCTGTCGCTCGATAACGTGATCGTACTGCCACACCTTGGAAGTGCATCGAATCGCACACGACAGCGGATGATGGAAATGACTGTCGAAAACCTCCTTGCCGGTCTGAAGGGGGATACCTTGCCGTACCCCGTTCAATCAAATTGAGCGATTCGCGTCATTCCAACAACAGGGTCAAGTCGATGAAAGTTGATAGACGCATGTGGAACATCGTGGCCGACATGTGGCGCAAGATGTTCCGATTGTCCCGATTGATTCTGTCAGGCTGAGTTTCATGATTGCGCAAATACATCAGTTGCTGAAACCGTTGGTTGCGTTGGTTCTTGTGGCGGTAGTCTTCGGCGATGAGCGCTGTACGGCGTCCGAATTCTATGTCGACAATCGTATTGGCAGTGATACCTTCGACGGTGTCAGCAGCGAAGTGGCCGGTCTTCGCTTCGGGCCGATGAAAACGATCGGTCGCGCTTTGCAAAAGGCGCGGCAAGGAGACACCATCATCATTGCCAATCGCGGCATCCCTTATTACGAGCAACTGAGCATCAATGGCCGCAATAACAGCGGATTCGGCCAGGCGCAATTTACCATCGTCGGCAACGGGGCGATTGTCAGCGGGGCACGGCTGGTGCCGCCAACGGCCTGGAAAGCAGTAGCGCGCGACCTGTGGCGGTTCGCTCCTCATCGAAAGGGACATTTTCAACTCATCCTTGAGGACAAACCGGTACCGGAAATGGTCGCCGCTCGCGGCGCGAAAGTGCTGCCGAAGATACCGGCCGGCCAATGGGCGGCGTGGCGTGGCGCGATTTATTACCAAGCGGCCCGATTGGATTCGCCCTCAGAGCGTGCGTTCGCCTTTGCCGAAGGTGATGTCGGACTGACGTTCGCCGAGGTGCACGATGTCGTCGTCATCGGTCTGACGTTTCGACACTTCCGGCTGGATGGAATCAGCGCTCATAGTCGATGCCGAAACATTGTGCTGAACGATGTGCGATCGATTGGAAACGGTCGCGCAGGTCTGTTCGTCGGCGAGACGTCGCGCGTGGAAGCTCTCAAATGTACGTTGACGGGCAATCGCCTGCACAACGTCCTCGTGCGTGGTCGATACTCCGCTTTGCATACCGAGCCGAAACTGTCTGAGCCGCCAACGTTCATCGATTGACCTCGTTGTCACGCATCGATGATTGATTGCTTGGCCGGAATGAGATAGAACGGCGGTACAGATCCCCTCGCCGGCTCGAACACTTCGAGTTCGTCGATAGCGCCCCCGCTGCCCGGCAATCGCCAGGATGCATTCTTGTGCGGAGCGATGAGATGAAGCAACACAGCGCGTCGTACAGCATCACCATTCGTCTGCGGTATCCCGATCGTCCCGGATTGTTGGGGCGCATCACGTCGGTCATTGGGGAAGCGAACGGGTTTATCGGCGCGGTCGATATCGTCGATGTTCGCAAGGGGAACATCACCCGCGACATCTCCGTTGAAACATCCGACGTCGAGCACGGTGAAAAGATTGTCGAAGAGGTCCGCAAGATCGAAGAGGTCGAGGTTTCCAGAGTTTCCGACCGCACCTTTCTAATGCATCTGGGCGGCAAGATCGAAGTTCGCTCCAAGATCCCAGTCAAGACACGCGACGATTTATCGATGGCATACACGCCCGGTGTTGCCCGTGTTTGCATGGCCATTCACGAAGACCCCGACGCCGCCTTTGCGCTGACCATTCGACGCAACATGGTTGCCGTCGTCACCGATGGTTCGGCCGTGCTGGGGCTGGGCAACATTGGACCCCAAGCCGCCATGCCAGTGATGGAAGGCAAGGCGTTGTTGTTCAAGGAGTTCGCCGGCGTCGATGCCTTTCCCATCTGCCTGGCCACGCAGGACACCGAAGAGATCATCAAAACGTGCAAGTACATCGCGCCAACGTTTGGCGGGATCAATCTCGAAGATATCTCCTCGCCGCGTTGCGTGGAAATCGAGGAGCGGCTGCGAGCCGAACTCGACATTCCCGTCTTCCACGACGACCAGCACGGCACGGCCATCGTCGTGCTGGCGGCATTGACCAACGCGTTGAAGGTCATCGGCAAGACGATGGAAGAACTGCGAATCACGCTCAATGGAGCCGGCGCAGCCGGGGCCGCCATCGCCAAGCTGCTCAAGCGAGTTGGCGCAAAACACTTAATCGTCTGCGATCGAAATGGCCCCATCTACAACGGGCGCGACGAAAACATGAACCCGGTGAAGCAGTGGATTGCTGACAATACGAATTCCGAAAAGCTGGGCGGCGACCTGGGTGACGCGTTGGATGGAGCGGACGTGTTTATCGGCGTCTCGGGTCCGAACCTCCTCACCGTTGAACACATCAAACGGATGAAGCCCGATCCCGTTGTGTTCGCGTTAGCCAATCCCGACCCCGAAATTGAGCCGGCGTTGGCTCTGCCGCACGTCAAGGTGATGGCGACCGGTCGTTCAGATTATCCGAACCAGATCAACAATGTTCTCTGCTTTCCGGGATTCTTCCGCGGTCTGTTGAACGTTCGCGCGCAGGGAATTACCGACGAGATGAAGGTCGCCGCCGCCTACGCGATTGCCGGCGTGATTTCCGACGATGAAGTGCTGGCCAGTTACATCATTCCCAGTGTGTTTGATCGCCGGATTGCGACCGCCGTCGCCGACGCGGTCGCCGTGGCGGCGACCGAATCAGGAGTTGCCCGACGGAAACAGAAGGCAGCGCATCACGCCGGGGAGTGATGGTTGATCCCGACGAACGTTGCGGGTCAGCCGGCATAAAGCCGGCCGCTCGCGTATCGGTTAAGCGCCTGTCGATCAGTTACGCGCACGCGTCGCGGTAGGTTTGTTCGATCAACAATAGCATTTCGGCAAACTGAATCTCCTCGGCTACGCGAGTCAGCGCTTCATCGCCTGTTTGGCAGCAATGCTCGCAGAGATCGACGAACGCAAACGGATTCCAGCCGTCGGCTGCCATTAGTCGCTCTTCCCAACCGGGAGCCGCCGACGATTGACACTGTGTTAACAGGCTGCCCGCCCGATCAGCCAGTGCATCGAAAACCGGATTCCTGCCAACGCGGCGGAACCAGTATTTCGCATTGGAATAATCCGGCTCGCGGCGATGCATGATCCCATGCCAATAATCACCGGCCAGATGTTTTCCTTCCCCCTCGACCGACTGCGACAGATTGTGGCTCGCGTCGAGTTCATCCTGCAACTGCAACAAACCCGCTTTCAGGGCGACAAAGTCGTCACCGTTGCCAACCTCGGGAACAACGTCGGCGTGTTCAACTTGCGAAAGATGTTCGCGCAGCCAACCACGGGAATTGTTCGGCGCATTGGGTGCAAGCGCCGGCAACCTGGTTGGGTATGCGGCCGGTTCGTCTTCCGAAGTGGTTTCCGAGAGAACGACAATAAACGGCCGGTTCGAGGATGACGCGCGAATCACCATATCCCATAGCGGCGCGTCCACATCGCGGAAACCGCCGTCGGCCCTATGTGCGGACTTTCGAATCGCGATGAGTGCGTACGCTTCCGGCTGAGTCAATAGCACAGCCAGTTGCAGCGGAAGTTGCTCCCAACAATGGCACAGCTCCGGGGCGGGGCTGAGCGGCACCACCACACAGGCGGCGGTTGCATCGGCATCACAGATTCGCGATAGCTGAAGCAGGTCGTTCGTCGTCGGGCTGACCGCTGCGTCGGCGAAGGCAACCCAATCCGCGTTGGAGTCGGTCACAAGCTGAGACAAGGCATCGCTTGTCATCTGTGACAACGGCGCTGCGACGGTTTTCAATTCGATGCCCGGCGGAGCCGATGGCTCGCTGGCCGCAGCGGAATCGACGCCGAATCGAAATATGTCGAGATGCGATTTCACACGGTACTCCCTTCGGTTGGCCTCTTAAACGGTTTGCTATCTTCGCCAATTGTGACGAAGTGGCGATCGGACCGACACGGCACACCGATCGTAACACAACGCAAATCCGAGTCCACTCTCCAGCAGACGATACGGCTGACTTCGCGACGCGCGGAACATAATTGTCGTAGTGGTGGCTTCCAGCCGCCAATT